>JBARER010000187.1:0-3867 GCA_049796395.1 Xanthobacteraceae bacterium
GCCGTCAGGCCGTAGGCTTGCCGCATCGACATCGTAGGAAGTGGCGCAGTTTGGGCAGACGATCAGCATGGGGCCATATCGGCGAATCGGAACGCGCAAGACCTTGGATAAGGCTAGCCGACGATCCGTTAACGAATTGGAAACCAAATCGGCCCGGGCGTGCCGGCCGTCGGGGAATGCTAAATTACCGTCGGAACGGCGAATCAGTGCGCCGACCGGCCGACGCCAGCCGCGAGGCGGGACTTGATTGGAGGGTCGCGTGATCCGCTTCGAGAATGTCGGCTTGCGTTACGGGCTCGGCTCGGAGGTTTTGCGCGACCTCAGTTTCCGCATTGACAGCCACTCGTTTCAGTTCCTGACCGGACCCTCCGGCGCCGGCAAAACATCGCTTCTTCGTATGCTTTTCTTGTCGCTCAAGCCGACGCGTGGACTGATTTCCATGTTCGACCTCGACACCGCGAGCTTGACGAAGGACGCCCGCGCGACACTGCGCCGCCGCATCGGCATCGTCTTTCAGGATTTCCGGCTGCTCGAACATATGACCACCTACGAAAACGTGGCGCTGCCTTTGCGCGTACTCGGCCACGACGAGCTCAGCTACCGCGCCGAAGTCGTCGAATTGCTGCAGTGGGTCGGGCTCGGAGAACGCATGTCGGCATTGCCGCAAGTGCTTTCCGGCGGCGAAAAACAGCGTGCCGCAATCGCCCGCGCCGTCATCTCCCGGCCGGAGCTGTTGCTCGCCGACGAGCCGACCGGCAACGTCGATCCGAATCTCGGTCAACGTTTGCTGCGGCTGTTCATCGAGCTCAACAAATCGGGCACCTCGGTCGTGATCGCCACGCACGATATCGCGCTGATGGACGAATACGACGCCCGCCGCCTGGTGCTGCACGAAGGCCGTTTGCATGTCTACGATTGAGCCGGTCAAGGCCATGACGGAACCCTGGGACGCGCGGTCCCGGGTGCCGGCGCGCGTTCTGATGCCGCAGAATTGGACGCCCATCGTGCCGGGTGGATCGATTGCCGGCCGTTCGCTGACGGCGGTTGTCGCCATCATGACCTTTCTCGCCGCGCTGACGGCGGGAGCCGTGGCAATGGCGGTCGCTTCGGCGAGCGGCTGGCAAACCGCGGTCGGCCGCGAAGTCACCATCCAGATCAAGCCGGTAGCCGGCCGCACCATGGACGCCGACGTGCGCGCGGCCGTCGCGCTCGCCCGCGGCGCTCCGGGTGTTGCCGACGTTCGTGCCTACACCAAAGAGCAGTCGGAGCAGCTGGTCGAACCTTGGCTCGGCTCCGGCCTCAGTCTCGATGAATTGCCGATTCCACGGATGATCGTAGTCAAGCTCGGGCCCGACGCATCCCCCGATTTCAACGCCTTACGCTCGGCTCTCGCCGCCCAGGTGCCGAGCGCGAGCCTCGACGATCATCGCGGCTGGATCGACCGCATGCGCGACATGGCCGAGACGGCGATCGTGGCCGGCATCGCGATACTCGTGCTGGTCGTTATCGTCACCGTGCTATCGGTCACGTTTGCGACCCGAGGCGCGATGGCCACCAACCGGCCAATCGTCGAGGTGCTCCATTACGTGGGCGCCACCGACGCCTTCGTCGCCAGTCAATTCCAGCGTCATTTCCTTATTCTCGGCCTCAAAGGCGGCGCCATCGGCGGCGGCATCGCCTTGATACTTTTTGGCATCCTTGGGGCAATCGACGCATGGCTGTCCGGCACCGCGGGCGGACAGGAAGCGGCCGTGCTGTTCGGCAGCTTTTCCGTCGGGCCGGCCGGCTTCGTGACCATTCTGATCCTGATCGTGCTCATGGCCGGGGTCACCGCCTTGACGTCACGCCGCATCGTCAATCAGACCCTGAAATCTTTCGAGTGACTTCAAATTGCGGCCGAAATCGCCGTTATAATCGCGTCGCGAGACTTTTGATTCCGGCACTGCAGCCCAGCGGGGAACGCGCGCCAATATGCTCAGCCTTAAGAGCGCGGTCAGGACGCGGCGTATCAGGTCGGCTGTCGTCAAGCTTGGGGCGCTTTGTGCGTTCCTGCTGCTGCTTGGATTTTTCGGCTTCGTCTGGCTCTTGCCCAGCCGCCAGGTCGCGCTCAACGGCGACGCCGACGGCATCGTGGTTTTGACCGGCGGCACCGAGCGGGTCAGCGATGCGCTGCACTTGCTTGCCACCGGCCGCGGCAAGCGGCTCTTGATTACCGGGGTCAACCCGGACACCACGACAACCGATATCGCCCGCGAGGTTGTCAGCTACAACCAGCTCTTGGCCTGCTGCGTCGACCTCGACTACTCGGCGCTCAACACCTACGGCAATGCAGTGCAGGCCCGCCGGTGGGCGACGGCGCACGGTTTCCATTCGCTGATTGTCGTCACGTCGGCGTATCACATGCCGCGCGCGCTCGCCGAGCTTTCGCACCAGTTGCCGGACGACACGCTCATTCCGTTCCCGGTCGTATCCGACCGGTTGCGCATCGACCCATGGTGGTCGAGCGGCGACACCGCGCGATTGGTGCTGTCGGAATATCTCAAATACCTTGCCGCCAAGGTGCGCATGCGGTTCGATGTCTTTGACACGACGAGCGAATTGTCGACACGCGCCATTCGCCAAGCCTGAACACTCTTTCGCTCACAGGATTGCCGTGCCTTCCTCCACGACTTACGCCAGATCGGCCGTCTTCAACGCGCTGTTCTATGTGAACCTGACCGTTCACATGATCGTGGCGCTGCCGACGTTCGTTCTGCCCTATCCGTGCCTGCGCATCTTCATCCGCTCCTACGCTCGCACGAGCCTTTGGCTCCTTCGCGTCGTCTGCGGCACCAAAGTGGAATGGCGCGGCACCGAACACATCCCGCGCGGTGCGGCCATCATCGCCTGCAAACACCAATCGCTGTGGGAAACGTTTTCGCTTTACGCGGTGCTTGCCGATCCGACCTACGTCCTCAAGCGCGAATTGATGTGGCTGCCGCTGTTCGGCTGGTACCTGCGCAAAGCCGGGCTTATCCCGATCGATCGGAACGCCGGCATGGCGGCGCTCGCTCGCATGACGGCACGATCGCTGAAAGCGCTGTCCGGCGCCTACCCGCGCCAGATCGTTATTTTTCCCGAGGGGACGCGACGTCCGCCGGGCGCCGAACCGAGCTATCGGCCGGGTATCATTCACCTCTACAGCAAGGCTGGCGTTGCGATCGTGCCACTGGCGCTGAATTCCGGAGTGTTCTGGCCGCGCCGATCGTGGCTGCGCCTGCCCGGCACCATCGTCGCGGAGTTTTTGGCGCCGATACCGCCCGGTCTCGACAAAAGCGCGTTTTTCGCGCGGCTGCAAAGCGACATTGAGACGGCAAGCCGGCGGCTTCTCGACGAGGCGGCAATCGGCCACCGGTAGTTACCGTTCGCCGTTATCGGTTTGATGAACGCCCTGCAATTGCGCGGCGATGAGATGCAAATCGGTCTCGCGATAGCCGAGTGCCTCGAGCGCGGTGACGGTCTCCAGCACGTAATCGCGGTTCGGCCCCGATTTGCCATGCCCCTGCCGCACGTGATGCACGCTTTCGGCGAGCGGCAGCCGGCCAGCGTATTGAACATGACTGCGGTCGACGATGTAGCACAACGCCCGCAGCCGGGTCCGCGCGTGATCTTCGAGCTCGATCTGCCGCATGGTTTCCAGATAGACCGTGGTCACCTGCTCGCGCCCGCGCAAATACGCAATGGTCGCCGCCCGCGCCGCGGCAGCGACGCGATAGGCGATGCCGCGGCACATTCCGCCGCGATCGAGGCCGAGCACCAGCCCCGGACGTTCCGGCGTGCCGCGATGCACGAAGGAATACACACAGAGCGCCCGGTGCAAACCGATCA
>JBARER010000188.1:0-8439 GCA_049796395.1 Xanthobacteraceae bacterium
CGCCACCGCCGCCCCCCGCAGCCCAAGTCGGTGTTGCCAGCCCCATCGCCAAAGCGACGGTGAGTGCGATCAGTCCTGGACGTTTCATAGTTTTCTCGCCGCGTTACGCGCTTTGGCGCACGCACGATAACGAGAGAATTGCCACCGTCGTTCCCGCGGAAAACGATGGTTTATGGACCGGTATACCCTCCGGATTCCCGCCTTCGCGGGAATGAGCGGAATAAAATCACCCCGCTACGCGCGCTCGTGCGGCATCGGCGAAGGCCGGCATCACTTCGCGGCCGAAGCGGCTGAGATTGTCGCTGGCTTTGTCGAGCCCCAGTCCGCCGCCGTTGAGCAGAAGATAGTCGACGCCGAGTGCGCGCAGTCGTTCGAGCTTCTTCGCGATTTCGTCCGGCGTGCCGTAAAGCGCGCTGTCCTCGCTCGCCTCGCGGGTATCGGAATAGGCCATGATGCTGGCTTTGCTCTTGGTGCCATCGGGCGCGCTCGAAATCGCCTCGAGCCGGCGCTGCGCGTCCATCCGCCGTTCGAGCGCGGCCTCCTTGTCGGCCTGGTTCTTGGCAACATAGAAAGCGCGCGCCACGCCGACCTCCGAGGGATCGAAAACGCGGCCGCGCTCTTCCACGGCTTGCTTGAAGATGGCGATGCGTTCGGCGACCGCCTCGAACGAAGCGAATTGATCGAGCAACAGGTTATAGCCACGGGTGGCGACCTGACGGATCGAGTCCGGAGAGCCGGCGCCCATCCATATCGGCGGATGCGGTTTTTGCGCCGTCGGCGGCTCGACGATGATGTCCTCGAAATTCCAGTACTTGCCGTGATGCGAGAAGCGCTGCTTTGCGGTCCAGGATTTCACGACCACGTCGAGCGTTTCGTTGAAACGCGCATCGGCTTCCGCGATCGGCACGCAGAAGCCGTGAAATTCGTTGTGGCGATAGCCCTTGCCGACGCCGAAATCGAGCCGGCCGCCGGACAAAAGATCGATGGTCGCCGCCTGCTCGGCGAGCAGCACCGGATTGTGCCACGGCAGCACCAGCACGGCGGTGCCGAGCCGCAGCGTCTTAGTCTTCGCCGCCACCCAGGTCAGCAGCGCGAGGCTTGCCGAGACCTGGCCAAAGCCGGTGAAGTGATGCTCGACGAGGAAGGTCGAATGATAGCCGAGCGCTTCGGCCTCGATATTGTAATCGACGAATTGCCGGTAGCCCTGGCCGGAGTCGACGTCCGGTCCGCCGTGGCGGGCCGTGGCGCTGCCAAAAAGACCAAACCGCATGACGTCGCTCCCTGTCTTCGCGCCGGCAATGTAGCGCATGCCCGCCGCCCGGAGCTATAGTGCCGCGGGGAGGAAACTATAATGTTACATCGTGTCCTTGCGGCCGGTTCGGCGATAATCGCGCTGATCGCGGTCTTGGCTTTCGCCGCGCCGCGTGCCGCAATAGCCGACGACTATCCGGCCCGTCCGGTCACCGTGATCGTTCCTTATCCGGCCGGCGGCGGGGTCGACTTCATGGGGCGGCTGGTGGCGCAGTATCTTTCGGCGGCGCTCGGCCAGCAATTCGTCGTCGAGAACCGCGGCGGCGCTGGCGGCATGATCGGCACGCGCGACATCGCGAAAGCAGCGCCGGACGGCTATACGATCGGCATGATGCTGACCGGGATCAGTCTCGGTCCCGACCCGGGCTATGACGTCAACACCGATTTCGCGCCGGTCGGTCTCGTCGCTTCGACGCCGATCATCGTCGATGCCAATCCGTCGCTGCCGGCGAAGTCGCTGGCCGAGGTGATCGCGCTCGCCAAGAAAGAGCCGGGCAAGCTCGCCGCCGGCACGCCGCCGGCGCCGACGCTCAATTATTTCGCCGCCAAGCTGTTCAACATGATGGGCGGCGTCGATATCACGACTGTCGCCTATAAAGGCACCGGACCTTTGACCAATGATCTCCTCGGCAATCATGTGCCGCTCGGCTTCAACACCATCCCGGCTTCGGTCAGCCAGATCGCGGCCGGCCAGTTGCGCGGCCTTGCGGTCGCGGCCGCAACCCGCTCGGCGGCGCTGCCGAACGTGCCGACCGCCGCCGAATCCGGCCTGCCGGGATTCGAGGCGGTGCAGTATTACGGCGTGGTGGCGCCGGCCGGAACGCCGCGGCCGATCGTCGATAAGCTCAATGCGGCGCTGCGCAAGATGCTCGCCTCCGACGACGTGAAAAAACGCTTGATTGCCGCCGGCAGCGATCCGGCGCCGTCGACGCCGGAGGAATATGCCCAGAACATCAAGCGCGAGGAAGGCAAGTGGGCGGCGCTGGTCAAGAAGCTCGGCTTGAAGATCGAATATTAGGAAGCAATCGAAATGGAAATGGGCCTGAAAGATAAGGTCGCGCTGGTGACCGGATCGAGCCGCGGCATCGGCCGCGGCATCGCGCTGGCTTTGGCCGCCGAGGGCTGCGACGTGATGCTGAACGGCCGCGACGAGGCGGCGCTCAACGAAATCGCCGAGGCAATCCGCAAAGCTGGCCGCCGCGCCGCCGTCGCGGTGCTTGATCTGCGTCAGCAAGGCGCGGCGGAGAAATTGATCGAGCAGACAAGGCGCGATCTTGGCGGGCTCGACATTCTGGTCAATAACGCCGGCGCCACCAAGCGTGGCGATTTCCTTGCGTTGACCGACGCCGATTTCGAAGACGGCTATGCGCTGAAATTCTTCGCCCATGTGCGGCTGGCGCGCGCCGCGTGGCCGCTGCTCAAAGAGCGGCGCGGCTCGCTCATTGCGATCGGCGGCACCGGCGGACGCAAACCCACGGCGGAATTCACCATCGGCGCGTCGGTTAACGCCGCGGTCGCCGCGTTTGCCAAATGCCTCGCCGACCGCGGCAAGGAGGAGGGCGTGCAGGTCAACTGCATTCATCCGAGCATGGTGGAAACCGACCGGCTATGGCGGCGCATCAAGGCGGAGATGGAGCGCACCGGCTGGCCGGAGGAGAAAGCGCGCAAGGAAATGTGCAAAGGGTTCGGCATCACCCGCTTCGGCACCGTCGAGGATGTCGCCGACCTCGTCACCTTCATCGCCTCCAAGCGCGGTACCTGGCTGCACGGCGCCACCATCGATCTCGACGGCGGCGAGATTCCGACGATTTGAATTGTCATGCTCCGCGAAGGCGGAGCATCCAGTAAGCATCAAATGGTAACGACATGAACTCAGTCGGTAGTGTTTACTGGATCGTCCGCCTTCGCGGACGATGACATTGCAATGACCAACATCCTCCTCACGCCGGCGCGCATCGGGCCGGTCGAAATCAAAAATCGCATCGTCATGCCGCCGATGACGACGCGCACGGCGGACGCCGAAGGTTTTGTCACCGACGACAGCGTTGCCTATTACCTGGCGCGGGTGCGCGGCGGCACAGGCCTCATTACAGTCGAGATGGCATCGCCGGAAAAATGCGGCCGCCATCGCCGCCACGAGGTCGGCATTTACGACGACCGCTTCATTCCCGGACTTACCCGGCTTGTGGGCGCCATCCATGACGGCGGCGCCAAGGCCTCGATTCAGCTCGGCCACGGCGGCGGCCACACCCGCGTCGACATTTGCGGTGAGGAGCCGATTGCGCCGTCGGCCATTCCGCATCCGGTCTACGAAACCACCTTCGAGACTATCATCCCGCAGGAGATGACCAAGGAGCGGATTGCCGAGACCACGGCCGCCTATGTTGCCGCGGCGCGCCGCGCGAGCGCGGCCGGATTCGATTGCGTCGAAGTCCATGCCGCGCACGGTTATCTGATTTCGCAATTCCACGCGCCGTTCGAAAACCGCCGCACGGACGAATACGGCGGCTCATTGGAAAACCGCGCCCGCTTCGGACTCGAAGTCTTACGCGCGGTGAAGGCGGCGGTGCCGGGCCTCGGCGTGATCTATCGGCTCTCGGTCGAGGATTTCTTTGCCGGCGGCTTGCCCTACAGCGAAGGCTGCCAGATCGCGATCTGGGCGGCGGCGGCCGGCGGCGATGCACTGCACGTCACCGCCGGCCATTATCGCTCGCTACCGTCGGCGCAGGTGGTGCTGCCGCCGATGAATCTTCCCGACGCGACCTTTCTCGATTTTGCCGCCGACGTGAAACAGCAGATCAACGTGCCGGTGATCGCGGTCGGCCGGCTCGGCGATCCCGCGACGGCGCAAGCGGCGGTCGAGACCGGCAAGACCGATTTCATCGCGCTCGGCCGCACGCTGATCGCCGATCCGCAATGGGTGGACAAGGTGGCGCGCGGCGAGCCGATCCGGCGCTGCCTCGCCTGCAACACCTGCATCAACGAGATGCGGAGCGGCGCGCGTATCGGTTGCGTGGTCAATGGTGCCGCCGGCCGCGAAAGCCTGTTTGCCGCGCCGCAGCCGCCGCAAGGCGAACGCATTGCCGTCATTGGCGCCGGACCGGCCGGGCTCACTTATGCGGCGCTGGTCGCCGAGGGGAATAGCGTCACGGTGTTCGAGAAGAATGCCGAGCCCGGCGGCAGTTTTCGTTACGCCGGCAAGGCGCCGCTTTACCAGGACGTCGAGGCCAACCCGCAAAGCTTCACGCGCTACATCGCCGATCTTGCCGCGGCCTGCCGGATGAAGGGTGTGGCTTTAAGGCTTTCGACCGACGTCGACGCTCTGCCCGGATTGCTGGCGCCGTTCGACCGCATCGTCGTCGCCACCGGCGCCGACTATCGTTTCGGGCTGGGACCGCTCGCCGAATGGATGCTCGATCGCGGCCTGGCGCGTGCGCCTGGCCTGAAGCGGCTGTTCGCGCTGCCGGCGCTGCGCGACTGGTTCTATTATCGCGGACGGCGGGCCACCGGCGGGCGCTTCAAAGCCTTGGCGCAGCCCGGTCAGAAGATCGCCGTGATCGGCGACGCTGCCCGCGCCGGCAAGAGCAAGCAGGCGATCGCCAGCGCGTTCGAAGCGGCATTGCTCGGTGGCTAGGCTGACGTCGCGGACAAAACGCCGCATGTCTGCAGCGCCTTGCCGCCATTATGAAGCCGCAACCGCAACGGTTGATGCGCCGGGCGCTGGAACGAAGCGATGGACAGCCGGAAAAAAAGCAACCTACGTGTGATTGCGCCCTGCCTTGTCGCGATCGGCATCATGCTCGGGCTCGTCGCCTATTCGCCGACGCTCTATCGCGTGTTCTGCGGCGCCACCGGGCTCGGCGGCACGACGCAGCGCGTGAACGAGGACACCGCGGCCATCGCCAAGCGGGTCGTGACAGTGCAGTTCGACAGCAATGTCGAGCCGAGCCTGCCATGGCGCTTCGTGCCGGAGCAGCGCGCCGTCAAGGTGCATCTCGGCGAGCAGAAGCTGGTTTATTTCTCGGCCGAGAACACCAGCGATCAGCCGATCGTCGGGCACGCGACGTTCAATGTCACGCCGCTGCAGACGGGTGCCTATTTCGACAAGATCCAATGCTTCTGCTTCACCGAGGAGCGGCTCGACCCGCATCAGAAGATCGATATGCCCGTGGTGTTCTTCGTCGATCCGGCCTTCGGCAAGGATCCGGAGCTGCGCGACATCGATACCATCACGCTGGCCTATACATTTTTCCGCTCGGCTGATCCTGCGAACGCGCGGGACTTGTCCCGTTTCCTTCCCGGCGCGCCGCCCGACCCCGCTCATGGCGAGAAACTGTTCACCGAGCGCTGCACCGCCTGCCACGCGCTCGAGGCCAACAAGTTCGGTCCGATGCTGGGCGGCGTCGTCGGACGCAAGGCCGGCTCGCTCGCCGGCTATCCCTATTCGCCGGCGCTCAAGAGCGCCGACCTGACCTGGACGGCGGACAATCTCGATCACTGGCTCGCCGGGCCGCAGCAATTCGTTCCCGGCGTGAAAATGCCGATCCGCGTGCTGGAGGCGACGTCACGCCGCGACATCATCGCCTATCTGCAGCAGGAGAGCGAACAGGCGAGCAAGGCAAAAACCAGCGGGTCAGGCTCTTAAGCTCTTGCTGCCGCTGTAAGCGGCGCCCAGAACCCGCGAGAAGCTCAAGCCCTGCACGACGATGGTGAAGACGACCACGGCATAGGTCACCACCAATAACTGGGTTCGCCACGGCGAGACCGGCAGCGTCAAAGCGAGCGCAATCGAAATGCCGCCGCGCAGTCCGGCCCAGGTGAGCACCACCGTCGTGCGCCATTTTTCGGCGATCGTCTCGCTACTCACTGCAACGGGCAGCGCGACGCTGACGAGGCGCGCGACCACGGCGAGCGGCACCGCGAACACAATCAGCAGAAGATCGGTTGGCGCCACCACCAGGCTCATGATTTGCAGCCCCATGAGCAGAAACAGCATGGTGTTCATGATCGCATTGAGCGGCGACCAGAAGCCGATCAGCACGGCGCGCGCATCCGGCGTCATGCCGAGCCGCGGCGACGGCGAATTCAGACACAGGCCGGCGGCGACCACCGCGATCGGTCCGGACAGGCCGGCCAGCACGGCGAGCCGATAGCAGCCGAGCACCAGCGCGAGCGAAATCAGCAGCTGCAGACCGTCGTCGTCCATCCGGCGCAGCAGCCATGCCGCCAGCCAGCCGGCCAGCACGCCGACGATCGCGCCGCCGGCGATCTCGCGAACGAGCGCGATGAAGACATGGCCGTCACCGATGTGAATGACGGCGCCCTGCGTCACGCCGAGGGCGAGAAGAAACAGCACCACGCCGGCGCCGTCGTTGAATAGGCTTTCGCCGACGATGGCGGCGCGCAGCCGCGCCGGCAGCCCGGTCGCGCGCAATAGACTCTCGATAACGACGGCGTCGGTCGGCGCCAGCACGGCGCCCAGCACCAGGCACCAGACCAGCGGGATGGCGGCGCCGAAACCGGTGAGCGCCCACATCGCATAGCCGAAAATCAGCGTGGAGACGATCACGCTCACGGTGGCGAGCAAAACGATCACTTGGCGACGCCGGTTTAGCTCGGCGACGTCGACATGCAGGCTGCCGGCGAACAACAATAGCGCCAGCGCGCCATTGAGAAAGGCATGCGGCAGGTCGGCCGCGCCGAGAGTGCCGCGGAACCAGCGCATGACATGCAGGTGGAGAACATGATCGCTGGCGACGATAACGAGCGAGACGACCAGCGACCCGAGCAACATGCCGATTGCCAGCGGCAGCTTAAAGGAGACCTGGTTGACGCAGCCGATCAGGACCGCCAGCGCCAGCACAATGGCGAAAAGGTCGACCGGCCCCATTTCCATTTATCCCGGCAGCTGCGTTTGGCTACAGCTTTAGCGAGAGTAGCTAATGACAGCTTTTTATGCCCAGCGAAAGCGGGGATAGAGCGTGATCCTGAAAATGCCTACCCCGGACTTGGTCCGAGGGCGGATATCGGGCTTCCTAAAAGATATGCTCGAGCAAATAAGCCTGGACCATGACGCGTAATTTAGGCGCTATTTGAGCGCCGCCGAAACTGATGAGAAGGTGGTTTTCAATTTGGAGCCGAGACCATTCAGCACGGTGATGATGGCCACCGCGATGCCGGCCGCGATGAGACCATATTCGATCGCCGTCGCGGCGGTTTCGTCTTTGAGGAATCTAACAATCAGCGTCACTGGCGCCTCCGAGACCTTCTGCCTCGCTTTTCTTAATCCGGGAACCTTATGAGAGATTTAAGGCCGGTACAGATACCCGGTTCCACGATGCCGAGCGCTGAGGTTATTGGGCCTTTACCGTCATCCGACATATCACAGACCAGCACTGTGCAATGCGCCGTGTAACCCGGCGCGCTTTGTTTGTTTGGCCTTGTTTGTTGGTCCCGCTTTGGCGCTTTAGGTGCGCCCGGAGAATTTCCGCGCTGCTTCGAAGTGGCCGTAGCTCTGCACCGGCGCGCACATCAGGAAACGGTAGCCTTCCTTGACGATGCGTTCGGCGTTGCCTTGCTCGACATGCGGGTGACCGACCACGACATTGTGCTTCTTGCAGGTGTCGACGATGCGCTTCATCCATTCGAGCACGGTCTTGTGCTCGTATTGCCGGGGATAGCCGAGCTCCTGCGACAGATCGCCTTCGCCGATCAAGATGCAGCCGATGCCGGGCACGCTCTTGAGCATGGCGTCTAGATTTTCGACGCCGCGGGTATCCTCGATCTGAAGAATGCAGAAAATCTCGCCCTGCGGATTGAGCGGCCAGACGTCGGCCTTCTGATAATAATCCTGCTGGCTCAAACCCCAGTAGCGCGCCGCGGTGGTCGGCCCGTCGCCGCGAATGCCGGCGGGCTCGAAATGCTCGGCGGATTTCAGCCGCGGGTAGCGGCAGGCGCCGACCGCGTTGGCCGCCTCCTCGACCGTCGAAATATGCGGAAACACGATGCCGTAGCAGCCCATGTCGAGCGCCTGCTTGGCCTGCCATTGCGCCATCTCGACGCCGTTGACCGGAATCCGCACCATCGGCGTAACGCCTGGCACCACCGCGGCGGCTTTCGCGATCTGGG
>JBARER010000189.1:0-6502 GCA_049796395.1 Xanthobacteraceae bacterium
GTGCCGGGTTGGCCGGTGCTGCAGCCGGGGCGGCTGCGGCCGCGGCTTCGGGTTTCGCCGGCGGCGTTTCGGCAGCCTTCGGCAACGGCACCGGATGGGGCGAGAGCGTATCGAGATAGGCGATGACGTCGGCGCGCTGCTTTTCGCTGGAGAGGCCGGCAAAGGTCATGGCGGTTCCGGGCGCAACCGCGCTGGGCTTGGTCAGCCATTTGTTCAGCGCGTCAAACGTCCACTTGCCGCCCAAAGTCTTCGCGGCGCCCTTTATAGCGTCGGTGTAGTTGAAGCCGGAAACCGAAGCGATCGGGCGGTCGACAACGCCATACAAATCCGGGCCGACTTTGGGACCCTGGCCTTCCTGCAAATTGTGGCAGGCCTCACACTCCTTGGCGACCTGAGCGCCGTGCTGCGGCGAGGCGCTCGCCAGCACGGTCTCGATCGGTTGCTCGGCCGGCACGGCGGCCGCGGCGGCGCCTCCGGCCGGTTGTTCCTTCACCGCGATTTCGTACCCCGGCTTGGCTGGCGCCTCGCGCGTGAAAATCGCTTCGCTGGCGATATGCATGGCAACGAGGATGAGGCAGGCCCCCAGCAAGGCGCCGAGAACTTTATTGATTTCGAAGGAATCCATCGCGGGAAGGCTCCGCACAGGGAGAAATGATGTGGGCGGTGCACAATTAGCCAGTTTGCCCCGCCTCTTGCAACCCGTATAAGCACGCAGCATTACGATGGCCGACGTTCTCATCCTTATCCCCGCCCGCGAGGCGGCGACCAGGCTGCCGGGAAAGCCGCTCGCTGATATCGGCGGCGAGCCGATGATCGCGCATGTCTTACGCCGCGCGCAGGCCGCCGCGATCGGTCGCGTTGCGGTCGCAACCGACTCGGCCGCGATCGCCGCGATTGTGGATAAGGCGGGCGGCATCGCGGTGATGACGCGGCCGGATCACGCATCCGGGTCCGACCGGATATTCGAGGCGCTGGGCAAGCTCGATTCGCAAGCCCGGACCGAAATCGTTCTCAACCTGCAGGGCGATTTGCCGACCATCGAGCCCGATCTGATTCGCGCCGCGCTTATTCCGCTCGCCGACCGGGCCGTCGACATCGCGACGCTCGCGGCCGAGATCAAAGTCGCCGAGGAGCGCGGCAATCCCAACGTGGTCAAGGTCGTCGGCACGCCGGTCGGGCCGTCGCGGCTGCGGGCGCTGTACTTCACCCGCGCCACGGCGCCTTTCGGCGAGGGGCCGCTCTATCATCACATCGGGCTCTACGCCTACCGGCGCGCGGCGCTGGAGCGGTTCGTTGCACTGCCGCCGTCGCCGCTCGAACGCCGGGAAAAGCTGGAACAATTGCGGGCCCTGGAAGCGGGCATGCGCATCGACGTGTCGATCGTCGATACCGTGCCGCTCGGCGTCGATACGCCGGAGGATTTGGAAAAGGCCCGCGCCATGCTAACGGGACGTCGAGGACCGCACGCGGCATGAAGAAACGGAAAAAGGCAATACACCGCAGGAGGGCGCGTCCCTGCATCGCCTATCAGGGCGAGCCGGGCGCAAACTCCGATATCGCCTGCCGCCAAGCTTACCCGGCTATGGAGCCGCTGCCCTGTCCGACCTTCGAGGACGCCTTCGCCGCGGTCCGCAACGGAAAGGCGGCGCTCGCCATGATTCCGATCGACAACTCGGTCGCCGGCCGGGTTGCCGACATCCATCATCTGATGCCGGCGTCGCGGCTGCATATCGTCGCCGAATGGTTTCTGCCGGTGCAGCATCAGCTCATGGCGCCGAAGGGCGCCACGCTCAAGACGATCAAGACGGCGGAAAGCCATGTGCACGCGCTCGGCCAATGCCGCAACATCATCCGGGCACTGAGACTCAAGGCGGTGGTCGCCGCGGATACGGCGGGAGCGGCGCGGGAAGTGGCTGAGAGCGGCGACATCTCCCGCGCGGTGCTGGCGACCAAGCTGGCGGCGAAAATCTATGGTCTGCGCATCCTCAAAAAGGACGTCGCGGACGCCAAGCACAACACCACCCGCTTTGTCGTTCTGGCGCGCGAGCCCAGATGGGCCGGACGCAAGGACAAGCGGGTGATCACCACTTTCGTGTTCCAGGTGCGCAACATCCCGGCGGCGCTCTACAAGGCGCTGGGCGGCTTTGCCACCAACGGCGTCAACATGACCAAGCTGGAAAGCTACATGGTCGACGGCAGCTTCACCGCGACCCAATTCTATGCCGACGTCGACGGGCATCCGAAGAGCCGCGCGCTCGAGCTGGCGCTGGAGGAACTCGAATTCGTCTCGGTGCCGAAGTCGCTGCGAATCCTCGGCGTTTATCCGGCGCACCGGTTCCGCGACACATTTAAATAGAGCATGATGGAGCACGGCCAAGCGCGGATTCGGGAATATCGGCCCGGTCCGCCGTGTTCTTGTTCGTTCCCGGGAGCGCTCAAGGAATGCAGTCCAAGGAATCCAGGCAATGCCAAACGAAGAACAACCAAAGGTCCGTCGTACCCTGCAATTGCGTTTTACGCTGCCGGCGACGGACACCACGCAGCTCATTGCCATGATCAAGGCGGCGGCGCCGTTCTATCAGGTGTTCGGCAATGCCCAGGTCCGGCTGTTACAGAACGTCGACGATCCGGCGCGTTTCATCCAGGAGATCGAGTACGAGGCCAATGAGGATTGGGAACTGAATCGGCAGCGGCTGGCCGGCGACGCGCGGATGCAGACGTTCCTGCAAACCTGGCGCACGATGTTTCCCGGCGTGATGGAGATGGACGTCTTCCAAGAGGTCTAGGCCATTCCTGCCGGGTTCTCAGAGGTCAGCGATCTCCATCTTGATCGGGGCGCTCGCCGCTCGGCCGTGCCAGGCTCGGCGCAAACGAAGGCTGCCCGCGAAGTACGTCTTTTCACATGGGCAGGTTGATTTTGGGAAAGCCGGTTTTGACAAAATTGGTCTTATGCGGTGCCCGCGTTAAGAGGTAATCCGGATCAGAGTTTTAAAAAGTTCCATTCCGTCCAACAGGTCTTCCGTGGGCGTGGATCGTTTCTGAAGGCTGCTATATAGACCGATCTGAAACCCCGGGCGCCGATGCCGATTTCTCAGATTTCCTTCGTCCGTAGAACGCTGATCGCGATCTTTATCGGACTTGCCGCGCTGCTGGTCATCGTGGGGGTCAATCTTTGGCTGGCCGGGCAGACGCGCGGTTATGCTAACAGCGTGACCGCCGTGCGCCAGCAGAGGTTGGCGATCCTGGATTTACGCGGCTTCCTCGACGACGCCGAAACTGGGCAACGCGGCTATCTGCTGACCGGCGACCCCAAATATCTCGCACCCTATAAGGCGGCGTATGACGCTATCCCGGGGCAACTCGATCGCATCCGTACGCTGTTGGCCGACGAGCCGCAGCAAAAGGGCGTTATTGCCGCCTTGAGCGAGTCGGTTACCGGAAAGCTCGCGGAACTGCAGCAGACCATTGACCTGTACGATGCCGGGCAGCGGGAGCAAGCGCTCGCTCTGGTCAAAAGCGACCGCGGCGAAGCACTCACGGATCGGGCGCGCCAGCAATTGGGAATCCTGATCACCGCCGCCGATGCACGCGTCGAAACGGCCGTGCAGGATCAGACCGCGAGCATCACGGCGCTCAAATGGGTCACCATCGGCGGCGCGATCGCCATCATTTTGGTCGTCGGCGGTTGCGTCTGGGCGGTGATCATCTACACGCGCCAACTCATCGCGGCGCAGCAGGAGGTGCAGACACTGAATGCGGGTCTTGAGGAGCGTGTACGTGAGCGCACCGCCGACCTCGGCCGCGCCAATGAGGAAATCCAGCGCTTTGCCTATATCGTGACCCATGATCTGCGGGCGCCGCTGGTTAATATCATGGGTTTCACTAGCGAACTGGATGGCTGCCTGACCGCGATCCAGAAATACGTGAGCGAAGCCGATCAGGCGGACGGCAGCCAGGCGCTCAAGGATGCCCGCATTGCAGCACTCGAGGACCTTCCTGAAGCGATCAGTTTTATCCGCTCCTCCACCCGGAAGATGGACGGCCTCATCAATGCTATTTTGAAGCTTTCCCGTGAGGGACGCCGGGTGTTGAAACCCGAGCCGATTCGGCTCGACGCATTGCTTCAGACCGCCGCGGCGAATGTGCAACACCAGGTAACCGAGGCCGGTGGCACCGTCGAGATCGACGCCAAGGTGCCGGCGCTGGTGTCGGACCGCCTGGCGCTCGAACAGATATTCGGCAATCTTCTGGACAATGCGGTGAAGTACCGTTCGCCGGCGCGGCCGCTGCGGGTCGAGATTCGCGCGCGCGAGGATCGCGCTCGCCGCATCCTGGTCGAGGTGCACGACAACGGCCGCGGCATCGCGCGGCAGGACCACGAGCGCGTGTTTGACCTTTTCCGCCGGTCGGGTGCGCAGGATCAGCCGGGCGAGGGCATAGGCCTGGCCCACGTTCGCACCATGGTCCGTAATCTTGGCGGCGACATCACGCTGCAGTCGGAGGTTGAGCAGGGCACGACGATGAAATTGGATTTGCCGCACGACCTGCGTGCGGTTCTCGCAACGCAAACGGGAGGCGCTTAACGTGCAAGACACAGCAAGACCGGTCGTCATCGTCATGATCGAAGACGACGACGGACATGCCCGGCTGATCGAAAAGAACATCCGGCGGGCCGGTGTCAACAATCAGATCGTGCCGTTCGGCAACGGTACCGATGCTTTGCACTATTTGCTCGGCGCGGACGGCTCCGGCGCGGTCAGTTCCGGGCACCAATTGCTGATCCTCCTCGATCTCAATCTGCCGGACATGACCGGCATCGATATCCTGGAAAAGCTGAAGTCAAATGTTCATACCAAGCGGGCGCCGGTGGTGGTGCTCACCACCACGGACGACAGCCGTGAAATCCAGCGCTGTTACGATCTCGGCGCCAATGTCTACATCACCAAGCCGGTCGATTACGAAGGCTTTGCCAATGCCATCCGGCAGCTTGGGCTTTTCTTTGCCGTCATGCAGGTTCCGGAATCCGATTGAGTGCCATGGCGAGCGAGCGGCCGCGAATCCTTTACATCGATGACGATCCGGACCTAGCCCATCTGATTCAGCGGAGCTTGGGCCGGCGCGGCTATGAGGTCGAAAACGTCGCGTCGAGCGAGGCCGGTCTCAAGCGGCTCGCCGCCGGTGGCATCGACGCGATCGCGCTCGATCATTTTCTGCCGACCGGCACTGGGCTCGATTTCCTGGTGGCGCTGCGCGACTTCATCGCGCCGCCCCCCGTAGTATACGTCACGGCGGCGGCCGAGCCGACCATCGCAGTGGCGGCACTCAAGGCCGGTGCGACCGACTACGTGCTCAAGACCGTCGGCGAGGAGTTCTTCGAACTCCTCGGTACGGCGATCGATCAGGCGGTCGAGAAGGCGAGATTGCAGCGCGAGCGCGACCGCGCCGAGCGCGAAGTCCGCGAGGCGAGGGATCGCGCCGAGATGCTGCTGCACGAAGTCAATCATCGGGTTGCGAACAGCCTGGCGCTGGTCGCTTCCATGGTCGCTCTGCAAGCCAGGACGGTGAACGAGCTTTCGGTGCGCACTGCGCTGAACGAAATCCAGGGCCGCATCACCGCCATCGCCGGGGTCCATCGGCGCCTCTACACTTCGCAGGACGTGCGTTCGGTGGAAATCTCCGAGTACTTGGCGAGCCTGCTGCGCGATATCGAAGCAACACTGAAGGAGGCGGGCCACGCCTCGACGGTGCGGCTTGACTCGGTGCAGACCGAGGTGCCGACGGACAAGGCGGTGTCGATTGGCGTGCTGGTCACCGAACTCGTCACCAATGCCTTCAAATACGCCTACCCGGACGTCAAGGCGGGCGAAATTAGAGTTCGCTTGCACAACAGCGCGGTCGGCAAGATCAAGCTGACTGTTGAGGACGATGGAGTGGGCTGGCAAGGCGACGGACCGATCCAGGGCACCGGCGTCGGCAGCAGGATCATCCAGGCGATGGCGCGCGGCCTCGGCGCACCGGTGACCTATTCCGACGCGCCGGGCGGTTGTCGGGTCAGCCTCGAATTCGAAGTGTGAGCGCCGGACACGGCCGGGGCGATCAGATTGTCTGATTATATTCGCCGACTTCCTTGTGCGTACGCAGCACCGTGTCGATCGATTTGAACATCTCGCGCATGCGGGCTTCCGAGACCGGGCTTTCGACCACGACGACCAGTTCCGGCTTGTTGGAGGAGGCGCGCACCAGGCCCCACGTGCCGTCCTCGACGGTCACGCGCACGCCGTTGACGGTGACCAGATCGCGGATCGTCTGGCCGGCGACCTTACCGCCGTTTTTCTGCTCGCTCTCGAAATGCTTCACCACCTCGTCGACCACGGAATATTTGGTCTCGTCGGCGCAATGCGGCGACATGGTCGGCGACGACCAGGTTTTCGGCAGCGCATTCTTGAGATCCGCCATGCTCTTTCCGGGATTGCGGTCGAGCATGTCGCAGACGGCGAAGGCG
>JBARER010000190.1:0-9562 GCA_049796395.1 Xanthobacteraceae bacterium
GTCGTAGAGCGTCACCTGCCCCGAATGATCGAGGTCGGCCAGATCGAGCATGCTCTCGATGTCGGCCTCTTTGGCGCCGTCGAACACCGGCGTCGCGATCGGCACACCGTGACGTAGATTGCTGCCAAGCTCCTGCAGACCTTTTTCGTCGAGCGACTTGATGGTGTCGTCGTCGCCGTAAATTTTCTTCAACAGCTCTTTGAGCGGCTTGGCGTCCTTTTTGCTGTTGTACAGGTCGACTGCGGCACCGATCTTCAGTCCCATGCCGGCGCAGGCCCAGCCGAGGTGGGTCTCCAGAATCTGCCCGACATTCATCCGGCTCGGCACGCCGAGCGGATTGAGCACGATATCGACCTGCGTGCCGTCGGCAAGGAACGGCATGTCCTCGACCGGAACGATCTTCGACACCACGCCCTTATTGCCGTGCCGACCGGCCATCTTGTCGCCGGGCTGGATCTTGCGCTTCACGGCGACGAAGACTTTGACCATCTTCATGACGCCGGGCGGCAATTCGTCGCCGCGCTGCAGCTTCTCAACCTTGTCCAGGAAGCGCTGCTCAAGCCGCTTTTTTGACTCGTCGTATTGCTTCCGGATGGCTTCAATCTCCGCCATGATCTTGTCGTTCGGCGAAGCAAACATCCACCACTGCGCGCGCGGATACTCCTCGAGAACCGCACGGGTGATCTTGGTGTCTTTCTTGAAGCCTTTCGGACCGGCGATGCCCTGGCGGCCTTCCAGCAATTCGGCCAGGCGGCCGTAGACGTTGCGGTCGAGGATCGCCTGCTCGTCGTCACGGTCCTTGGCCAGCCGTTCGATTTCTTCACGCTCGATGGCCAGCGCCCGCTCGTCCTTCTCGACGCCGTGCCGGTTGAAGACGCGGACTTCGACCACGGTGCCCTGGACGCCCGGCGGAACGCGCAGGCTGGTGTCGCGCACGTCGGAGGCCTTCTCGCCGAAGATCGCGCGCAGGAGTTTCTCCTCCGGCGTCATCGGGCTTTCGCCCTTCGGCGTGATCTTGCCAACGAGAATGTCGCCGGCGCGCACCTCTGCACCGATATAGACGATACCGGCCTCGTCGAGGTTCTTCAGCGTCTCTTCCGAGACGTTCGGAATGTCGCGGGTGATTTCCTCGGGTCCGAGCTTGGTATCGCGCGCCATCACCTCGAATTCCTCAATATGGATCGAAGTGAAAACGTCGTCCTTGACGATGCGCTCGGACAGAAGGATCGAATCCTCGAAGTTGTAGCCGTTCCACGGCATGAATGCGACCAGCGCGTTGCGGCCGAGCGCCAGTTCGCCGAGATCGGTCGACGGGCCGTCAGCGATGATATCGCCCTTTTTGACTTGATCGCTCACCTTCACCAGCGGCCGCTGGTTGATGCAAGTGTTCTGGTTGGAGCGCTGGAACTTCATCAGCCGATAGATGTCGACGCCCGGCTTGGTCGGGTCCTGCTCGTCGGTAGCGCGAATGACGATACGTGTCGCGTCGACCTGGTCGACGACACCACTGCGGCGCGCCGCGATTGCCGCGCCGGAATCGCGCGCCACCACGCCTTCCATGCCGGTGCCGACGAACGGAGCTTCGGCCCGCACCAACGGGACCGCCTGCCGCTGCATGTTGGAACCCATCAGGGCGCGGTTGGCGTCATCGTTCTCCAGGAATGGAATGAGCGCTGCGGCCACCGAAACGAGCTGTTTAGGCGACACGTCCATGAAATCCACCCGGTCGGGCGGAATGAGCTGCACGTCGCCGGCATGTCGTACAACGACCAGATCGTCGGTGAAGCGTCCCTTTGCGTCGATTGCGGAATTAGCCTGGGCGACCGTGTAGCGGCCCTCTTCCATCGCCGACAGGTAAATCACCTCGTCGCTGACGCGACCGTCCTTGACCTTGCGATAAGGCGTCTCGACGAAGCCGTATTTGTTTACGCGCGCATACGTCGCGAGCGAATTGATGAGGCCGATATTCGGCCCTTCCGGCGTTTCGATCGGACAGATGCGCCCGTAATGCGTCGGATGCACGTCGCGCACCTCGAAGCCGGCACGCTCGCGCGTGAGCCCGCCCGGACCAAGCGCGGAGAGCCGCCGCTTATGCGTGATCTCCGACAGCGGATTGGTCTGATCCATGAACTGGGAGAGCTGCGAGGAGCCGAAGAATTCGCGCACCGCGGCGGCCGCCGGCTTGGCATTGATCAGATCCTGCGGCATTACCGTGTCGATATCGACCGATGACATCCGCTCCTTGATCGCACGCTCCATGCGCAGCAATCCGATGCGATACTGATTCTCCATCAGTTCGCCGACCGAACGCACACGCCGATTGCCGAGGTGATCGATGTCGTCGATCTCGCCCTTGCCGTCGCGCAGGTCGACCAGCGTGCGAATCACCGCGATCACGTCTTCCTTGCGCAGAACACGCATGGTGTCAGGCGCATCGAGATCGAGTCGCATATTCATCTTGACGCGGCCAACCGCAGACAGATCGTAACGCTCCGAATCGAAGAACAGTGACTGGAACATGTTCTGCGCAGTATCGACGGTCGGCGGCTCGCCCGGACGCATGACGCGATAGATGTCGAACAGCGCGTCTTCCCGCGTCATGTTCTTGTCGACCGCCAGCGTATTGCGAATGTAAGCGCCTACATTGACGTGGTCGATGTTGAGGACCGGCAGTTCCTTGTAGCCCTCCTCGATAAGGAGCTTGAGATTCTTCTCGGTGATTTCCTCGCCAGCCTCGGCATAGATCTCGCCGCTCTTGGGATTGACGAGATCTTCGGCGATGTACTGGCCGATGAGCTCCTCGTCCGAGAGCCGCAGCGCCTTGAGGCCCTTCTCGGCGAGTTGGCGGGCCTGACGCACAGTAAGCTTCTTACCGGCTTCCAGCACCACCTTGCCGGTATCGGCGTCGACCAGATCGTTGATCGCCTTGTAGCCGCGCAAGCGGCTGGCGTCGAACGGCACGCGCCAGCCGTCCTTGGCGCGTTTGTAAGGCACCTGTTTGTAAAAGGTATTGAGGATTTCCTCGCCGGTCATGCCGAGCGCATAGAGCAGCGATGTCACCGGAATCTTTCGCCGCCGGTCGATGCGGGCATGGACAATGTCCTTGGCGTCGAATTCGATATCGAGCCAGGAACCGCGATACGGGATGATGCGGGCGGCGAACAAAAGCTTGCCCGAGGAATGAGTTTTGCCCTTGTCGTGATCGAAGAAGACGCCCGGCGAGCGATGCATCTGCGAGACGATCACGCGCTCGGTGCCGTTGACGATGAAGGTGCCGTTGTTGGTCATGAGCGGAATGTCGCCCATGTAGACATCCTGCTCCTTGATGTCCTTGACCGAACGCGCGCCGGTTTCCTCGTCGATATCGAACACGATCAGCCGTAGCGTCACCTTGAGCGGCGCCGCATAGGTCATGCCGCGCTGGCGGCATTCGTCGACGTCGTATTTCGGCGGCTCGAATTCGTATTTCACGAACTCAAGCTGCGACGTGTTGGAAAAGTCGGAAATCGGGAACACCGACTTAAAGACGGCCTGTAGGCCCTCGTTAGGCCGGCCGCCCTGAGGCTCCACCACCAGCAGGAATTGGTCGTAGGACGCCTTCTGAACCTCAATGAGGTTCGGCATCTCCGCGACTTCCTCGATTTTTCCGAACGACTTTCTTACGCGCTTCCGACCGATAAACGTCTGCGCCATCATGTCCTCTCGCTTAATCGAACCATCGGCCCGGACCGACGGCATCCGCCGCCGGTCAAAACCACACGCCCCGAGGCAAGGTCAGACCCGCCCGCGCTTCGGGGTACCGAGGCGATCAAGACGACTCTCCTGAAGGCCGCAATCCATCGCGACCGTCGGGACAGGCGTCACCCCGCCCTATCTTCGCGTGATTCGGGAGAACCCCCGAATCGCGCTTGTTTCGCTACTTGCCTTTCGGAATCCCGGGGAAATCCGGCTGCGTTCGCCCGGGGATTTCGCTTAGATAAGTATGACTTACTTAAGCTCAACCTTGGCGCCGACTTTTTCGAGGGTCGCCTTGATTTTGGCGGCCTCGTCCTTGTTGACGCCCTCCTTGACGGGCTTTGGCGCGCCCTCGACCAGATCCTTGGCCTCCTTGAGGCCGAGGCCGGTGATGGCCCGAACTTCCTTGATGACCTCGATCTTCTTTTCGCCCACCGCAGCAAGAACGACGGTAAATTCGGTCTTTTCCTCAGCCGCCGGGGCGGCTGCGCCCGCCGGGCCCGCCGCTACCGCAACTGCCGCCGCGGCCGAAACGCCCCACTTCTCCTCGAGAAGCTTGGCGAGTTCGGCAGCCTCGAGCACGGTGAGGGTGGAGAGGTCGTCGACGATTTTCTGCAGATCAGCCATGGTCTAGTCCTTCGGTTCTAACCTTGATGATGATGTTTTAGGCGGCCGCGCTGTCGCCACTGTTTTCGCCGCTTTTGGAGGCATAGGCCTGGACCACGCGGGCGACCTTGGCGGCAGGGGCTGTAATCACCTGCGCAATCTTGGTCGCCGGCGCCTGGAGGAGGCCGACGAGTTTCGCCCGCAACTCGTCGAGCGAGGGCAAAGCCGCAAGAGCCTTGACCCCATTCGGGTCGAGCGAAGTGGTCCCCATCGCGCCGCCAAGAATAATGAAACGCTCATGCGTCTTGGCGAAATCGACCGCGACCTTGGGCGCCGCCACCGGATCGCCCGAGAAGGCGATCAGCGCAGGCCCTTTGAGCAACGGTGCAATGGAAGCGACGTCGGAGCCTTCGAGAGCGATCTTGGCGAGACGGTTTTTCGCGACCTTCACGCTGGCGCCCGCCTGCTTCATCTGCCTGCGCAGGGTCTGCATCTGGACGACCGTAAGGCCCGAATAATGAGCGACGACAACGACTTTGGTGGCCTTGAAGACCGCCCCAAGAGCCGTGACGGCCTCGCTTTTTGCCGCGCGTTCCAAAAGCTCTCTCCGGTTGGCGGTCCGTCTTGCGGGGACCGCCGGGTTATTCCCGCCGCCCCGCCGTTACATCATCGAGTTTGTCGACGAAGCCAGGCAGGACGACATTTAACCCTGCCCCCCGGCACGGCTTTCGCCATCCCGGGCCATCGAGGTCAGAACCAAAGGGCAATGACTTCACACGAAGTCCAAGCCTTCCGTCCTTCACCCGTCTATGCTGGCTCACCCTCCTCTCAGAGGGTGCATTAAGCCGTGATGGATAAATCCATTCCCGGCGCCGGCAGTCTCGGACAGGAATGCGCTCATCGAGCCAATTAAGCCATTCATCCTCTTAGAGAATCCGAACAGGATCAGGTCCGAGAGGACGACTTGCCGACATTGGCTTTGAGAAGCGCATAAAAGCGCGCCGACAAACGGGTGCGGCACGCCCTCGCCCTTTGTTTAGCGGCTTGAAGCATCCTTGCCAAGCGATTTGTCGACCGATGGGGTCGGTTCTGCCGTCCACCCTTTGCCGCCGAGACCGCGCGGCATAGCATCGGCGGACTGCCAAACGGTTCCAAGAAAGTTCCAGGGAGGAAGTCGACTGTGCCCGAGCGAATCCTGACCACCCATGTCGGTAGCTTGATCCGGCCGCCCAACCTCGTCGCCTTCTGGCGCGACATCGAGGATGGCAAGCCCTACGACGCGGACGGTTTCGAAGCCTGCCTGGCCGAATCCGTCGCCGAGGTGGTGGATCGGCAAGCGGAGGTCGGCATCGATATCGTCAGCGACGGCGAGTTCAGCAAAGGCGCCAACTGGGCGTTCTACGTGCACAAGCGACTGTCCGGCATCGCGGTGCGAGTGGCGATGCCGGCAGAAGCCAACGACCCGATGGCGTCCATGGGTGGCGGTCGCGACCACCAGGCGTTCGCGGAATTCTATGCCGAGTATGATGCCGCGTCCGGCTTGGCGAAGCGCCTCGGCAACCGCGTGGTCGTCAACGGACCGATCGCCTATTCGAACCGGCAGGTCTTGCGGGACATCGCCAATCTGAAGGCTGGCCTTGCCGAGACCAAAGAGAGACATCCATCTTTGTCCGCGTTCCTCCCGGTCGTCGCGCCGGCAAGCGCGCTGCCCGGCGCGAAGAACGAACACTATAAGGACGAAGAGACTTTTCTGACGGCGCTCGCCGACGCACTGCACCAGGAATACCAGGCAATCGTCGATGCCGGCCTTTACGTGCAGATCGACGATGCGTTCCTACCCTATATGCACGAGCGCATGGTGCCGCCGATGTCGAACGCGGAGTACCGGCGCTGGGCGCAGCTGCGGGTCGACACGCTCAACCATGCACTGCGCGGCATTCCGCAGGAACGGTCGCGATATCATATCTGCTGGGGCAGTTGGAACGGGCCGCACGCCTTTGACGTGCCCCTGAAGGACATCATCGATCTGGTTCTGCAGGTGCGGGTCGGCCATTATTCCTTCGAAGCCGCCAATCCGCGGCACGCTCATGAATGGCGGGTGTGGGAGACCGTGAAGCTCGCGCCCGGCAAGATCCTGATCCCCGGCGTGATCAGTCACGCCACCAATATAGTCGAACATCCGGAGCTGGTCGCCGAAAGGATCGTGCGGCTAGCCAAGATTGTCGGCCGCGAGAACGTCATCGGCGGCACCGATTGCGGCTTCGCACAGAGCCCGTTTGCCCGGCGCGTCCATCCGTCCATCATGTGGGCAAAACTGAAGTCTTTAGTGGAGGGTGCGCGGCTTGCGACACAGACGCTATGGGGCAAGCGCGCCGCAGCGTGACGGTCATTCTAGAGCGCGGACGCTGGTCCGCGAGCCCGGAATCCATATTCACCGATCATGGTCATAGATTCCGGATATGCCGCTGTGCGACAATCCGGAATAACCAGTCAGTGCGGCTGTTGAGCGTCCGGGAAAAGACTTCCCGGCTCGATCTTCACGCCGG
Source organism: Xanthobacteraceae bacterium (assembly GCA_049796395.1). Lineage (GTDB taxonomy): Bacteria > Pseudomonadota > Alphaproteobacteria > Rhizobiales > Xanthobacteraceae > BOG-931. The sequence goes on from JBARER010000190.1 coordinate 6,888, forward strand.
GCCCCATGGTCGAGGAGATCGCCACCCGATTGATGAAATGGCCTTTGGCACCGGGGGGCCGCGACTTCTGCACCGCGTCGGCGAACGCCATGATGTTCTCGATCAGCTTCTCGGCCGGGAACGAGGCCTTGCCGACACCGGCCTGCACGATGCCAGCCTTCTCGGCCCGGAATTCCACCGACCCGCCTTTGGCGCCCTTGACCGCGTTAGTGACGTCCATGGTGACGGTGCCGACTTTCGGATTGGGCATTAACCCGCGGGGACCTAGCACCTTGCCGAGACGCCCGACCAGCGGCATCAGATCAGGCGTAGCGACGACGCGATCGAAATCGATGGCACCACCCTGCACTTTCTCAACCAGATCCTCGGCGCCGACCACATCGGCGCCGGCAGCCTTGGCTTCATCGGCCTTGGCGCCGCGGGCGAACACCGCAACGCGCACCGAGCGTCCGGAACCGTTCGGCAGATTGACGACGCCGCGCACCGTCTGGTCTGCATGACGCGGATCGATGCCGAGGTTCATCGCCACTTCGACGGTTTCGTCGAACTTGGCCTTGGCACGCTCCTTGATCATTTTCACCGCCTCGGCGAGCGGATAGAGCTTCTCGCGGTCGACGCCTTCGCGGATCGAGTCGGTGCGTTTTCCAAGCGTGCTCATCATTTCACCTCTAGTCCCATCGAGCGCGCGGAGCCCTCGATCATCCGCATGGCGGCGTCGATCGTATCGCAATTGAGATCTTTCATCTTTTGCTCAGCGATCTCACGGACTTGCGACTTGGTCACTGAACCTGCGATGTCGCGGCCCGGCGTCTTCGAGCCGCTTTCGAGCTTGGCCGCCTTCTTGAGGAAGTGCGACACCGGCGGCTGCCGCATTTCGAAGGTGAAGGAGCGGTCCGCATAGACCGTGATGGTAACGGGTATCGGCGCGCCCTTCTCCAACTTCTGGGTCTGCGCGTTGAACGCTTTGCAGAACTCCATGATGTTGAGGCCGCGCTGGCCCAAGGCAGGGCCAATCGGCGGCGACGGATTAGCCGCCCCCGCCGGTACCTGCAGCTTTACATAGCCGGTAATTTTCTTCGCCATTCTCCACTCCTGTTAGTGGTGCGGATATCGGCGGCTGGCGACCGCCTCACCTCCCACGCCTTCATGCAAACGTTATAGCTTCTCTACCTGCCCGAACTCCAGCTCGACGGGCGTGGCGCGACCAAAGATCGATACCGCGACCTTGAGGCGCGAGCGGCCTTCGTCGACCTCCTCCACCGTGCCGTTGAAAGAGGCAAATGGACCGTCCGACACACGAACCTGCTCGCCAACCTCGAACGAAACCGACGGCTTCGGCCGCTCGATGCCTTCCTGCACCTGATGGATGATGCGCTCGGCCTCGGCGTCGGAAAGCGGCATCGGCTTGTTGTCGGAGCCGAGAAAGCCGGTCACCTTGGGCGTGTTTTTGATCAGGTGGTAAGCGTCGTCGGTAAGCTGCATCTTCACCAGGACATAGCCGGGGAAGAATTTGCGCTCGGTGTCGACTTTGCGACCGCGCCGCACCTCGACGACTTTTTCCTTCGGGACCAGAATCTCCTCGAACAGGGCGGATAGGCCGCGTTGCTTGGCCTGCTCACGGATCGATTCCGCAACCTTATTTTCGAAATTCGAATAGGCGTGGACCGCGTACCATCGGCTCGTCATGTCATGAATTCCGGGTCATGAATTTTGATCAATAATCTCAGCTGCTGATGCCAAGCAGGTAACTGACCGCAATCCGCATTACCTGGTCTGCGACCAGAAAGAAGATCGAAGCGACAAAAACCATGACGAACACCATGATGGTGGTCACGGTGGTCTCCTTGCGCGTCGGCCAAGTGACCTTCTGCCCTTCGGCCCGCACTTCCTGCAGAAACTTGAACGGACTGACCTTCGCCATCGTGCTCTTAAATCCAATAATTACCCCCGCCCGACATTATAAGGACGAGACCGACCCGGCGGTGCCTTTTGGGGAATAAGCTCGCCGCGGAAGTCCGTTGCCGGGCCGCTGGCGATAGCTCCTTATCTACTGCCGGTCCGGCGGACCGTCAAGACGGGACTCGCGCTTATGCGTCAAACGGTTAGTTCGAACGGACCTGGCAGGAGTGGAGGGACTCGAACCCCCAACCCCCGGTTTTGGAGACCGGTGCTCTAGCCAGTTGAGCTACACTCCTAGGCGTCCGCGCCGTTCACATGCCTCTTGGCGGCAAGCAAGGCAAGGGTCCAGCCCGCCTTCGCTAAAGCTACGGCGGGCAACCTTCGCGACGGTGGTTGGCCTGCCAACCGAAGCGCCGAAGGCGCGAAGGTTGGAGCGGGTGAAGGGAATCGAACCCTCGTCATAAGCTTGGAAGGCTTCTGCTCTACCATTGAGCTACACCCGCACCGCGCTCGGTGCGCCGGCAAAATAGCGCATCCCGGCCGACCGGCAAGGGCGGAATTAATGATGAAGTGGTCGGATACGGTTAATGTGTCAGCCGCGCCGCCGCCACGGCTTGCTGAAAGAGCGTCTGCATCGCCGCTGTGATGTCGCCGTCGGTGGTTACCGAGAAAAACAGCCCCGGCGATGCGCAGCTTTCCATATTGGGCGCGATTTGGTTTTGGAACGGCGCGATCCAGTCATTGTACCAGGAGTTGGTCGGCAGCGGCAGGTAATC
>JBARER010000191.1:0-3409 GCA_049796395.1 Xanthobacteraceae bacterium
CTATCCGGCACGCCATAGCCGGAGTAAAAGCCGGGCGAGCGTGCCTGCGCCACGATCACGCCATAGAGCTCGTCGATGCTGCGATCCCGGGGGCGGGGTCGAAAAATCCGCCAGATCATGTGGTTAACCGAGGTTGCTGCGACCGGTTCTGGGCTCGCCGATGGCCGATCCGATTGCCAATTGTCGGCTTTGGGGTTAGGGCACGAAGCGCCCGGAGGCAAGTGAGGACGAGGGATGCGGGGCACGATGGCGCAACGCCGTAGCCGGCCGACAGCCGCCTTATGCGGGCTGGTGCTGGCGCTCGCGCTCGCCGGCTGCGGCGGCGAGTCGTTTCAGCGCGGCTACGTGCTGCCCGACGGTGCGCTCGAGCAGATCCCGCTTGGCGCCTCGCAAGAGCAGGTGCTGCTCGTGCTCGGCACGCCCTCGACCGTCGCCACCGTCAGCGGCGAAGCCTTCTATTACATCTCGCAGAAGGTCGACCGCCCGATATCGTTCATGCGCACCAGCGTGACCGACCAGCGCGTGATCGCCGTTTACTTCGACAAGGACCGCAAGGTCAGCCGCGTCGCCGAATACGGCCTCAAGGACGGCCACGTCTTCGATTTCGTCAGCCAGACCACGCCGACCGGCGGCAACGACCTCAGCGTCATAACGACGATCATCCACAATATCCAAGGCAGGGGCACGTAATAAGCCCTCGCCTCCTACAATCAGCAGGCGCGAACTCGCTTCAATGCGCCAGCACCGCAAGCAGCAACAACGCCACGATGTTGGTGATCTTGATCATCGGATTGACGGCGGGGCCCGCCGTGTCCTTGTACGGATCGCCCACGGTATCGCCGGTCACCGCCGCCTTATGGGCGTCGGAGCCTTTGCCGCCGTAGTGTCCGTCCTCGATGTATTTCTTGGCGTTGTCCCAGGCGCCGCCGCCTGAGGTCATCGAAATCGCCACGAACAGGCCGGTGACGATGACGCCGAGCAGCATGCCGCCAAGCGCGGAGAATGCCGCCGACTTGCCCACCGCGCCGCCGCCGGCGACGAAGTAGATCAGGAAATAGACGACGATCGGGGAGAGCACCGGCAACAGCGACGGCACGATCATTTCCTTGATCGCCGCCTTGGTCAGCATGTCGACGGCGCGGCCGTAGTCCGGTTTGTCGCGGCCTTCCATGATGCCGGGTCGTTCGCGGAACTGGCGCCGCACCTCTTCGACGATCGAGGCCGCGGCGCGACCAACCGCGGTCATGCCCATGGCGCCGAACAGATAGGGCAACAGGCCGCCGAACAAGAGGCCGCAGACGACGTACGGATTGGTCAGCGCGAAATCGGGCGCAACGCCCTGGAAATAAGGATGCTGAGCCGATCCGGCGATGAAGAATTTGAGGTCTTCGTTGTAGGCGGCGAACAGCACCAGCGCGCCGAGGCCGGCCGAACCGATGGCGTAGCCTTTGGTCACCGCCTTGGTGGTGTTGCCGACCGCATCGAGCGCATCGGTCGATTTGCGGACCTCTTTCGGCAGACCGGCCATTTCGGCAATGCCCCCGGCATTGTCGGTGACCGGACCGAAAGCGTCGAGCGCAACGACGATCCCGGCCAGCGCCAGCATGGTGGTGACCGCGATGGCGATGCCGAACAGGCCGGCAAGGTTATAGCTGACCAGGATGCCGGCGATGATCACCAAAGCCGGCAGCGCGGTCGACTGCATCGATATCGCCAGGCCCTGAATGACATTGGTGCCGTGCCCGGTCACCGAGGCTTGCGCGATCGACTGGACCGGATGGTAGTCGGTGCCGGTATAGTACTCGGTGATCCAGATGATCAGGCCGGTGACGGCCAGCCCGACGATGCCGCAGATGAACAGCGTTTCGCCGGAATAAGACGCGCCTCGCAACGGGCCAAAGCCGATCAGCTTGTAGATCACGGCGGCGATACCGATGAGGGAGAAGACGGCGGTGGCCAGCATGCCCTTATACAGCGCGCCCATGATCGACTGGCTGGCGCCGAGCTTGACGAAGAACGTGCCGGCGATCGAGGCGATGATGCAGACGCCGCCGATGGCGAGCGGCAGCGTCATCATCTTCATCAGCATGTTGCCGCCGGCGCCGGCGAAGAAGATCGCCGCCAGCACCATGGTGGCGACCGTCGTCACCACATAGGTCTCGAACAGATCGGCCGCCATGCCGGCGCAGTCGCCGACATTGTCGCCCACATTGTCGGCGATGGTTGCCGGATTGCGCGGATCGTCTTCGGGGATGCCGGCTTCGACCTTGCCGACCAAATCGCCGCCGACGTCGGCGCCCTTGGTGAAAATGCCGCCGCCGAGCCGGGCGAAGATCGAGATCAGCGAGGCGCCGAAGCCGAGCGCCACCAGCGCATCGATCACTTCGCGCTCGTTCGGCGCCATGTGCAGCGTGCCGATGAGGAAGCCGAAATAGAGCGTGACGCCAAGCAGCGCCAGGCCCGCCACCAGCATCCCGGTAATGGCGCCGGCGCGGAACGCGATTTCCAATCCGCCGGCGAGCGAGCTGATGGCGGCCTGCGCGGTGCGCACATTGGCGCGCACCGAGACGTTCATGCCGATGAAGCCGGCCGAGCCGGACAGGATGGCGCCGACGGCAAAGCCCAGCGCGACTAGCCAGCCGAGGAAATAGCCGACGATCAGAAAGATGACGACGCCGACGACGGCGATGGTCGAATATTGGCGCTTGAGGTAAGCCTGCGCGCCCTCGCGGACGGCGGCGGAAATCTCCTGCATCCGCTCGCTGCCGGCATCGGCGGACAGCACCGAGCGCGTCGCCCAGATGGCGTAGATAATAGCCAAAATGCCGCAACCGACGATGGCCCACAAAGTATGCATTAGATAACCCCGGCTGAATGAGGGGCCGGTTCGAACCGGCCCGTAAGGAAGGCGCCTCGCCTACAATACCCGAGCGATGGGCGCAAATCGCTGCGGAGATTGCACAAAATGTCTTGCCGGTGCAACGCGCTGGCCGTGCCCTCCTGTGGAAGAGCGTAGGGGGAAAACCGCCTATTTTGCATCCTCCACCTCGCTCGCTTCGAATCCCCTTCCCCACACAATTCTTCCCCGTTCTCGCGATGCGGCTTCTTCATCCTGCCCCGCGATAGCGGGGAAGAGGGACCGCGCTCTTGCGCGGTGGAAGGGGCGTCTGCCTCGTCGCTCCGCTGTCGTTGCAAAAGATTTCGTCACCGCCCGCGCCCCTTCCACCATGCTTCGCATGGTCCCCCTCCCCCCGCTATCGCTGGGGCGGATGCATGTTTCCTCGTTCTCGCGATGCGGATGCATCCGAGTTTTGCCGTCACGCCACGGTAAGAAGCCCTTCCAAGCTTTCCCTTCGAAAAGAAGGGAGGCGGAGCGCCGATAAGCGCACCACGGGTTCCGCTCTGCCGC
>JBARER010000192.1:0-29278 GCA_049796395.1 Xanthobacteraceae bacterium
ATGCAATCCGGATACCGCGCGTCCTGTTCGAAGGTCCAGCCGTTCTGCTTGAGGCCGGGGATGGAATAAGCGACCGAAATGACTCCATCTAGTTTTTTGATCGCACGGTAGATCAGCGTTCGGTGCGCCCAAGGGCAACCGTGCGCGACATAGAGATGATAGCGGCCGGGCTCCGCCTTAAATCCCGATGAGCCATCTGCGGTGATGCGATCGCGGAAGACACTGTCGGCGCGTTTGAACTGTCCGGCTGCGCTGGTTTCCTGCGGTAGCTCGCCGTCGGTCCATTTGCCTTCGATCAGCATGCCCATGGCAATCGCTCCGCTTTCAGGACCAGCACTGAACCCGTTCGGCAAGTCGAGGGCCGAGAGATTTTGCGTCTCACGGCTTCTTGATGTCCAGTGGCGGCTATTCCATTGATTCTGTATCGGTCGTTATATAAAGTCAAGTTGCGTTGTGGCTCGACAGGTCGCCGCAACCGGCGGGTATTCAAATGGCGCGGCCGAGGGAATTCGATGAGACGGCCGCGCTGGGGGCGGCAGTTGAATGCTTTTGGCAGCGCGGTTACGAAGCAACATCGATGCGCGATCTCGCCGCGTCGATGGGATTGACCGCGCCGAGCCTCTATAACGCCTTCGGCGACAAGCAGGAATTGTTCGGGCGCGCCCTGGAACGCTATCTCGATTGCACGACGCGAGATCGTTTGTGCCGCCTCGAGACGTCGCTTCCTCCAAAAAAGGCCATCCACCGCTTCTTCGCGGAGATCATCGATCGCTCGATAACGGATCGGAACCGCAAGGGTTGTTTCCTGGTCAATTCGGCGCTCGATGTCGCCCCGCACCAGGCTGAAATTCGGGCCCTCGTTACCGAGCAATTCGACGAGATCGCGGCATTTTTCAAAAGATGCATCCTTGCCGCACAGGCCGACGAAACCGCTCCTCCCGGCGTCGATGCGAATGATGCCGCTCGATTGCTGCTTGGACTGTTACTCGGCATCCGCGTGCTTGCACGATCCAACCCGGACCGCCGGCTCCTTGAATCCGTCATGCGGCCCGCGCTGGCGTTGCTTGATCTGCCCGCTCAAAACAGGAAGAAAAGACGATGATCGATCTTTATTACTGGACGACGCCGAACGGTCACAAGATCACGATCTTTCTCGAAGAGACCGGACTTCCATATCGGATCGTGCCCGTCAACATCGGCAAAGGCGAACAATTCAAACCCGATTTCCTCAAGATTTCTCCTAACAATCGCATGCCCGCGATCGTCGATGACGATCCAGGTGAAGCCGGGCCGCCGATCAGCGTTTTCGAATCCGGCGCCATTCTTGTTTATCTCGGCGAAAAGACCGGCAAGTTTCTGCCCAAAACTTTGCGCGGGCGCGTCCAGGTGATGGAATGGCTGTTTTGGCAAATGGCAGGACTCGGGCCGATGGCCGGCCAAAATCACCATTTCTCCAATTATGCGCCGCAGAAGCTTCCCTATGCGATCGAGCGCTACGTCAAGGAGACGAATCGTCTGTATGGCGTGCTCAACACGCGACTATCAGGGCGCGAATTCATAGCCGGTCCCTATTCGATCGCCGACATGGCGGCCTATCCGTGGATCGTTCCCTACGAGCGGCAAGGTCAGAAACTCGAGGACTTCCCGCATCTGCGGCGCTGGTTCGAGGCGATGCGAGAGCGGCCTGCGGTCAAGCGCGCTTACGCGCGGGCCAAGGAAATCAACACGGCCCCGACCATCAGTGAAGAGTCGAAGAAGATACTGTTCGGCCAGACCGCGGCAGCGCCCAGCGTATGACGCGTAATCGCGCTCGTTTTGTCCAACGCAGATGGAGGTCTTGATGTCTCTTAAAGAACAGCTTGCAGACTACCGCGCCGGTTGGTTCCAGCGCGTTCCGGCGGAACGGCAAGCGATCATGGAGCGCCATATGGCGCAACTTCGCCACGGCGCAATTGCGCAGACCGCGCTGAAGGTCGGCGCCCGCGCTCCAGCCATCGTGTTGGGTAACGCCAAGGGCGAGACCGTCGACGTACACGCTCTGTTGAAAGGCGGCCCGGTCATTGTCACGTTCTATCGTGGCGGCTGGTGTCCGTTTTGCAACCTCGAACTGAGGGCATTCCAGCAAGTCCTTCCGGAAATCACGGCCGCGGGAGCCTCGCTGGTTGCAATCAGTCCTGAGACGCCGGCCGACACCGTAACGACGGCCGAAAAGAATGCGCTCACCTTCGAAGTTCTCAGCGACGTCGGCCAAAAGGTCGGACGCGCATTCGGCCTGGTCTATGAATTCACCGATGAGCTCAAATCCGCTTACCAGGGATTCGGCTTGGATGTTCCTGCCAAAAATGGCTCCCCTGCCGAATGGGCGCTTCCTGTTGCGGCGACTTACGTCATCGATCGAGCCGGCGTCATTATCTACGCTTACACGGATGCCGATTATCGCGATCGTGCCGATCCTCGCGATATTCTTAAAGTGCTGACGCAAAAGGCCGCCGCGGCATAGCCGCGACTCAAGGATCGAGCTCGGTGTCCCAATAGAGATAGTCGAGCCAGCTATCGTGCAGGTAGTTCGGCGGGAACAGTCGACCGTTCCTATGCAGGTGTTGCACCGACGGCTGGAACGGCCGCTGCGAGGGAAACATCCGCGCTTCGTCCGGCGTCAGACTGCCCTTGCTCAGATTGCACGGCGAGCAGGCCGCCACGACATTGTCCCAGACGGTATGGCCGCCGCGCGAACGCGGCACCAGATGGTCGAACGTCAGGTCGTCGCGCGCGCCGCAATATTGGCAGACAAAGCGGTCGCGCAGAAACACGTTGAACCGCGTGAACGCGGGATGCGTCGACGGTTTGACGAAAGTCTTCAGCGACACCACGCTCGGCAGCTTCATTTCGAAGCTCGGCGAATGTACTGCGCGGTCGTAATTGGCGACGATATTAACCCGCTCGAGGAAGACCGCCTTGATGGCGTCCTGCCACGACCACAGCGACAACGGGTAATAGCTCAGCGGCCGGAAGTCCGCGTTCAGGACCAGGGCCGGGAAACCCGACGGCCATACATGAGCGTTCACAAGCGGACGCTCCCACCTCGACTCAATGCCGCAGTGCGGCGTTGGCTCCTAGTTTATAGGCAGGCGTGACAGGATTGTGAAGCCTGGCCCATGGGTTACATGTCAGCTCCGCAAGCGAGCGGCATTTGCGGCCGCCAGCCGCGGCGCTAGGGGGCACCGTGGCTCCCAAACAGGTCAGGGACGCGAGTATTCCGCGGCCGAGCCAAGCCGCACCGCTTCCAGCGGTTGGCGGCCACGAATGAGGTCCGCGGCCTTCTCGGCAATCATGATGATCGGGGCATTAATATTGCCCCCGACCAGATCCGGCATCACCGAGCCGTCGACCACACGCAGGCCATCTATGCCGAAGACGCGAAGCTCGGCATCGACAACGGCGTCGCGATCGGAGGCGATGCCCATTTTGCAGGTGCCGAGCGGGTGGTGGACGGTGATCGAATCCTTGCGGATATGGGCGTCGAGATCGGCATCGGTGACGTCGCCGCCGGCGGGCGCAATCTCGCCGGCCATGAACGGAGCCATCGCCGTCTGGCGGCACACCTCGCGCGCCATGCGCAGTCCGGCGCGCAGCGTCGTCCAGTCGGTTTCGGTTGCCAGAAAATTCTGCCGGATGCGCGGCGGTTGCCGCGGGTCGGCCGAGACGAGTTCGAGCCTGCCGCGGCTTTCCGGCCGCAGCACTACGGCGCGGCAGGCGTAAGCGTCGGCATATGCGCGCCGGAACGGCCTCAGATAAGGATACGCCGTCATCGGCGCCGCATTGAAGATGAATTGCACGTCTGGCAGCGCGGCGTCCGGGCGGCTTTTCAGAAACGCCATTCGTCCGGTCGGCAGCGCGGTGGCGATACCCTCGCCGTAGAGATAGGCGCGGGCCAGCGCCGGCACGATGCGATCGAAGCGCATGGCGCGGTGGAACGGACCCGGCTCCTTGCGCGCATAGGCAACGCTCGCCGAAATGTGGTCCTGCAAATTTTTGCCGACCCCGGGCAGCGCCGCCTTGACGGCAATATCATGGGCGGCGAGCTCGGCCGGATCGCCGATGCCGGACAGCGCCAGAAGCTGCGGCGAGTTGATGACGCCGCCGCAGAGAATGACTTCTTTCTCCGCATAAGCGGTGATGGGCATACCCCGGTGGCTGTATTCGACGCCGGCGGCGCGGCGGCCGTCAAATACGATCTTGCTCGCCAGTGCCTCGGTCTCGACCACGAGATTGGGTCGCTGCAAAGCAGCGCGTAGATAGGCGTCCGCGGCGCTGCAGCGGCGGCCGTCTTTCACCGTCATCTGCCAAGTGCAGAAACCCTCTTGCTGTGCGCCGTTGTAGTCCGCCGTCGTCTTGTAGCCGACGCTGCGGCCGGCTTCGGCGAAAGCGTCGACCAGCGGATCGGCGAAGCTCGCGGTCTGGGTGGTGAGCGGACCGCCGCCACCGCGGTAGAAGCTCGGTCCGCTCTGCCAGGATTCCTGGCGGCGGAAATATGGCAGCACGTGAGCATAAGACCACTCTTTGAGACCGGCCGCCGCCCAACGGTCGTAGTCGCCGTGGTGGCCGCGCACATAGGCCATCGCGTTGATCGAGGAAGAGCCGCCGATGACGCGGCCGCGCGCGCATTCCAGGCCGCGACCACCGGTGGAAGCTTCGGGTTCGGCGAAATACATCCAATCGTGCTTGCGATTGAGCAGCAAATGCGGCCAGCCGAGCGGAATCTTGATCCAGGGATCGCGATCCCAGCCGCCGGCCTCGAGCAGCAACACGCGCGTGCCTCTGTCCTCGCTCAGCCGGGCAGCAAGCGTGCAGCCGGCGGAACCGGCGCCGATAATGATAAGGTCGTATTTCCGTTGGTTCGGCATGGCGCAATCCGCTTGACAAAACTGTAGCGAGGTTGCCGTCGGCCTGTCCACGGAGAATCCGGCAGAGCTATGCTCCGGATACGAGCTTTGCGCATCCCGCTGGCATCAGCTCAATCGGTATTTTTGCAAAATCGCCTCATCGACCTCGATGCCGAGTCCAGGCCGCTGCGGCACTCGCATGGATCCGCCGGGCGCTTCGACGAGCCCTCCCAGCGGACTTGCCTCCAGGTCGAGATAAAAGCGCTCGATCATCGGTTTTTCGGGCAGGCTTGCCGCGAAGTGGATGGTAGCCATGAGGCCGGGACCGAAATACGGCGAGTGCGGCGCGATTTTTGCTCCGCTTAGGCGCGCCATTTCAGCAATCCGCAGCATGGCGCTCACGCCGCCGATCTTGGTGATGCTCGGCTGAATGTAATCGACGCCGGCAACGCCGAGGAGTTGCGCGATGTCGGCGAGCGTTCCGGCATTTTCGCCGGCGGCCATCGCGATGCCGCCCTGCTTCCGAAGCTGCGCCAATCCGGCGTAATCCTCCGGCGGCCATAACGGCTCTTCGAGCCATTTAAGCTGGCAGGCTTTTAACATTTTCGCAGTTTCGATGGCTTGCGGCAGGCTCCAGGCGCAGCTGGCGTCGACCGTCAGCGCAATGGCATCCCCGATCGCTTCGCGCGCCGCTGTAATCTGTGCGGTGCCGACCTCGTGCAATTTTACTTCCCGGTAGCCGCGCGCGACGGCCTTCGCGCTGTTGGTCCTGACAAGGTCGGTGTCGCCGTAACGGAGCAGGCTTGCATAAGCGGGCAGGCGCTCGACCTCGGTCTCGCCGCCGAGCAGGCGATAGAGCGGCTTGCCGGCGCGCTTGCCGGCGATGTCCCACAGCGCGATGTCGAGTGCCGAAAGCGCGAAGCCGACCGGGCCGTTGCGCGAGCAATTGCGTTGGCGATAGGCGATGTCGCGCATCAGCACCGCGATGTCGGTGGAATCCCGCCCGACAGCGAGCGGGGCGACGGCCTTGTCGACCGCGAGCTTGGTGATGGCGCAGGCGGCGAGCCCAAACCCCTCACCCCAGCCGACGAGGCCGTCATCGGTTGTCACTTTGACGAACAGCGTCTCCATTTTCGGCCACTGCGCCGCGGCCGCGTTCGCGGCGGAATTGCCGAAATCGTAAGGCACGCTGATGTGGAAGGATTCGACCGCGGCGATCTTCATGGGCGAGCCCGGGCAGCATCTTTCGCCCGGCGGCCGGTGCTGGACCGGCCGCGCCTTGGCGTTTAGGTTGGCGCTCCGTTCATGCCGGAGACAGGCCTTGCACTATAGCGACAATCTCACCACCGAACGAAAAACCTTTGTCACCCATCTGGAGTGCTCGGAAACCGGCGAAAAATACCCGGCCGACGAAATTCATAATCTGTCGCGTGTCGGCAAGCCACTATTGGTGCGCTACGATCTTGACGGCGTGAAAAAGGCGCTGAGCAAGGCCGATCTGGCGAACCGTCCGCCCGATCTGTGGCGCTACCGCGAACTGCTCCCGGTGCGGCGCAAGGAAGACATCGTCAGCCTCGGCGAAGCGATGACGCCGATCGTGCCGCTGCCCAAGCTTGCCGCCAAACTCGGCGCCGGCGAGTTGTTGGTGAAAGACGAAGGCAGGCTGCCGACCGGTTCGTTCAAGGCGCGCGGCCTGGTCATGGCGGTGTCGATGGCCAAAGCGCTCGGCATCAAGCATATGGCGATGCCGACCAACGGCAATGCCGGCGCCGCGCTCGCCGCCTACGCCAGCCACGCCGGCATCAAGACCACGATTTTCTGTCCGGAGGATACGCCGGAAGTCAATGTCAGCGAGATCGGCCTGCAGGGCGCGAGCGTCTATCGCGTCAATGGCTTGATCGACGACTGTGGCAAGATTGTCGGCGAAGGCAGGTCCAAGGTCGGCTGGTTTGATACTTCGACGCTGAAAGAGCCGTATCGAATCGAAGGCAAGAAGACCATGGGGCTGGAGCTTGCCGAACAGCTCGGTTGGACAATGCCCGACGTCATCTTTTATCCGACTGGCGGCGGTACTGGGCTGATCGGCATGTGGAAGGCGTTCGACGAATTGGAGGCGATCGGCTTCATCGGCCGAAAGCGGCCGCGCATGGTCGCGGTGCAGGCGGCCGGCTGCGCGCCGATGGTGCGCGCTTACGAGGCCGGCGTCGAGCACGCCGCGCGGTGGGAAGACGCGCACACCATCGCGTCCGGCATCCGCGTGCCGCAGGCGATCGGCGATTTTCTGATTCTGCGAGCGGTGCGCGAGAGCGGCGGTTTCGCTGTCGCGGTGTCCGACGAGACGATCGCGGCGGGGCTCGAAGAGGCCGCGCGTGAAGAGGGTTTCCTGCTGTGTCCGGAAGGCGCCGCGACCTATGCCGCCTACAAGCAAAGTCTCGCCGACGGCCGCGTCAAGCGCGGCGAACAGGCGTTGTTGTTCAATTGCGCGACCGGGCTCAAATATCCTCTGCCGCCGATCCGCCGCGCGCTCGACCGTCACAAGCCGATCGATTTCGCGGCATTGTAGGCAATTAAGTCTCCGCGCAGTAACGTTAACGCGGGCTTGCGGCATTGCGCATGCGGCGCGGTTTATTTGTTTTGCGCAAGGAATAATCAATGTGTCTCAACTATGAGGAAAGCGGACAATCCGGTTTTGCTGGACCGAATATTATAGTGGGACACGAAAGGCATGTTTCGCGCGCTGACGAAATATCTCGGGCGGCGGGTCTCGCGTTTTTCCGCCGACCGCAGCGGCACGACCGCCGTCGAGTTCGCGCTGATCGCCCCGCCGTTCTTCGCGCTCCTGTTCGCAATCTTTGAGACCACGCTGTTCTTGTTCGCCCAGGCGACGCTGCAAAACGCGGCCGATGAGTCGGCGCGGCTGTTCATGACCGGCCAGGTTCAAAACGCCGGCACCACTCAGTCGCAGTTTCAAACCCAGATCTGCCCGCTGGTGTCCGCGATGTTCACCTGTAGCAATGTCATGGTCAATGTCGTTTCCTATTCGAGTTCCAGCAGCATCAGCACCACGGCGCCGACTTTGACCTATAACAAAAATGGCACGGTCTCCAACACCTGGTCCTATAGCCCTGGCACGGCAGGCGAGCTTATGGTCGTGCAGCTTATCTATCAATGGCCGATCATCGGCATTCCGTTGGGATCGCTTTTTTCCAGTCTCGGCAACGGATCGACGGAGATGATGGGCGTTGCCGCCTTCCGGGTGGAGCCCTATTGATCATGCGAGCGCCAAACAGTCTCCGCCGGCTACATCGCCGTTTTATCGCATCGACGCGCGGCGTGGCGGCGATCGAGTTCGCCATGATCGCGCCGGTGCTGGCGACCCTGTTCCTGGCGTCGTTCGATGGCGGCAGGGCCGTCGCCATCTACATGAAGGTGAGGTCTGCGACTTATTCGCTGGCTGCCATCACCAATCAATATGAGACAATCGCTTCCACCGACATGACGGGTATCATGCAGGTAACGTCTGACGTCCTGGCACCCTATTCGACCACACCCGCCGCATTCACGGTTTCGCAAATCAAGATCACTAAGGCCGGCAGTGGTACGGTCGCCTGGAGCTACAGCCAAGGTGGCAGCGTATTGACGTCGGCGACGCTGCCGTCAAACCTGTCCACCTGCGGGACCTATCCGTGTTACCTGATCTACAGCCAAGTCAGTTATACCTACACGCCGCTGTTCGGCCTGTTTACGACGGCCTCGATCAACTTATCGGACAGCCTCTACGTGACGCCGCGCAGCAGCGCCTGCGTCGTTTATACGCCGAAAACCGGTACGGCCTGCTAGTTCCTCGGGCTCCGTTTCACGTTTGCAATTTCGCTCAGGCTCGGGGACTTGGCTCAGGTCCTGCTCTCAGCTCGGCGTCCGGTGGTGCTCGCTCGGACGTGAACGCACGGATGCGATGTCTCGAACCCGCCGCTGAGAATTGGCCGTTTCGCTATGTCGCGGACTGACTGCGATGCCTAATTGGTAATGTGCGCGGTGCTCACGGCCTGTTCGAACATCGTGACCAACGCGCTCTGAATGTCCGCCGGGGTACTGGCGGTGTAGAAGAAATTCGGCGAAGCGCAAGTTTGCAGCGCCGAAGGAATATTCGCAATATTGTTGTTGGCGTAAACGTCTTCGCTGTTGGCGAAGGTGGTTGCATTCTGAATTGTTTCGTAGGGAATGTAGAGAATGGCGATTGTTATTCCGCGATTTTTCATCGTCGTGCAATAATCGCTGGAACTTACGCTGTTTGGCGGCAAGACAGTGGCCGAATTCTGGTAGGGAACCTGCGTGGTAGCCCCCCAGTCCTGGGACGACCAGTTTCCACTCCATTGGGTTTGGTAGTCCTGCGAGCCATCGGTGACGATGAACACATAAGGTAAGGGACTGGACGCGCTCGAACCGGTGCCAATCGAGGTGATGAAAGTGTTCATGCTGTTAAACGCATTTTCAAAATGCGTGCCGCCTGACCCGAGGGTCGAGTTCTGGCCGGTGTCCAGCAGATTGGCGAGCTGCGAGGCGAAGCTTGTGATGGTGCTGCCGGTGAGACTGGTGGTGAGACCGACCGAGCATGAATTGCTGCCGCTGGCACTGGACGTGCAGAGATTTTGTATGAACGGAAACAATCCCACTTCGAATTGATTGGAGATGCCGTCGTTGGTCTCCGTGGTGGATGCTTGCGATAGCAGCGCATTCACGGCATTGCCGACGACGTCGGTGCGCAATTGGATGCAAGAGGTCGTTCCGGCGGTGGAGCAGGAACTGACCTGCGTATTGCTCCAATTGATATCGCTAGTGGCGATATTCGAGCAATTTGTCGGCGACGTGCAAGCCGCCGGCGTCGTGCCCAGCCGCGTGATGGTAAAGCCCTGGCAATAGCCACCGGGACTAGGGTTATAGGTGCTAGTGTATTTGGAGGGGGGCACGCCGGATTCCTGCTCCGACTGGGTGCAAGCGCCCTGCGCGGCGAAGTGACACGCAAAGGTGCAGCCGTTCGGATAAAGCGTATAATTGTCAGGGTTCACCGCCTGCAGTCGCTCCTGCTCGGCGGTCGTCGACGGGAAGCTCATGGAGCCCGACACGTCGAGCATCAGATAAAAATTGATATAGGTCGGCAGCGAGTAGCTGGCGGTCGAAGTGCCGGTTTCCGCGATGGTCTTGTAGCCCATGATCCCCATGAAATAGGTCGGGACTTGGGCGGTATATGACACGGTGGCGGTTACCGTTGTGCCGGTCCGAGTGACGGTCGCGGTCGGTGTGAGACTGCTGTAGCCGGTGTCGGCTGGAGCGCTGGCGAGGTTTCCGTTGAAGAAGTTGGTCGCATAGGTCGAGCCGCCCGACACGCTCCCGCTGCCGGACATGGCTTTGGCAGTGGTGATAACCGACGAATTGATCGACACGGTGGCGAGGCTCGCCGCGTCGGCGGCCGCCTGCAGCTTGGTCTTGATCGTCGACGCCGTGGTGTAATCGATCACGCAGCCGACCGCGGCCACCATCGGCAGCATGGCGAGCGCGGTAATGACCGCGACGTTGCCGCGCCGATTCGTTCGGAAACTTAAAACCAGCGACCGCAGCCGCGCCAACCGGGCGCCTCCGGCCAGATTTTGCATCGCAGCCTTGACCATCGCGCACCTTTAATGATTAGCGCGCTTCTAGGCCGAATTTGCTAGGAAATCGTTACGCAAAACAGAGACTTGCGGTTAAATCCCCCGGGACGCCGCGGCGAAACGGCGGGCCAGAAACTCGCCACCATGACGCAGTCCCTCGGGATCGATGCCATGGCCTATCCCGGGCGACAGGTGCCATTCGACCGAAACTTTGAGCGCGGCGAGGCCCTCGGTCGCGGCGAAAAGGGCTTGCGGAGGAATGAGATCGTCGCGGTCGCCGTGAACGAGCAATACTGGCGGCCGCGACGTAATCTCCGCGGCAAAGGCTTTGGCGTCGCCGTCCGGCCGGTCGACGAGAAGGCCCGAATAGCCGACGATCGCCGCCGGCGCGACGGCTCGCCGCAGCCCGACATGCAATGCCATCATGGTCCCTTGGCTGAAACCGACCAAAGCAAGGGCAGACGGCGGCAATTGGTGACGGGCAAGCTCGGCATCGAGAAAGCCTTCCAGGAGCGGGGTGGCTTTGTTGACGCCGATCCAGCGCTCGTCGGGATTACGGAAGGTCAGCGCGAACCACTGTCGCCCCGTCGGCGCCTGGCCGCAGGGCTCGGGCGCATGCGGCGACACAAAGGCCGCGTGCGGTAACAAGCCCTGCCAAGCCCGGCCGATCTCGATCAGGTCGTTGCCATCGGCGCCGTAGCCGTGGAGGAACACGATCAACTGCCGGGCCGGGCCGGAACCCGGCGCCAGCCTCGGTCCGTCAAGCTTTGGACCGTCGGATACGGCGGCCATGGGCACCCCTTTCTGCAGACCGTTTCGGTAGAATTTTAGTTACGACAGGGGCGCCCTCGCGCCCTTTGACGGTCCGATAATAAGTCCACAAGACGCGCGCCGCCACGGCGCGAAATGGCCGCCACGGCTCGGCAAGCCGCGCCATCTCCTTCGCCTTAGGACGCGTCTTGAGATCGAAGGCAAGCCGCGCCGCTTCCTGAAGCGCGAGGTCGCCGGCAGGCCACGCATCGGCGTGGCCGAGGCACGACAACAGATAAATGTCGGCGGTCCAGGGACCGATGCCGTGGACCGCCGTGAGCGCGGCATGCGCCGCGTCGGCATCGATATCGGCCAACGATGCCAGCGCGAGCTTGTTTGCGGAGACCGCACGCGCAATCTCCTTAAGTGTCTTTATTTTCGGCCGGGACAGTCCGAGCCGCGCCAGTTTTTCCGCCCGCGCCTTGACGATGGCCGCCGCATCGAGCGGATTGAACGCGGCGGCCAGCCGCCCCCAGATCGCGGCCGCGCTGGCAGTGGACAATTGCTGCGACACGACGGTTGCGGCAAGGCCGGCAAAGTCGCCGGGACGCCGCCGCAGCGGCGGCCGGCCGGCTTGCGCAATGAGTGCGCCGAAGCGCGGTTCGGCGTGCGTCAGCCGGTCCAATGCGGCGCCGAGATCGGCCTCGCTGTGAATATGGGTAATCATGTTAGAGTGAGTATCGCCAGACGGTTCCGAATATCATCTTTGCTGTCAGTGTCGAGAAGCGTATCGCCGATGTACAGTCGCATCCTGCGTTTCGCACCCAGTCCGAATGGATATCTGCATTTAGGCCATGCCTATTCTGCATTGCTCAACACCGATCTGACGCGCGAAGTCGCAGGACGGCTGTTGCTGCGGATCGAGGATATCGATGGCGAGCGCTGCCGTCCCGAATACGCGGAGGCAATCTCCGAGGATCTGCGCTGGCTCGGCGTCGCCTGGATCGAGCCGGTGCGCCGGCAAAGCCAGCACTTCGGCGATTATGCCGCGGCCCTTGCCGAACTCGAAGCGCAAGGCCTGCTCTATCTGAGCTTCGAGAGCCGCAGTGAATTGAACGCGATGGTGGCCGAGCGGGACCGCCGCGGCCACTGGCCGCGCGATCCCGATGGGGTGCCGATCTATCCGGGACGGGCGCGCATGCTCTCCGCGGCGGAACGGTCGCGCCGCCGGGCTGCCGGCGAACCGTTTGCCTTGCGCCTCGCGATGGACGCCGCGGTGGCGCGTGCCGGTGCGCTGAATTGGACCGACACCGGCGCCGGACCGCATGGCCAGACCGGCCGCATTAACGCCGCGCCGCAGATGTGGGGCGACGTCGTGCTGGCCCGCAAGGACACCCCAGCCAGTTATCACCTCGCCGTTGTGGTCGACGATGCGCTGCAAGGCGTTACCGATGTGGTGCGCGGCCACGACTTGTTCTGGTCGACCGGGATTCACCGGCTGTTGCAGACGCTGCTTGGATTGCCGGAACCGACCTATCATCATCACAAGCTTATTCTCGGCGACGACGACACCAAGCTGTCGAAATCGACGCAGGCGACTGGCTTGCGCGAATTGCGTGCCGCCGGCAAAAGCCCGCTCGACATCCGCCGCATGGTCGGGCTGGGACGGTAGATTTGCGCGATGCCGCGGCCCGCGTCTCGATCCCCGTTTTGTTCCGCGCGCCACCGTGGCATGTTGCTCGGGGGTGAGGGTAGCCAGTGGCACGAAATACCGTCAAACAAAAAACGGCGGCGGCGAAACGGGCGCGCGGACGCAAAACGCGTTTGCGAAAACCACACCGGCAATCGCGCCCGGTGGATAGCGTGCTGGCGGTTTACGCCCACGACATCCGCACGGCGCTGACCGGCATTCTCGCGCTCGGCGAACTCTTGGCGAGTTCGAATTTGGGCGAGCGCGAACGGCGCTGGGCGGACGGTATCAAAGACAGCGCCGAGCATCTTGCGGCGCTGACCACGCTCATCGTCGACGCCGCCAAGGCCGAAGACGGTTCGCTGGCCTTGCAGCGGGAGCCGTTCCGGCCGCGGCGGCTGATCGAGGCGGCGGGCGAAACACTGACCGCGCGGGCGCAAACCAAGGGCTTGCGCGGCGAAGTGACGATTGCCGAAGATTTGCCGGACGTGCTGATCGGCGATGCGGTGCGGTTGCGCGCCACCCTGGAAAACCTGATCGACAATGCGGTGAAGTTCACCGCGGAGGGGGCAGTGTCCCTGCAAGCGCGGTGGCGATCGGCCGGGCGCGGAAAGGCCCTGCTCACTCTTTCCGTCACCGACAGCGGCATCGGGCTCAAGCCGGCCGAGATCAAGCGGCTCTTCCGCCCATTCGCGCAAGCCAATGCCGAAATCGCCCGCCGCTATGGCGGCGCGGGCCTCGGCCTGGCGGTCGTCAAGGTATTGGCGAGATTGATGGGTGGCGATCTGACGGTGACGAGCGCGCCGGGACGCGGGTCATGCTTTTCCTTGTCGGTAGCGCTGCCGATCGCGCCGCCCGCGGTGCCGGTCGCGGAGCGCGCGCGGCAACGAACCGCACCATCACTCCGCCTCGCTATTCTTTGCGCCGAAGATAATCCCTACGGCCGCGTCATCCTCAACACCATCCTCACCGAGCTCGGCCATCGCGCCGACTTTGTCGGTTCCGGCGAGGAAGCGGTAGCGGCGGTGGCGCGCGGTTACGACGTCGTGCTGATGGACGTGGCGCTGCCCGGGGTCGACGGTCTCGAAGCGACCCGGCGCATCCGCGCGCTCGAAGGCCCGCTCGCGGCAATGCCGATCATCGGCATTTCCGGCCGCAGCGAAGCTGGCGACAGCGATGCCGCCCTTGCCGCCGGCATGAATGCCTATCTGACCAAGCCGCTGAGCCCGAGCGTGTTGAACGCGACACTTGGGACGGCCACGCATCATACCGGGGACTCGTCAACGGGCCCGCGCCAAGGCGCAGTCCGATGACAAGCTCCGCGAAGAGTCCGGATCCCATGCGCGCTGACCTGTGATTGTCGATCTGGACTTGCGATTCTACTGCAATCCGGAATGACGGACTACTCCGCCGCGTCGGCCTTAGCCGCCGCCGCCGCGCCTTCGACGATCCGGCACAGATCGCTCATGATGCGGTTGAGCTCGAAGTCCTTCGGCGTGTAGACCTCGGCGACACCGGCCTTTTTGAGCGCGATCTCGTCGTCCGGTGGGATGATGCCGCCGACCACCACCGGCACGTCCGCCAATCCGGCTTCCTTCATCCGCGCCACCACGTCGCGGACCAGCGGCAGATGGGAGCCGGACAAGATCGACAGGCCGACGACATGCACGTCGCCTTTTGCTGCCGCGGCGACGATGGCTTCCGGCGTCAGGCGGATGCCGTCGTAGATGACGTCCATGCCGGCGTCACGCGCGCGCACGGCAATCTGCTCGGCGCCATTGGAATGGCCGTCGAGGCCGGGCTTGCCGACCAAAAACTTCAAGCGCCGTCCGAGTTTCTTCGACACCCGGTCGACCTCCGCGCGGACGTCGTCGAGGCCTTCGGCGGCGTTGCGCATGGCCGTTCCGATGCCGGTCGGCGCGCGGTATTCGCCGAAGGCGGAACGCAGCGCAAAGCCCCATTCGCCTGTAGTGACGCCGGTCTTGGCACAGGCAATCGACGGCGGCATGATATTGCGGCCATCGCGCGCCGCCGCCCGCAAATCTTCGAGCGCCGCCGCAACCGCTTTTGCGTCGCGAGCCTGGCGCCATGCGTTCAACCGCGCAATCTGCTCGGCCTCGACCCCGTGCGGCACCGTCATGATGGTGTCTTCGCCGGTCGTCAGCGGCGAGGGCTCAGTTTCGATGAAGCGGTTGACGCCGATGAGGGCGAGTTCGTTGCGCTCGATCGCTTCGAGTCGCGCGGTGTTGCTCTCGACCAGTTGGGCCTTCATGTAGCCCATGTCGACCGCGGCAATGGCGCCGCCAAGCTTCTCGACATGATCGAGTTCGTCAAGCGCGGCGCGCTTGAGCTCATCGACCTTTTTCGCGATCACCGGCGAACCTTCGAACAGGTCGCCGTAGTCGAGCAGGTCGGTTTCGTAGGCCAAAATCTGCTGCATGCGGATCGACCATTGCTGGTCCCAGGGCCGCGGTAAGCCAAGCGCTTCATTCCAGGCAGGAAGTTGTACCGCGCGGGCGCGCGCTCCTTTCGACAAGGTCACGGCCAGGGTCGAAAGCAGAATGCGATAGACGTTGTTTTCCGGCTGCTGCTCGGTCAATCCCAGCGAGTTGACCTGCACGCCGTAACGAAACAGCCGTTGCTTGGGGTCGGTGACGCCGTAACGCTCGCGCGTGATCTCGTCCCACAATTCGGTGAACGCCCGCATTTTGCACATTTCAGTGACAAAGTGCGTCGAAGCGTTGACGAAGAACGAAATACGCCCGACGACCTCGCCGAAATCGGTGACGGCGCCTGCCGCCTTCACGGTATCGAGCACCGCGACCGCGGTCGCCAGCGCGAATGCCAGCTCTTGCTGCGGCGTCGCGCCTGCTTCCTGCAAATGATAGGAGCAGACGTTCATCGGATTCCATTTCGGCATTTCGCGGGTCGTGAACAGGATGGTGTCCTTGATCAGCCGCATCGATGGCGCCGGCGGAAACACGTATGTGCCGCGGGAGAGATATTCCTTGATGATGTCGTTCTGCGTAGTGCCTTGCAGCTTTTCGCGCGGCACGCCCTGCTCGTCGGCCACCGCGATATAAAGCGCGAGCAGCCAGGCGGCCGTCGCGTTGATCGTCATCGAGGTGTTCATCTCGCCGAGCGGGATTTGGTCGAACAGTGCGCGCATGTCGCCAATGTGCGAAATCGGCACCCCGACTTTGCCGACTTCGCCCCGGGCCAGCGGATGATCGCTGTCGTAGCCGGTTTGGGTCGGCAGATCGAAGGCGACAGAGAGCCCGGTCTGGCCCTTGCTCAGATTCTTGCGGTAAAGCGCATTCGACGCCGTAGCGGTCGAATGTCCGGCATAGGTACGGAAAATCCAAGGTTTGTCGCGGTGCGGCTGGTCGCCCATGGGTACTGCTTTGGTGGTGTTTGGCACGCAGTCCGGCACAGCCAGTGTGGCGCGGAATTTTTTGCAATGCAACATTAGCGGTTACGGGCCGCACCCGATGTTAGCGCGATTCGCAGGCTCTACCCGCCATCCGCCAAACTGCCCCCCTATGGGCTGGAACCCCCCGCATTGCCGGACGAGGTCGACGTTGCTTAGCGATTTTTCCTGGTGAACCGGGTTGGCGTGGGCGCCATGGATCGGCCCCGGCGATACCGGCGGTTAGCGTGGCGCCGCAAGCGCGCGCTGCGTGATTACCGTCAATACGATCAAAACCGCGGCAAGCCCGACCTGGGTCTTGACGTAAGGAAAGCTCAGAATGAGCGCGCCGGCGGCCGCCAGAGCGTAGACTTCGCGCGCCGCAAATCCGCGTTCCAGGGCATGGCGGATGAGAAAGGCGACCGCCACCGCCAGCGCGACCAGATCGTACATGTAGACGTAAGGCGTGACGGCCAAAGTCGCGGCGGCGAGCGCCGCGGCTTTCAGGTCATAGGGCGCCCGGCTGCGCCACAGCCACACGATCAGAACGGCAAGCGCAACGCTGATTGCCCCCTGCAGCGCCCAGGCGAGCGTTTGGCTGCCGCCATAGTCGCGGATGAGGCCGAATACGCTCTGCAGGCGGCCAAAGTCGGCGCGGCCTTCGCCGAGCACGACGTGGCTTGTGATCGGCATCCAGTGGATGAAAGCCAGCCAGCTTGCGCTGCCGAAGACGGCGACGGACAAGACGGCAAGCCCGATGGCTGTTGCCGCCGCGACGCCGATAGTCAGCCAGCGGCGATCGGCGATCAGCGCCAACGGAAACAGCAAGCCGAACTGCGGCTTATAAGTAAGCAGGCCGAGACACAGGCCGGCCACGGCCGGGCGCCGCTCCAACAAGCCGAGCGTGCCGCCGATCAGCGCCGCGGTGAGAAAGCCGTTCTGCCCGGCAGTGACGTTCCACAGCGCGGCCGGAAAGCCCAGCGCGACAAACACCCCGGTCCGGCCGAGAACGCCCCATAAGGCGACGACATAAAGTGCGAGCGTCGCCAACAGCGAGACCACCGCGGCGGCAACAAACGGCAACGTCGCCAGTGCCGCGGCGACAAACAAAAACGTCGGCGGATAGTGCCAGCCATAGTAGTCGGGAAAATCGTGACCGATGACGCGCACTTCCGCCCGCTTGTGCGTCGGCCAGTCGTAGGCGGCCGCCGGCGTACCGTCCAGCGCCAGGCGGCCGGCAGCGACGACGTTGACAAAATCATTGGCGATCGGCCGGCCTTGCGGATCAATCAGAAAGTTGCCCTTGAACAAGCTGCCGGCGAGAACGATCAGATAACAGACAAATAGCGTGAGGCCGACCAGGCGTATGGCGCGCCTCGCCGAAACGGGTCGTGCGTCGTCGGGCAGGGCCACCGGGATCGGACTACTTTGGACGGCGTTCATGCAGCGCTGCAAAAAGGCAAATTGGCGCGCGGGCTCGACTGCTCCCGCGCTTGCCTTTAGCGCGCGATTCCTTTCCGCCGCCTTAGCGTGGCGTCCTCAGGCGCGTTTGATCAGCCGGATGATCACCAGCAAGATCACAGCGCCGATGAACGCATCGATGATCGCCCCGATGAACTCGCCGCCGATAAGCGGAAAGCCGATCTGCGGCAGGAGCCAACCGGCAATCAGCGAGCCGATGATACCCACCACGATGTCGCCGATGAGGCCGAAACCGCCGCCCCTGACGACCGTGCCGGCGAGCCAGCCTGCGATGGCGCCGACGATCAGCCAGATAATGATGCCCATATTTGTCCCCTGATCTCCCCAAAAACTCTTCCCGGTCGGGAAGACGCCCCCATGAGCATCGGCAACGACCGCCCCATGAGCGAGCCGAACCTTACGGCCTCGTCGCTCCGCTGTCAGCCGGCGTGCGGTGCGCATCCACCGCTGTTAAGTACTTGTTGCGCTGCAACATCGCCTGCGGCACACTGCTTTGTGGGATCGTCCGAATGCTGGAGCAGCCGGGAGCCTGATATGGCCGTTGCGCAAAAAAAGCCGTCCGCCGCGCCGCTTAAGGACTTATACGAGATGGGCGAAGTACCACCGCTCGGTCACGTTCCTGAAAAAATGTACGCCTGGGCGATTCGTAAGGAACGTCACGGGCCGCCGGAAACGGCGATGCAACTCGAAGTCGTTCCAACTTGGCCGATCGCCGAGGACGAGGTGCTGGTCTACGTCATGGCCGGCGGCGTCAATTACAACGGCATCTGGGCCGGCCTCGGTCTGCCGATCTCGCCGCTCGACGGTCATAAGCATCCTTTCCATATCGCCGGCTCCGATGCTTCGGGCATTGTCTGGGCGGTCGGCTCCAAAGTGCACCGCTGGAAGGTTGGCGACGACGTCATCATCCATTGCAATCAAGACGACGGCGACGATGAGGAGTGCAATGGCGGCGATCCGCTGTTGTCGCCGTCGCAGCGCATCTGGGGCTACGAGACACCGGACGGATCGTTCGCGCAGTTCTGCCGCGTGCAGTCGCGCCAGCTGATGGCGAAGCCGGCGCATCTGCCGTGGGAAGAGGCGGCCTGCTACACGCTGACTCTGGCAACCGCATACCGCATGCTGTTCGGCCATCCACCTCACACGCTCAAACCCG
The DNA here is from genome assembly GCA_049796395.1 of Xanthobacteraceae bacterium. GTDB lineage: Bacteria > Pseudomonadota > Alphaproteobacteria > Rhizobiales > Xanthobacteraceae > BOG-931. The sequence goes on from JBARER010000192.1 coordinate 19,019, forward strand.
GCGACAATGTTCTGATCTGGGGCGCCTCGGGCGGCCTCGGTGTATTCGGCATGCAACTCGTCGCCGCCTCGGGCGCCAACGCCATCGGTATCGTGTCCGACGCGTCAAAAGCGCAATACGTCATGGAGCTTGGCGCCAAAGGCGTCATCAACCGCAACGATTTCAAGTGCTGGGGCCAGATGCCGAAAGTCGGCACCCCGGAATACGACGCCTGGGTCAAGGAAGCGCGCCGCTTCGGCAAAGCCATCTGGGACATCACCGGCAAGCGCGACGTCGATATCGTGTTCGAGCATCCGGGCGAGGCGACCTTTCCGGTATCGTGTCTGGTGGTCAAGCGCGGCGGCATGGTGGTGTTCTGCGCCGGCACCACCGGTTACAACATCACCTTCGACGCGCGCTATGTCTGGATGCGCCAGAAGCGCGTGCAAGGCTCGCATTTCGCCCATCTCAAGCAGGCGAGCGCGGCCAACCAGTTCGTCATCGACCGCCGCGTCGATCCGTGCATGAGCGACGTGTTTCCGTGGGAGAAAATTCCTTACGCCCACGAGCTGATGCGCACCAACCGGCATAAGCCAGGCAACATGGCGGTGCTGGTCAACACGCCGCGTCCGGGCTTGCGGACTTTCGACGACGTGATCGAGGCGACGGGCGGAAACTAAGCTGCTATCGCCTGCGCACCGGTCGCGGTGCGCGGATTTCCTGCGCCTGGTAATCGGGATTGCTCACGCAGAAGCCGTGGTAATCCACTTCCTCTTCGCATTGTTGGCGGGTCGAATAATAGCAGTGGATTTCTTCGCCCTGGGAGCACCAGGCATACGACACCGCTTGCGCGTCCGCCGGCGCGGACGCGCCGTCACTTAGCGCGGCACCGAAAATGCCGAAAATCATGAATGTCAAAGAGATGACTTGCTTCAGAGACACGTTAGCCTCGCCACCGCTCACCGTAACGCCCCACCCTTAGGGCATCAGACACGTAAGGCTTATTTCGGCGGTCACCATGCCAGCACGTTCAGGTCCTCGTGAGCGGATCGTGATGAATTGCGCACACTGCTCCTTCAACTTGTTCAAGCACAACAAAATCTACGCGGGAAAGGTCGGATCATACCGCAAGATCGGAAATTGACCCGCGGGCCGCTCGGTCCTCTTTGTATACCGGCGTAGCCGGAAGTCAGCCAAGCAGACGCCCACGGCTGCCGCCTTCGAGCGGCAACGAAGAATTCTGCCGCTCGCGCGCGATCGCGGCATTGAGTTCACCGCCATAGATGAAAATGATCGCGGTAAAATAGAGAAACACCAGCGCCATCATTACTGAGGCCAGCCCGGCGTAGTAGTTCACATAGGTATACGAGAAGTCGGCCAGATAGCGGCCGAAGGCGTAGCCGCAGGCGAGCCAGAGCAGGAGCGTCGCCGCGATGCCGGGCCACACCGCGCTCAACGGGCGCCGCCCGCACGGTAGCCACATGTGCAGAATGAGAAGCGAGGTGATCAGCAGCAATGCCGCCAGGACAAACCGGCTGACGTCGAAGTGATTTTCCAGCGCGGCGAACCATGGCGCATAAGCCACCGCGAGGCGAAAGATCAAGGGACCAAGCACGACCAGAAACGCCAGCGTCAGAAATGCCACGGCGCTGACCAGCACATAGCCGATCGATTCCAGCCGCAACAGCCACCATGGGCGCGGCTCGCTGAGGCCGTAGGCGCGGTTGAGCCCGATGCGCAGGCTCTCGATACCGCTCGAAGCGAAGTAGATGGCGAACACGGCGCCGACGGTGAGGATGCCGCCGCGCGCGGTGGTGAGCACTGTATGAATCTGGCCGGCGATCTGATCCGAGACGATGCGCGGCCATGCCGCGATCATCAAGGTGGCCACCGCGTCCGCCAAGTTCTGGGAACCGACAAAGCCGGCGATTGCCGTCACCAGGATCAAGAACGGGAACATCGACATCAAAACCGACAGGGCGATGTGACTTGCGATCGCCCAGCCGTCGTCGGCGTTAAAGCGATAGAACGCGTCCAGCGTAACGCCAAAGCACCGGCGGATCAGATTTGAAGTCACGCGGTCTCCGCAGCAAGCAGTGGGTCATTCATAGCAGGAAACGGGTGGTTTGTGGCCGTGGCGCCGGTTCATGTCGCGCGAGCGACGATTCAGGGAACAGTGAGACATGGGAGAACAGTGCGACATGGCTAAGGCGTATTACAGCACCGTGTTTGCGCAATCCGCAGACGATATCTGGAAGGTGATACGAGATTTCAACAATTATCCGGTTTGGGTCGACGGCGCTGGCGAAAGCGCAATCGAGGACGGTAAATCCGGCGATGCGGTCGGGGCCATCCGCCACGTGGTCTACCAGGGCCGGCACATTCGTCAGCGGCTTGTGGCTTTGTCGGACCTCGAACGCTCGCAAACTTACCAGTTTTGCGACAACCTGCCGATGCCGCTGCAGCACTACCGCGCGACGCTGCAAATCACCCCGGTCGTCGACGGCGCCCGCAGCTTCGTCGAATGGTGGGCGACTTTCGACTGTGCGCCGGAACGCCATGGCGAGTGGACGGTGTTTTTCCGCGATGCCTTTGCCGGCTGGCTTGCGTCGCTGCGTCGCCATGTCGACAGCAAAGCGTTAAGCTCGGCCTGACGCCGGCGGTCGAAAGACGCCGCCGGGGTCAAAGGGCCGCGGCGCCTCGATTAGGCCGCCTGCACGTCGGAAAGGAAGCGCCGGACCTCGCCTTGCAGATTTTCTGCCTCGGTGGCGAGCGCGTCGGCAAGCCCCTTGACGTCGGCCGCCGTGGCGCGCGCGCCGGTTGAGGCCCCGGCGACGCGGCTCATGGCGTCGGCACCGGATCGTGCTTCGGTCGACGCGCGATTGACGCCTTCGGCGATCGACGCCACGGCGTTGTTTTGTTCCTCGACCGTCGAGGCGACGCTGGTGGCGATCTCCGACATTTCATCGATAATCGAGGATACCTGCTCGATCGCCTGGGCGGCGTCGGCGGTGGCCGACTGGATCGCCCCGATCTGCGCCGCCACCTCTTCGGTGGCGCGCGCGGTCTGGGCGGCAAGCGATTTCACCTCGGACGCCACCACGGCGAAGCCGCGCCCGGCCTCACCGGCTCGCGCCGCTTCGATGGTGGCGTTCAGCGCCAACAGATTGGTCTGCCCGGCGATCGATTGAATGAGGCCGATCACCTCGCCGATGCGGTTCGCCGCACCGCCGAGGTCGGTCATAGTCGTCACCGTCCGTTTCGATTCCGCCACCGCGCGCGTCGCCACTTCGGTCGATTTCGATGCCTGGGCCGCAATTTCTCCGATCGAAACGGCGAGTTCTTCGATCGAGCTTGCGACGGTCGTGACATTGACCGAAGCGGTGGTCACCGAGTTCTCGGCGGTGCGGGCTTCTGACGAGACGGCGTCGGCCGCGACATTGAGCCCGCTCGAGGCGTTCTCGAGGTGACCGGCGGATTCGCGCAGGCGGTCCAGCGCCTGTTCGATGGAGGCGCGGAACGTGCGGATCAAGATGGCGACCGACTCGCCGCGGCGTTCGCGCGCCGCGCTGGTCTCGCTTTCCACTCCGGCGAGCCGCTCGCGCTCGATCATATTGTCGCGAAACACCACAACCGTGCGCGCCATCTCGCCGATCTCGTCCCGGGCATCGATCAAGACGGGTTGCGCCGCGGTGTCGCCGTTCGCAAGCCGCTTCATCACCTCGGCCAACTCCTCGAGCGGTTGCGTGATCGAGCGGCCGATGCGCCAGCTGAAGCCAAGCCCGATCAGCACCACCGCCAATCCGACCCAGATGATGACGTCGCGCGTGCGCGTGCGCGACGCCGAGAGCTCGTTGCCGGCGGCGGCGGCGTTGATGCGCGCGGCGGTAATGATCTTGTCGGCCTCCGGTATGACGCTTTCGGTGTCGTGGTTGATGAGTGCGACTAGCGGAGTGATGTCTTCGGTGCTCGCAACCCATTGCGCGAAATTCGCGTTGTAGGCTTGGATTTCCTTGGTCAGCTTTTCCTTCATTGCCGGCGCGCCGTCGACCGACTCGAACAGCGCGTTGAAATGCTTGACCTCGTCGAGAAAGTGGCGCTCCACCTTTTCGTCGCGCGTCAGCCGATACTCGATCTCATAGCGGCGCAAGGTCAAAAGCGACATTGTCAGATTGGCCTGGTCGACCTCGCCGACCCAGGACAGATCATTGTGGATGACGCTCTCGACTGCATTGCTGGCGGCAATGAGATCGGCCGTCACGCCCTCGGTTTCGTTGTAGCCAAGCGCCTTCTGCTCCTGAACCAGGCTCTCGAAGCTTGCCCTGAGATCGCGGACGGTAATGCGCAGCGGAATAACCGAATCCTGTTCGGAGGCGCTCAGCGATGCCTGAATGCGGTCGAGGCACTGCATCGCCATGGCCTGACCGTCGTAGAAGTTCTTAGACTCCGCGTCGGAGGGGTGCGCAACGAAATCGGTCGTCGCGGCGCGCATCATCAAGAGCCCGGTTTTCAGATCGCGGCTGGCGTCGGACACCTCGGTGTTGCGACGCACGGCATCGAAAGCGCTGCCGACTTCGGCATCGCCGGTGAGGTAAGCAACACCGATGGCAAGAAAGCCGATCACCGGGATGACGCCGAGCACGATGATCCGGCCGCGCACCGACAGGCGGGAAATAATCTGGGTGGTCAACATCCTGGCCCCGAACGGAACTCGTGGTGACGAAGGCACCGGCAATCAAGCGCAGCACACCGCAAAATGGTTAATATTGTGCAAGAATCGTGGGCGAAATCACGTCCTCAGCGGGTTGCCCACTTGGGAAACCCTCAAAATTGCTGGGTTTACGCTTCCAATTGGCTTTTGTGCACCGCACGCGTAAAGTTCGCGGGCCGGTCTGGATCAAGCTCTTCCTCGTCAGCTCGCTGGAGCCAGCCATGTCGCTTGCCGCCGCCTCGAGAACTCAAGGCAACGATCTCATCCCCGCGCTTGCCGAGGCGGTCGACGCCATCGAGGCGCTGTTCGCCGACGCCCGCCGCGCCGTTGCCGACCGGGTAACGATCGAGGGCCGTACGGTTTCACGCGTGTTCGACCGCGAGCAGCGCGCCACTCACGGCCTCGCTTGGCTCGCCACCTATGTCGAGGCCATCCGTCAGCTCTCCGCCTATACGCAGCGGCTGACCGACGCCGGCAGCTTCGGCGAGACAGAAGACCTGCTGGTGCGCATCGGCGCCGGCGAGTACCTCGCTCAGGTCTTTGGCGGCATCCCCATGAGCCAGGGCGAGATCGTGCGCTTATCCGATCTTGGATTGTCGGGATCGGCGGTGACGGCGCGAATGACGCCTGCCGTGGAGCACCTCCTCGCCTCCGGCAATACGGCGCCGCGGCGGGCGCGGCTGGCCGAGTTGATGTGCCAAGGCCACGACGCGACGGTCGGCGCCTGTGGGCTCGACGACACGCTCGATTCGATCCGCGAAGAAATGCGCAAATTCGCCGAAGATCGGGTCGTTCCCTATGCCCAGGCTTGGCATCTGCAGAACGACTATATCCCGCTCGATGTCATCGCGCAGATGTCCGAACTCGGCGTGTTCTCGCTCACCATCCCGGAAGACTACGGCGGCATGGGGCTCGGCAAGGAATCGATGTGCGTCGTGTCCGAAGAACTGTCGCGCGGTTATATCGGCGTCGGCTCGCTCGGCACGCGCTCCGAGATTGCCGCCGAACTGATCCTCGGCTCGGGCACCGAAGATCAGAAGCGCCGGTGGCTGCCGAAGATCGCGTCGGGCGAAGTGCTGCCGACGGCGGTGTTTACCGAACCCAATACCGGCTCGGATCTCGCGTCGCTGAAGACCCGCGCGGTCAAGAGCGGGGACGTCTACAAGATTCATGGCAACAAAACCTGGATCACCCATCCGGTGCGGGCCGACCTGATGACGCTCTTGGTGCGCACCAATCCGGCCGAGACCGGTTATCGCGGACTGTCGATGCTGCTGGCCGAAAAGCCGCGCGGCGCCGATGAAGATCCGTTCCCGGCGCCGGGAATGTCGGGCACCGAGATCGAGGTGCTGGGTTATCGCGGCATGAAGGAATATGAGATCGCCTTCGACGGCTTCACCGTGAAAGCGGAAAATCTTCTCGGCGGCATCGAAGGCCTTGGCTTCAAGCAACTGATGGCGACATTCGAAGCGGCCCGTATCCAGACCGCGGCGCGCGCTATCGGCGTGGCGCAGGCGGCGATGGAACAGGCGCTCGCCTACAGCACCGCGCGCATTCAGTTCGGCGAACCGATCGCCAGCTTTCCACGGGTCTCCGACAAGCTCGCCATGATGGCGGTCGAAATCATGATCGCGCGGCAGCTCACTTACTACGCCGCGCGGCAGAAGGATTCCGGACGGCGCTGCGACCTCGAAGCCGGCATGGCGAAGCTTCTTGCGGCGCGCGTCGCCTGGGCGGCGGCCGACAATGCCGTTCAGGTTCACGGCGGCAATGGCTTTGCCGTCGAGTTTCCGGTGTCGCGTATCCTCTGCGATGCCCGCATCCTCAATATTTTCGAGGGTGCGGCCGAAATCCAGGCCCACGTCATCGCCCGGCGCCTGCTCGACGGATCGAATTGATCGGTTCGCGCCCGCTAGGACCGCCTGAGCGAACCCGGAACTGCGGGGCTGTTTCGCCATTGACTCAAGTCAAGCCGGCTTGACGCTGCACAGGCATTCTTTGTCCGCTTGAACAATCGCGAGATTTCACATGACCAAAGTCGCTGTTCCCCATAACGCTTACGTTTTCGTCGGTGATGGCCGCAAGGCGCTGGTGTTGCGCAACGAAGGCGACGCGCAAAGCCTTGATCTCAAAACCGAGCGCGTTTTCACCGATAACAATCCGCCGACCCGCGAACAGGGTACCGACCGGCCAGGCCGGGAGCATTCGTCGGTCGGCTCTGGACGATCGAGCGTCGATCAAACCGACTGGCACGATCTCGAAGAGCATAAATTCGCGCACGAGGTAGCAGCGGCGCTGGAACGGATCGTGCGCGAGCGCAAGGTCGAGCACTTGATCGTGGTGGCGCCCCCGCGGACGCTCGCCGATCTACGCAAGGCTTTCCACGACGACGTGAAGAAGAAAATCGTGGCCGAGATCGACAAGGACCTCACTAAGCATCCGGTCTACGACATCGAGAAGCACCTATCGGCTTAAGACCGGCCTCGGTTTTGGCGAATGCCGGGGCCTACCGCGGACGCTGCGCGATTTTGCTTATCGCCGCGGCCGGCGTTTCTCGGAGCAGAAGCTCGACATTGCCTGAGAGAATGCGTTCACCCTCGGCTCCGAGCGTGCGCAAGCCGTTGACGAAATCGCGCGCCGCTTCGCGCTTGCGGATTTCCTGCGGATAATCGGTGGCGAACACCATGCGCGAGGCCGGGATTTCGGTGAGCCCTGCCTTCACCGCGCCGATACCGCCGGCAAAACCCGCGGTGTCGAATACCAGATTGTGCTCGATGTAATAGTCGAAATCCTTGTCGCCTGTGACGCCGTGGCGGGCATTGCCGGCGGTCCCCCAAAACTCCTTGTCCTGAAAGCAGCGGATGCGCGCCAGCATGCCGGCAATGCCGCCGGACAGATGCGCCATATGCACGGTGAGCCCGGGATGACGGTCGAAGACGCCGGAATTGACGAGCCGAATCGTCGCCATGATCAGTGAGAATTCGCGTCCGACGGCGCGCGCGGTGTCGTAGCTATCGAATTGTTCGGCCTGATTGAGCTTGAGCGCCGGGTGCACGAACACGAACATGCCGAGCTTGCTGGCTTCCTGCCAGAACGGCTCGAGGCCCGGATCGTCGATCCACTTGCCGTCAAATTCGGAGGTGATGGTGACACCCTGGAATCCGAGCTCGTGCCGGCAGCGATTGAGTTCCTTGAGCGCTGCGGCGCCGCCGAGCGGGTGGGTATGCGCCGCGCCGATGAAGCGTCCGGGGTAGTCGCGTTCGGCCTTCTTGGCCTTGTCGTTGACCAGTCTTGAGGTTTCGAGGTCGGCGCACATGCCGGCGGCACTGGTCAGCCACGCGGCATCGATGCCGGCGACATCCATCATCCGGACATGCTCGTCGAGATCGTAGAGTAGCGAATGCACGGTGTAGCTCGGCGCTCCCAGCGCGTCGTAATTGAGCACCAGCCGGTCGCCCGGATCGTTCTTGATCAATTCGCGTGGCGTGAAATGGTGCTGGAAGTCGACGATCATTTTGGTGGTTCCTCCGGTCTTGCGGCGTTGTCTTAGCGTATGCCACCGCATCCGTCATTCCGGATTGCCGCGAAGCGGCAAGTCCGGAATCCATAAGCCGCGGGTCAGCAAATATGGTTTCCGGGCTCCTTGCGGAGCCTGTCGTTGGCTCGGCCCCGGAATGACAGGGCCATCGACCCGGGCTACAAGGGGCACCATGGCTAATTTCATGTCGCATGTCGCGGTCCCGATCGCCATCGGCGCGGTCGCGGTCGTTCTTTTGCTCGGGCTCGCCAACATGATGATGGGCGGCTCCGGCAACACGTCGCAGAAGCTGATGCGGCTGCGCGTCCTGCTGCAAGCCATCGCCATCGGCGTTATCATGTTGACGCTCTGGTTCATGGGCAAATGATCTGGACCGAAGTGATGTGAACCATGGTCGTTCTCAATAAGATTTATACCCGCACCGGCGATGACGGCACCACGGCGCTCGGCACCGGCGAGCGGCGCAAGAAATACGATCTGCGGATCGCCGGCTACGGCACCATCGACGAAGTGAATGCCGCCATCGGCGTGGCGCGGCTGCATACCGCGCACGACCACGCGCTCGATGCGGCGCTCAGCCGTATTCAAAACGATCTGTTCGACGTCGGCGCCGATCTGTGCACGCCGGGAGTGGGCAAGGGGCCGGGCGGCGCGCGGCTCACCGTCACCGACAACCAGGTGAAGTGGCTCGAAGCCGAGATCGACCGCTTTAATGACGCTCTTAAGCCGCTGCGGTCGTTCGTGCTGCCGGGCGGCAGCGCGGCGGCGGCTCATTTGCATCTCGCCCGCACCATCTGCCGGCGTGCCGAACGGCTGATCGCCGAACTTAGGGACCAGGAAGGCGACAGCGTTTCCGGCGAGGTGCTCAAATACGTCAATCGCCTGTCCGATTTTCTGTTCGTCGCCAGCCGTCATGCCAACGGCCAAGGCGCCGGCGACGTATTGTGGCAGCCGGGACAAAACCGCTGACGGCGAATTCAAGAAGGTCAGTGCCTGATGCCAAGACTCGACGGTAAGGTCGCGATCGTTACCGGTGCAGCAAGCGGCATCGGCCGCGCCAGCGCGAGCTTGTTCGCCCGCGAGGGCGCGCGCGTTGTGATCGTCGACCGGGATGCCGACGGCCTCAATGCCACCGAAGATTCGATTGTCGAGTGCGGCGGCGCGGCCAAAATGTTTGTTGGCGATGTCGGTCGCGAGGCCGATGTGAAGGAGTATGTACAACTCGCCATCGAAAGCTTCGGCGCGCTCGACGTCGTTTACGCCAATGCCGGCATACTCGGCCCGCCGGCGCCGCTGCTCGAACAAACGGTGGCGCAATGGCAAGAGATGCTGCAGGTCAATTTGATCGGCCCGTTCCTCGCCATCAAGCATGCCGGTACGCATATGGTAGGCCGGGGGAGGGGTTCGATCGTGCTCACCGCCTCGACCGCCGGCTTGCGGGCAAATGCCGGCAGCGCGCCCTATAGTGCCAGCAAAGCGGGCGTGATTAGCCTGGCGCAGACCGCGGCCAATTCGTTCCTCGGCACGGGCGTACGCGTCAACGCGATCTGCCCGGGGTTGATCGAGACCGGGATGACGCGCGAGATGTTTGCCGCAGCCCGCGAACGCGGCACGGCCGACAAGATCGGCCAGCTCAACCCGCTGCAGCGCGCCGGGGCGCCGGAAGAAATCGCCGCCGTGGCCCTGTTCCTTGCCGGCGACGAGTCCTCCTATGTCAACGGCCAGGCCTTCGCCGTCGATGGCGGCCTGTCGTCGACGCTACCGTTCCGGCGACCGATCCGTTGACCGCCCGCGCTCCGGCCGTTAGGTTTCCCGCACCGCAGCATCAGGTCCATCTGACAGCGGCCCGCGGCGGCAAAGAAACTTCAATCAGCCATTGCAGTCGAAAAAAACAGCGCCATGAAAATTCTCGTGCCCGTTAAGCGGGCAATCGACAAAGATGTGAAAATCCGGGTCAAGGCCGACGGGTCCGGCGTTGAGCTGGGCAACGTTAAAATGTCGATGAATCCGTTCGACGAGATCGCCGTCGAGG
>JBARER010000193.1:0-3686 GCA_049796395.1 Xanthobacteraceae bacterium
AGCCTTCCTCGACAAGAACGCCGTGGTGTCGGCCACCACCACGCCGGAGGGTTTCGCTGCGTTCCTCAAGGAGGACCGCAAGACCGCGGCGAGCCTGATCAAGATCGCCAATGCCAAGCGCGAGGCCTACGACCCGGCGACGACGAAGTAGGGCGACGCCAGCCACCTCGTAAAAGCCGCGCTCAGGTGCCATCTTGTGCGCATGAGAATCACCGGTAACGGCCGCTTTGGCTGACCCTCTGAAGCGCAGCATCGAGCCGACCGAACCGCCGCCGGCGCCTGTCCGCGGCGGCATAGCCGCGCGCGCCCAGGCCGCGGCGCCCTATCTCGCCGGGCTCAACCCGGAACAACGGCTCGCGGTCGAGACCCTGGACGGTCCGGTGCTGGTGCTGGCCGGCGCCGGCACCGGCAAGACCCGCGTGCTCACCGTGCGCATCGCCCACATCCTCGCGACCGGCCGCGCCCGGCCGGGCGAGATCCTCGCCGTCACCTTCACCAACAAGGCGGCGCGGGAAATGAAGCACCGCGTCGGCGACATCGTCGGCCATGTGGTCGAGGGCATGCCCTGGCTCGGCACGTTTCATTCCATTGGCGTGAAGATTTTGCGCCGCCACGCCGAACTGGTCGGCTTGAAGAGCGACTTCACCATTCTCGACGTTGACGACCAGGTCCGGCTGATGAAGCAGCAGCTCGCGGCCGAGAACATCGACGAGAAGCGCTGGCCGGCGCGCGTTCTGGCCTCGCTGATCGACGGCTGGAAGAACCGCGGGCTGACGCCGGAGCAGGTGCCGTCCGGCGAGGCGGCGGTGTTCGCCAACGGCAAGGGCCTGAAGCTCTACAAGGCCTATCAGGAGCGGCTGAAGATTCTCAACGCCGCCGACTTCGGCGATCTCCTGCTGGAATGCATCCGCCTGTTCCGCCAGCAGCCCGAAGTGCTGCGCCAATATCAGGGGCGCTTCAAATACATTCTGGTCGACGAATATCAGGACACCAATGTCGCGCAGTATTTGTGGCTGCGGTTGCTGGCGCAGCACAGTGGCGCCACCCGCGTCATTCCGGGGCCGAGCGAAGCGAGGAGCCCGGAATCCATAACCACAGACGCCGAGGCTATGGATTCCGGGCTCGCGCCTGATGGCGCGCCCCGGAATGACGGCGCCGCCAAAAATATCTGCTGCGTCGGCGACGACGACCAGTCGATCTATGGTTGGCGCGGCGCCGAGGTCGACAACATTCTGCGCTTCGAGCATGACTTCCCCGGCGCCACCGTTATTCGCCTGGAGCGCAATTACCGCTCCACCGGGCATATCCTCGCCGCCGCGTCGCATCTGATCGCGCACAACGAAGGCCGGCTCGGCAAGACGCTGCGCACCGACGACGTGCCGGGCGAGAAAGTCACCGTCACCGGCGCCTGGGACTCCGAGGAGGAAGCCCGCGCCATCGGCGAGGACATCGAGCAATTGCAGCGCGGCGATGAAACCGGCAGACCGCATCCCCTCAACGAGATGGCGATTCTGGTGCGCGCCTCGTTCCAGATGCGCGAATTCGAGGACCGCTTCGTCACCCTCGGCTTGCCCTATCGCGTCATCGGCGGGCCGCGTTTTTATGAGCGCGCCGAAATCCGCGATGCGCTCGCCTATCTGCGCGTGGTCAATTCGCCGGCCGACGATCTCGCCTTCGAGCGCATCGTCAATGTGCCGAAGCGCGGGCTTGGCGATGCGACGGTGCAGCTTCTGCACGATCATGCGCGCAAGCACCGCGTGCCGCTGACGGAAGCCGCCCGCGTCATGGTCGCAACCGACGCCTTGAAGCCGAAGCCGCGCGGCTCCTTGCGCGGGCTGCTCGAATCCATCGACCGCTGGCGGCGCGAGCGCGAGACGCTGCCGCACAACGAGCTGGCGGAAATCATACTTGATGAGTCGGGCTACACCGAGATGTGGCAGAAGGGCCGTTCCGCCGACGCCGCCGGCCGGCTGGAGAACCTCAAAGAGCTGGTGCGCTCGATGGAGGAGTTCGAGAACCTGCAGGGCTTTCTCGAGCACATCTCGCTGGTGATGGACAACGAGAAGGCCGCCGAGGCCGACGCCGTCAACATCATGACGCTGCATTCGGCCAAGGGGCTCGAATTCAACACCGTGTTCCTGCCGGGCTGGGAGGAGGGCGTGTTCCCCAATCAGCGCACGCTCGACGAGACCGGCCGCGCCGGGCTGGAGGAGGAGCGCCGCCTCGCCCATGTCGGCCTGACGCGCGCGCGCAAGCGGGCCAGAATCTGGTTCGCCACCAACCGCCGCATGCACGGCCTGTGGCAGACCAATATCCCGTCGCGCTTCCTCGACGAATTGCCGGAGGGCAACGTCGAGGTCATCGAGTCGCAATCCGGCTTCGGCGGCTATGGCGGTTACGGCTCGTCGCGCTTCGATGCCGCCACCGCGTTCGGCTCGAGCTACAACACCCCCGGCTGGCAACGGGCCCAGGCGAAGAAGGGCCAAAGCGGGACTGACAATGGCTTCAACGACGACGGCACCCCGCGCTACGGCGCCGACGAGGCCGGCGATGAGGACCTAAGTCACCTCTCCCCAGAGGGGAGAGGGCGCGCCGCAGGCGCGGGTGAGGGGGCGCGGGCCTCGAGGACGGCCGCCAAGCCCCGCATCCCGCTCACCATCGAAGGCGAGCTGGTCGCCAAATCCACCGGCACCGTGTCCGCCTTCACGCTCGGCGACCGTGTCTTCCACCAGAAATTCGGCAATGGCAACGTCACCGCGATCGACGGCAATAAGCTGACCATCGCCTTCGACCGGGCGGGGGAGAAGCGGGTGGTGGATAGTTTTGTCGAGCGGGCGTGATATTGCGATATACCAATTAATGGCCTTTCTACAGTAAATCTTTTATCGTGACGGCGCGCATAACATAAATTGACTGCGTGTCTTTGTGAGCATCTGTCATGACAATGGCATCGTATAGCAATCAGGATTTACTCAAAAAATTCGAGGAGTCGGACGATATATCTGGGAAGCGCGCCGCGATAATTCCCCTCCTTTTGCGGAGTAAAAAATCTGAATTATTGAAAACAGAGGAATTTCGAAATGGGCTCGATGCTCTCCTAAATAAAATTGACGATATAAGCGATTTTGAGCGTATTGGTGCATTATCGCTTGCCAGACGGTTAGCGGTGTCTATCAATGTTAAAGGCTTCGCCAGCGAAATAGATGCAAAGCTACGAAGGCCGATGCAGCCGCTGGCTGATCCGCCTTCTATCCTCGAAAATCCCGACGATCGCCGATATCTTGGAGAGGCGCTAGGAAAAGCCACGGGAGAATGGCTGCCAAGCTATTTGGCAAAGGCAGTCATTGCGGAGCCGCCTAAGTCAAAGGCACGAGTGGCGTTCCTAATTGCATTGCTTCAAAAGCGCTCGGACCTATCACGATCACTCGATGATCTCTCCGAAGCTTTTCAACATTATAAGTCTGATACGAAAGATGTGGCGACCAGTCGGGCGCGTCGCTTAGCATGGACGTTGTCAAGCTTGAGGGAGGCGATAGATCATGTTGATCCGCCTGTAACGGAGGAGACAGGCCGATCAATCGCTAAACTAATAAGTTCAGCGTTAGCGGGGCAGACAATAAACGATCGTGGGTTACAAAGCCAACTCGCAATTGACGTCTTGACGCTCCTTCATGATGTCGTGAGGG
>JBARER010000194.1:0-32495 GCA_049796395.1 Xanthobacteraceae bacterium
GCATTGATGAATGCGATGATGTCGGCTTGGTCTTGCTCGGTCATGGCCGGCGTATCGCCGAGCTTGCGATCGAACGGCGGATCGGCGACGTCGATGTTGGCGAGGTAGCGCGGTGGCAGATCGTTGAATTTTTGCACCGCGCCGTCGGCACCGCGCGGATAGACTTTTCCCGGTTCGGTGTCGCGGAAATCATAGAAATCAAGGACTTGCTTAAGGCTGGAGAACACTCCGTTGTGGAAGAAGGCGTGACGCGTCGCCGCGTTGCGCAAGGTGGGCGTCATGAATAGCCCGCAATATTGGGGATCGGATGCCATGTCGCTTCGGTACGGCCCGCAAATGCCGAGATCGAAGAAAGCAGGATCGTCATTGACGGCAAGCGCGGTATTGCGCGGCGCGCCGAGCGCTTCGAACTGATGATCGGTGAACAGCGGCGCCAAGCCATCGCGACTGGGCTGGTCGACGTGACAGCCGCCGCAATTGGCTTTGGCCGGATCGTTGAATAACAAATAGCCGCGCAGCTCGGCGGCGGAGAAGCGGGCTTTGCCTTCCAGCCAGTAGTCGAACTTGCTGGTGTAGGAATGAAATCTTGGCTCTTCGATTTGATAGCGTGCCACCGCAAACAGCGCCTCGCTGACTGCCAGGCGGGTGTCGGTCCATACCGACGTCCCGAACAGCACGGCAAAATTCGGCGCGTAAGGGGCGCGCTGCAATTTTTCGGCGACCGAAGCGATGCTGCCGCCGTCCATCTCGCGCGGATCGAGCAACGGCGACAGTGCCTGATCCTGCAGCGTGTCGGCGCGGCCATCCCAGAACAAGCCGCCTTGCGGCACCATGTTGGTCGCCGATTGGCTTGCCTGGGTCGCGGTTTTTTCCACCCGCACGGCGCTTCGGCTCAAGGCAACAAGCTGCGCGACGTTAACGTTCTCGTTTTCCTCGTTGTCGGGGCCGATGGCAAAACTCGGCTGCCGCTCCAGGTAAGTCACTGACGGTACTGCGCGGGTGCCGGGACGCGACAGATGCCGGCCACCTTGCATGACGGGAACGTTGCCGGGCGGCCCGTAGGCATGCTGCGGGCTGTGGCACGAGGCGCAAGACAGTTTCCCGGAGGAGGACAAGCTCGGATCGACGAAAATCAACCGGCCGAGGTCAGCCATCGCGGACAGTGGCCCCGCCGCGGGGCGCTTGAGCGTAACGGGATAAGGATTTAGGCCGCCATCATCTTCGAGATCATCTGCCGCGTGCGGCGCAGCCGCTGCATGCGAGCGTGCAGCGAACGCGGCGGCTGCAACAACCAGCAGAACCGCAGCGAAGATAACGCAAAAGCCGGTGCCAAGCAGGCATCGCCGTCGCCGCGGCGGCTGGCGAATGCTGCTCAGTGCGTGTCTCCCGATGCCGGCGGCGCCGACAGCGGCATGCCGGTTTTCGGATCAAGGTAAAGCGCGGCATTCTTGCCGCCGTTCTTGAAATCGAACAGGCCGTCGATCGAGCCGGCGGATGCATCGAATGAGCCGCCGCCAAGCCTCGTGTCATTGAGCCAATTATCTTCGATAAAGCGCACGACGGAGGCGAGAGAAAGCTGAGCATGGCCGACATAGTTGGTCTTGGCCCACGGCGAAATCACCAGGAAGGGAATGCGCGTGCCTGGACCGCAGCGGCCGTTGACCGGCTTGCCGTTCTGACCGGGAAGGCCGGAGCCGGTGCCGCATTTGCCGGGGCCGTCAAGCTGATCGGCCTCGTCAAAGGAAGGGCGGGTGACGTTGGTATAGACATGATCGTACCAGCCGTCGGAATCGTCCCAGGTGATGACGACGGCGGTGTTGTTCCAATCCGGCTGTTGTTCGAGGAAGTTGATCAACCGCACCGTGCCTTCCTGCTCGTCGAGCGGATCCGAATAGGCGGCGTGACCGTCCTCATAGGCCGGCATTTTGATGTACGACACCGATGGGAAATTCCCCGCTTTCACGGCGTCGTAGAAATCCGACAGATCGTAATCGTGATTGGCCGGATCGCGGGTCGTGCCGCCGGATTGGAGACTATAGCCGACGGCGGCGAGCGAACTCGGCCGTTCGTGCTTCGGGTTGGCGGTCGAGGCGTAATACTGAAACCAGGCGTGATGCGGAATGTAATCGACGACGTCGGCGCCGACGACGGTCGAGTGCGTTGCGCGCTTGCAGCCGGTCGAGCCGTTGGCGTTGCTGATATCGAGGCGGAAGCCGCCCATGAACGAGCCCCAGGTGATGCCGCCGGCATTGAGGAGATCGCCGATGGTCTTGCCCGACATCATGGCCTGGTCTTTCGGATTCGAGCAGATATCGTAGCCCGGATCGACGTCATTGATCATGGTCAGCCCGCCCTGGCCGTCATTGATGTAATAGGATACCGCGGCAACAGTTGAGGGCTTTTTGGTCGTCGCGACGATGGTCATGCCGTTGGTCTGTCCGGAAGAGACGTTGAGCATTCCCGGCGTCGACGGGCCGTAAGTGTCGCCGAAGGCATTGTCGCTCATGGCGAAAGCTTGCGCGTAACTCCACATCGCCCCGACCGTGTTGCCGTCGTAATAGCCCATGACCTGGCCTTTGGTGCCGAAGGCGCCGGCGCCGCCGCTACTGGCCTTTCCGGTATATTTCGGAAACAGGTCGGCTTTGCCGCCATCATAGGCTTGCTGTTCCGCCGTGTAGGCGTGATTTTGATCGGCAGTAAAAGCTTGGCTGCGGTCGAGCCGGAACGGTTCGGCGGCATCGCTGCCATTGGCCTTGTTGGTGAAATTGGGATTGTTTCGGAGCAGACCGGCATTGGCGAGATTATTGACGTTCGGCGTTCCGCTTGCGGCGTTGAACGCCGGTTCGCCGGGCGGATTGGTCGCCTTGGGGTAGGTCGCGAAATAATGGTCGAAGGAAACGTTCTCGTTGAAGATGATGACAAGATGCTTGATCGGCGTAGCGGTCGGCGCTCTGTCTTGCGAGCCGGTGCCCGTCACGCTCGCGGGTGCGACCGAGTCCGCGGCAAAAGCTCTGCCGCCGATGGCAACGCCCGAAAACAGAGTGGAAAGTGGACCTGAAAGCAGACCCGGAAGCGCGACTGCGATCGCGCAAGCCGCGACGGTTGAGAGCAGCTTATTGCTCATAGACCAATCCCTCGAAATTGTGCCGGTGTGCGGAGCGAAGCTAGTCCGCGATGTATGACCGCCACGTGACAAGGTTTGGAGATTTGGCTTAAACGGCTGACGCTGCGTTGACAAAAAACAGCGGCCCCCGAAGGGGCCGCCTTATCGTTTTTGAAGGATGGTCTGTGCGAGGTGGAGTGTTACTCGCCTTCCGCACCGATGGCGTAGGCGGTCTCGCCGTGCACCGCGTCGTCACCAACCTTCAGGGTGGCTTCGTCCATACGCAAGCTGACGAAGATCGAGATCACTTTGAGGATGATGAAGGTCGCGATCACGTTGTACACGATGATGAACGCGGCGCCTTCCGCCTGTAGCAACAGCTGGGTCGGATTGCCGTAGAGCAGGCCGGTGATGCTCACGCCCGGCGCGTCCTTGTCGGTGCCGATATATTCCAGCATCGCGGGATTAGCCAAGATGCCGGTCAACAGACCGCCCATAAGGCCGGCCACGCCGTGGGTCGAGAACACGCCGAGCGTGTCGTCGATTTTCTGCATGAACCCGAGCTTCTGGAACTTGTTCATGCTGAGCCACGGAATGATGCCAGCGCAAACGCCGACAACGATCGCGCCCCAGCCGTCCACGTAACCGGCGCACGGAGTAATGCCGACGAGTCCGGCGATCATGCCGTTGACGGCGCCGAGCACAGACGGCTTGCCGTAGGCCATCTTGTCCATGAGCGTCCAGACCAGGAGGCCGACCGCGGTGGCGGTGTTGGTGTTAAGCACCGCCGCGCCGGCGTTGGCATTGGCGAAATACGGGTCGCCGCCGTTGAAGCCGTTCCAGCCGATCCACAGGATGCCGGCACCGACCAGGGTGACGAGCAGACTGTTGGGCGGGAAGTGGTCGCGGTCAGCTTGCAGACGCGGCCCAAGAACCCAAGCGGCAGTGACGCCGGAGGCGCCGGCCGCGAGATGGATCACGTAGCCGCCCGAGAAGTCCGCGACGCCTAAAGTGGCCAGCCAGCCGCCACCCCACAGGCTGAATGCGCCCACGGTGTACACCAGCGTCATCCAGATCGGGCAGAAGATCATCCAGGCCGTAAAGTTCATGCGGCCCAAGACCGATCCCGCCAGAATGATCACGGTGATCGCAGCGAACACGAACTGGAAGTACACCAGCGTCGCCATTGGAAAGGCGAGGCCCGGCATACCTGCCGCCGCTGCTGGGACTGTTGCCTGCCCCAGCGTGAACGCCGCCGAAGTCGCCAGCCCTGGTGTACCCAGGAACGGAAACCATTGCGGCCCGAACGCCATGTTGTAGTCGAAGAGAATCCAGACCACGAGAACCGACGCAAACGCGTACATCGACATAAAGGCGGAGTTGATCGCCCATTTCTTCTTGACGATGCCGCCGTAAAGAACGGTCAGCCCAGGAATGCTTTGCAAGCCGACGAATGTCGCCGCCGCCATTTGCCAAGCATTATCGCCTTCATTGAGCCAAGTCGGTGATGGAACGAGTGCCATATCCTGTCCTTTCCCCCAGATTTCCCGCCTTGAACGCAATGATGGAATAGGCGAGCGAGGGAAGGATCGCAAAAACTATGCCAGCCTATCGCTCATTGACTGGGTACATTTTCCGTGAAGGATTTGGTGGTGGTTACACCTAACTGACTAGAAAATCATCAGGGTGAATACAAAGCAGGCAGGAAAATGAGAGCTCTTGATCGGACTCGGCCATTGGCCGTCGGACTTGGACTATTGGCCCTGGGCGGGGCTGTCGGTGCTACCGCTCAAGAGGCACAACACGGTGAAAAAACAATCATTTGCACCAATCCCGCCAGTGGGGCGAATTGGCAAATCAAGGTCGACTACGATCGCCGCACGGTCGATAGTCATCCGGCCGATATTGGCGACGCCCGGATTTCATGGCACACGGCCGATGGCGAGAACTACGCGCTTGATCGCAGGTCAGGAAATCTTACGGTGACCGTTGCTTCAAGTACGGGCGGCTATTTCCTTCATGATCAGTGCAAGCTTAGCAATTAGACCGGGATCGCCGTCGCCGCGACGTCAGCGCCCTGCGTGGCCGGAGCCGCGATGATGCCGGAGCGGATTTCTGGCGTTAAGGCGAGTGCCGGATTTGCGTCGGAGGCCGGCCCGCGCGAACGCAACGAGGATTTTGGCGGCGTCGTTTTCGGTCCCGAATTGCCGCAGCCGCGGCGTGACGTTGTCGGTGCGATCGCCGACGGTATCGGCGGCGCCAAAGGCGGCCGGATCGCGGCCGAGACGGCGGTGCGCGGTTTTCTTGACGGTTTTTGCGACCTTCCTGAAACCATGGAGGTGCGCCGCGCTTCGGCGACCGTGCTGAATTCGCTCAATCGCTGGATCTATTCCGAAGGGCACCGCAATGCCGAGTTCGCCGGTATGGGATGCACCTTCACGGCGCTGGTCCTGCGTGGGCGCATCGCGCATGTGCTGCATGTCGGCGACAGCCGCGCTTATCGGCTGCGT
Source organism: Xanthobacteraceae bacterium (assembly GCA_049796395.1). Classification (GTDB taxonomy): domain Bacteria; phylum Pseudomonadota; class Alphaproteobacteria; order Rhizobiales; family Xanthobacteraceae; genus BOG-931. Next base: position 5,614 of record JBARER010000194.1, read on the forward strand.
GGCGAACGGCTCGCTTTGCTGACCACCGACCACGTCCGTGATGAGCGTGTCGCCGGACGTTCCAATATTCTTTCGCGCGCGCTCGGGGTTGAAACCGAAGTGCGGCTCGATTATGCGGCGCAGCCAGTGGCACTGCACGATCGCTTTCTCCTGTGCAGCGATGGCGTCCACGGTTATCTGTCGCCGGAAGCGATCGCCGATATATTGCGCGAGCGATCGGGATCGGAGGATTCCGCCAGTGCGCTGGTAAAGGCGGCGCTCGATGCCGGCAGCACCGATAATTGCACGGCGCTCGTTCTCGACGTTGTCGATTTGCCGACGGCGCGCGCCGCCGATATCGGCGCCGAGGTTCAGGAGCTGCCGCTCATCCCGGTGCCGATCGATGGCGAGACGGTCGACGGCTTTGTGCTCAAGGTGCTGATTTCTGACGGCCGCTACACGCGGTTGTTCGGCGCGGCTGACGAGGTGGAAGGCGGCGAGGTGGCGCTGAAATTTCCCAAGCCGCAGGTCGCCGCGGTTGCCACCTACCGGGCCGCCTTTGTCCGCGAGGCCTGGGTCGGGGCGCGCGTGCACAGCCCTTGGGTCGGACGCACCATCGAATTGCCGCCGGGACGGCAGACCAGCCTGTACACGGTGATGCCGCTCTATCAGGGCGAATTGCTGGAAACGCGGCTTGCCCGGCGTCCGGCGTTGGGCTTGGAGGAGGGGCGCAACATCGCGATCAAGCTTGCGCGCGGTGTGGCGGCATTGCATCGCGCCGGCATCATCCATCGCGACATCAAGCCGGATAACGTCATCCTTGAAAGCGAAGGTTCGCTCAAACTCATCGACCTTGGCGTCGTGCGCGTGCCCGGGATGGAGGATTTTCCACCCGACGATATTCCCGGCACGCCGGCCTATATGGCGCCGGAAATGTTCGCCGGCGAGCCGGGCAACGAGGCGACCGATATCTACGCGCTTGGCGTCACCATGTTTCGGGCCTTCACCGGCGAATATCCGTACGGCAATCTCGATGCCACCAGCAAGCCGCGGCGCGACCGGCCCAAGGCGCTCGCCGAGCTGCGTCCGGATCTTCCGGCATGGCTGCAGGCCGCCGTGGCGCGCGCCATCGCCGTCGACCCGGCCAACCGTCTGCGCGACATGATGGAGTTTGCGGTCGAGATGGAGGAGGGGCCGGCCCGCGCGCCGCACAGTACCGCCGGCTCGCGCACCTTCTATCAGCGCCATCCGATTTACGTCTGGCAGGGAATTTCCGCGCTGCTTGCGTTCGCGCTCGCCGCCTCGCTGCTGCTTCGGCACTAAGGGAGAATATTCTTGGTACGGATCATCGGTGTGGTCATTGCCCTTCTCGGTTTTGCCGCCGGCTCTGCCGCCGCGCAGGATTATCCGACACGCCCCATCCGGATACTGGTGCCGTATGCGCCCGGTGGCATTTCGGATATCGCCGCGCGCATCGTCGGCGCCAAGCTGACCGAAGCTTGGGGGCAGCAAGTCGTCGTCGAGAACAAGCCGGGCGGCAACGGTTTCATTGCGGTCAGCGACACTGCGAGGTCCGCGCCGGACGGCTACACGCTGGTCATGGTGACGACCGGTGACGTCGCGATCAATCCGGCGCTCTTCAAGGATGTGCCTTACGATGTCGGTCGCGATTTGACGCCGATCACTGCTGTGAGCGACGCTCCGATGGTGCTCGCGACCAATGCAGACAGTCCCTATAAGACCGTCGCCGACGTCATCGCCGCCGCCAAGGCTCAACCGAATGTGCTCGGCGTCTGCACTCCCGGATATGGCAGCATCAATCAGTTGGTTCTGGAGTCGATCGCACTCAATACCGGAACTAAATTCGTTCACGTGCCCTACAAAGGCGGTGCACCGGCCGCGCAGGCGCTGGTGGCCGGCGACATACCGCTGGGTATCCTGGCCAGTTCGAGCGTCGCACCGCACGTCGCCAGCGGCCGTATCCGCGTGCTTGCGGTGACGACCGCGAAGCCTTCATTGTTCAATCCGGAATGGCCCACCCTCGCGCACGAGGGTGCAGGTGACATCAATGCGTCGAATTGGACAGCGCTTCTCGCCCCGAAGGGCACGCCGCAGCCGATCGTCGACAAGCTAGCCATGAAAGTCGCCGAAATCCTCAATATGCCGGATGTGAAGGCGCGGTTTGCCGCCGGCGGAGTGGCGACGATCCCCTCGAGCCCCGCCGAACTCGACGCCAAGATCAAGCGCGAAGCGGCGATCTACCGGGGGATCATTGCCAAGGCCAAAGTCCACGTGGATTAGAAGGCGAGGTGGCGCCGGTGATTGACATTTTCCCGCCGCCGCCGCAAAGCGGAATGGCCGGTTCGCGGGCTCGTGAGCTTTAATGTTCAAGCGCATCCTGATTGCCAATCGCGGCGAAATCGCCTGCCGGATCATCAAGACCGCACGCCGTATGGGGATTGAGACCGTTGCGGTCTATTCCGAAGCCGACCGCGACGCGCTGCATGTCGAAATGGCGGATGCCGCGGTCGCCCTCGGGCCGCCGCCAGCGGCGCAAAGCTATCTGGTGATCGACAAGATCGTCGAGGCCTGCAAATCGAGCGGCGCCGAAGCGGTGCATCCAGGTTACGGCTTTCTGTCCGAGCGCGCGGCTTTCGCCACCGCGCTGGCCGCCGCGGGCATCGTCTTCATCGGGCCCAATCCTAAAGCCATCGCCGCGATGGGCGATAAGATCGAGTCGAAGAAGGCTGCCGCGCGCGCCAACGTCTCCACCGTGCCGGGCCATCTCGGCGTCATCGAGGACGACAACCAGGCCGTCGTCATTGCCGAAGAGATCGGCTACCCGGTTATGATCAAGGCGTCCGCCGGCGGCGGCGGCAAAGGCATGCGCATCGCCTTCAGCAAGGCCGAAGTTGCGGAAAACTTCGCCCGCGCCCGCTCCGAGGCCAAATCGAGTTTTGGCGACGATCGGGTGTTCATCGAAAAATTCATCACCGATCCGCGCCATATCGAAATTCAGGTTCTCGGCGACAAACACGGCCACGTCATCCATCTCGGCGAGCGCGAATGCTCGATCCAGCGTCGCAATCAAAAGGTCATCGAGGAATCGCCGAGCCCGCTGCTCGACGACAAGACACGCGCGGCGATGGGTGAGCAGGCGGTCGCGCTTGCCAAGGCCGTCGGTTACGACAGCGCCGGTACCGTTGAATTCGTCGCCGGCCAGGACAAGAGCTTCTACTTCCTTGAAATGAATACGCGGCTTCAAGTCGAGCATCCGGTGACCGAACTGGTCACCGGCATCGATTTGGTCGAGCAGATGATCCGCGTTGCGGCCGGCGAGCCGCTCACGCTCAAGCAGAGCGAGGTAAAGCAATCCGGCTGGGCGGTGGAAAGCCGCATTTATGCGGAAGATCCATACCGCAATTTCGCGCCCTCGATCGGACGGCTGGTGCGCTATCGGCCGCCGGCGGAAGGGGTACACGACGGCATCACCGTGCGTAACGACACCGGTGTCACCGAAGGCGGCGAGATTTCGCTGTATTACGATCCGATGATCGCCAAGCTGGTCACCCATGCCAAGACACGGCTTGCGGCGATCGAAGCTCAGGGCGATGCGCTCGATGCCTTCACCATCGAAGGCATCCGCCACAATATTCCCTTCCTCGCCGCGATCATGCAGCATCCGCGCTGGCGTTCCGGAAAACTCTCGACCGCTTTCATCGCCGAGGAGTTCCGCGGCGGTTTCGAGCGGATCAAGCCAGTCGGCGCGACGGCGCGCGCCATCGCCGCCGTTGCCGCCGCGATCGATCACATGCTCGGCGAGCGCAAACGCAAGATTTCGGGCCAGTTGAACACGACGCTGATGCGCGAGCGGCGCCGCGCGATCTGGCTCGGGCCGGACGAATACCAGGCCGACGTCGATCACGACGGCAAAACCGTCACCGTGACCTTCGAGGATGGCGCCCGGCATCTTCTAACGTCGGCTTGGATACCCGGGACCCCGGTCTGGTCGGGCACCATCGACGGCGTGCCGGTCGCCATGCATGTGCGCATGATCCCGAACGGCTTCGAACTCGCCTATCGCGGTATCGAGGTGAAGACCTTCGTCTATACCGAGCGCGAGGCCCGCTACGCACGCCTGATGCCGGTGAAGAAGCTGTCCGACAGCGGCAAAGCGGTGCGCTGTCCGATGCCGGGCTTGGTCGTTTCGCTTGCTGTCAGCGAGGGCCAGGAGGTCAAAGCCGGCGAGACGCTGGCCGTGGTCGAGGCGATGAAGATGGAAAACGTCTTGCGCGCCGAGCGCGACGGCACGATCAAGCGCATCCGGGTCAAACCCGGCGAAAGCGTCGCCGTCGACGCGGTGCTGATGGAATTTGCCTAAGTTCCGTTTCTCCGCTGTCGCGGGGGAGGAAGCGGGCGACCGAATCGTGCATCATCCCCGGGATGCAATCTGTTAGCCTGCTCTTTTCGCCCAGCGGGCGGCTGCGGCCGCAAGCCTTCCTCTATGGCGCGCTTGCGGTCTATCTCGCCGGTGTCGGCTCGCATCTGCTGACCACGCCCGACATCATCAGGCGCGCCGGACTATGGCCGTTCGTCGCCGCGCAAGCGCTCTTGGTCTGGATCTGGTTCGTCCTGCACGCCAAGCGGCTGCACGACGCCGGGCGCGGTAGCGGGCTCGCGGTCGGCGTCGGCGTCCTCTATGTGCTGTCCATCGTTTTGTTGATGGCCATCGCCGATAGCTTCTTCAACACCACAGATGGCCTGATGGGCAATGCCGCCGCCGCCGGCGCGCTTGAGCTTATTCTTCTGCTCTACGTCGTCGTGACGCTGATCGGCTCGCCGCATTACGATCTGGCGTGGGCGATGGTGGTGGCGCTGATGCTGATAGGATTTGTGCCGCTCGTTGTGGCGTTGGTTTTCACGGTGTGGACGGCGCGAAGGCCGAGCCAAGAATTGACGAGCCAGCAGTTGGGGAGCCGGGAGTAGTCGGTGCTGCATTTCGCTTACGGCTCGAACATGCACCGCGCGGTGATGCGGCGGCACGCGCCGGCGGCCGAGCCGGTGGGCGTGGCGCGGCTCGCCGACTTTCGCTTCGTTATTACGATTGACGGTTACGCCTCGATCAAGCCGCTGCGGGCGGGCACGGTGCATGGTGTGCTGTGGCGGCTGACGCCGCGCGACCGCGCCACTCTCGACATTTGGGAGAATATCGCCGGCGGCCTCTATCGGGCCGAGACACTGGCCGTGGACCATGCCGGCGCCCGGCGTCCGGCGCTGGTCTATATCGCGCGGTTGCGCCGGGCCGGCCGGCCCAAACCGGGTTATATGGAGATCGTGGTTGCGGCGGCGCGCGAGTGGGAAATGCCGCCGCCCTACATAGCTTCGCTGCAAGCCTGGCTGCCGCGCCATCCGCTTGGCGCCGGTCATCGCAAGCTTGGAGATTTCGGTTGAAGGTGCACCGCTATGTGCTGGTTCGCGGCCGTGTTCAGGGCGTCGGCTTTCGCGCCTGGACCGAAGTGACGGCGCTTGAGCGCCGCCTGCAAGGCTGGGTGCGCAATCGCCGCGATGGCGCCGTCGAGGCCCTGTTCAGCGGGCTGGAGACGGAGGTCCTGGCGATGATCGACGACTGCCGTTCCGGGCCGCCCGGAGCGCGTATCGATTTTATCGATCACCGCGAGGCGGCGGCCGGCGAAGTGGCGTTGCGCCGGGGTGACGAACTGTTCTCGGTGCTCGGCACCGTTTGAGCGTCTACGCTGGCGCCGAACAGCGGCTCGAACGCGGTCCGCAGCGCCATGTCCATTTCCGGCATCGAGGCGGTCACGCCGAGATCGGCGAGCGAGGTGACGCCGTAGCGGCTGTCGGCGATGCCGCATGGCACGATGCCAGCAAAATGCGACAGGTCCGGTTCGATGTTGATCGCGAAACCGTGCAGCGTCACCCAATGGCGCACGCGGATGCCGATCGCCGCGATTTTGTCCTCGAAGCCAACGCCCTTGTCCGGCCGGCGGACCCACACCCCGACGCGATCCTCGCGACGCTCGCCCCGGACATTGAAGGCGGCCAGGGTGCGGATGATCCATTCCTCGATGGTCGCCACGAAGCGGCGAACATCCGGGGCGCGCCGCTTGAGGTCGAGCATGGCATAGCCGACCCGCTGGCCGGGGCCGTGATAGGTGAATTGGCCGCCCCGCCCGGCGATATGGATCGGAAAGCGTGCCTCGATCAGTTCCGTCGGCCGCGCCGAAGTACCCGCGGTATAAAGCGCAGGATGCTCGAGCAGCCAGACCAATTCCTGGGCTTCGCCGCGCGAAATGGCCTCCGTGCGTGCCGCCATCGCCGCCAGCCCGGCTTCATAGGCCACTTGCCGATCGCTGATGAGCCACTCGACAGGCGGGCTACCGGCCACCGGCTTCAGCCCGATGGTCAAATCCTCGCGCGTGTTAACCACCTCGTAACCATGCTGGAGCCAACACTATGCACCTTCAAGGCAAAAACCGGAACGGGGGCTTTCGTGCCGACACTCGACAAGGTTTCGATCGATATTGCGGTGGTGTTGGGGACGAGCTCCATGCCGATCCATCAAGTGCTCCGCCTCGGCCGCGGCGCCATCATCGAACTCGACGCCTCGGAGGAAGATGAGGTGAATATCCTCGCCAATAATCTCCCGGTGGCGAAGGGAACCGTGGTCGTCAGCGGCAACAAGATTGCGGTCGAGGTCAAGCAGATCCTGCCGCGGACCCCGGCAGGGGCGTGAAGCAGGGGGCTTCCGGGCCTCCGCGCGGGGTGCCGGTCGGCCTTGTCGCGCAACACCCTAGCTGTTACATCGGCGCGTCACGCATCGGCCTGATGCGTGTCCACCCCACCTGCGGCCGTGGCGGAATTGGTAGACGCACTAGCTTGAGGTGCTAGCGGGGCAACCCGTGGAGGTTCGAGTCCTCTCGGCCGCACCAACCATCATGTTAGGACCAAGGCTCACGCTCGGGATCAGGGCGAGCAGGCGTCGCCTGCGCCCGAGCTAGCGCAGCGCGGCGACGGCGCGGTTCGTCACCTCGGCGCGATGGCCTTCCGCGCCGCCACGGGCGTGCCCGCGGCCATGCTCGGACTGACGGTGCCGTTCGGCCCGCTCCGGTTCGGCGGCGTGGGCGACGTGAACCCTTGCGTCCTTCGACCGCTGTCTCCGCTCCACACGTGCCGCGGACATTCTGTGCCGGTCTCGCCGCATGGCCGGCTTTGGGCTGACGACAGCTCCGATTGACGCCTGGACTTCGGGCCAATGCACCTCGGAACTGCCGTCGGTCGAAACGGTATCAGGCTCGAAGGCAGCGGGGTTGGGCGCGGGCAGTACCGCGGTATCGAGCGTGGGCCGATCGACGGCTTGCGGCCAAGCCGGCAGGGCCGCGTTATCATCGATGGTAAGCTCTTCCGGTATCGCCGACGCCAGCATGGCGGCCGCCGGCCGGCGCGCCATGGCCATTTCGTAAGCCGCGGACGGCACCACCTGCACGACATGGAAGCCGTTCGCCTTGAGTTGTTCGAGCAGTCCGGGGAGTGCCTCCGCGGTTTTCGGGTGAATGTCGTGCAGGAGCAGAATTCCCTTGCCGCGCGCTTCGAGCCTACTCATGGCGAGCGAAATGATTTTTGCCGGCGTGATGCCGCGGTGCCAGTCGTCGGCCACCACGTCGGCGGAAAATACAATCAGACCCCGCCGGGCCAATTCGCTTTCCACCAAGTCGGAGCGGGCGAAGCCGGGGATGCGAAAGAACGGCGCCAGATATCTTGAATCGCCGCCGAACGCGGCGCTGACGTCGGCAATGCCGCCGTCGATTTCTTCGCGCATCCGGTCCAGCGGCAACCGGCCGAAACCGGTCGGATGATGATCGCTGTGGGTTCCGATCGTGTGACCTTCCTCATAGACACGGCGCACGGTTGCAGGAAACGTGCGCGCCATCTCGCCGACCATGAAGAACGTCGCTTTGACGCATTGCGCCGCCAGCGCGTCCAGCACCTTGTCGGTCGACGGCGGCAAGGGTCCGTCGTCGAAGGTGATGACGACCTCCTTGTCGTTGAGCGGCAGCGAATCTGGATATTGCATGCGGCCGAGCTGCTGATACTGGCTGAAATCGATCGGCAGCACGCGGCTGGTGCCGAGCGCATCGGGATTTCCGGGACAGGCTTGGCTTTTGTCCGGCGCCGGGTTCTGGACCTGGTTTTGAAGTTGGTTCTGAACCTGGGCGGCGCCTTGGCTTTTCGCCTGTTCTACGGGTTGCGCCGCGGGAGTCGCCTGGGCGGCGATTTGATCCTCGGCGCGCGCGGAAACGGCGGCGAGCGGCAGGCTTGCCGCCGTCGCTAAAGCCGCAGCCAAAAGGCCGGCCCGAAAACCCGCCATCCCTCGTCCTCGCAACGCAGGCGTCGCGCCTGCCGACAACTGCCACACCCTTAGAAAGGACTACAGGTTTTCGTAGTTAATGTCATGTTAATGCTCAGATTCGTGGCGCCGCTTCTGTTGATAAAAGGCGTTACAATTCGTCGCGCTCGGTTCCCACGCTTTTCCTTGGCGTTAATCCCGGCGGCTTACGCTAGCGCTTTGAGTGTGTAAGGGGCGTAAGCAATGAAGGCCGCTGTGGAAGCCCGCAATTTTTGGGCGCGGCGGCGAACGGGTCGCTTCCCTCTGTCCGCCGATGCTGCGCGCATCGGCACGGTTCTGTCCTTTGTCCTGGCGCTGGCTGTACTGGCCGGCGCGGCGGCGGGTCTTCTTGAAACCGAGCGCTACAACAGCCGGCGCATGGCCGAACAGCATGCCGCGCTGCAAGCTTCGCTTGCCGAACTCCATGGCGTATTGGGCGACACCGACCGTTTTGACGCTGGTCAGATCGCTTTGATCGAGCGGCGCTCCGGGCTGCACGATCTGAGATTCGACGGCGTCCTTGCCGACGAGCGCGGCCGCGAAGTTCAGTCGGTGCATGGCGCACAAGGCCGCATCCTCGGTTGGTTCAGCTGGGCACCGGACCATGCCTTTGTGGTGGCGATGAATTGGCTATGGGGCCTGCTCGCCGGCACCGGGATTATCCTGGCCGCTGGCGCCTATGCGGCGATGCGGGCCACGCGGCGCCTTGCAGTTTCGTTCGCGCGCGGCCGCGAAACCATCCGCAGGCTGACAACCCGGGACGATTTGACCGGGCTGCCGAACCGGCGCGCCGTGCTGCAAAGATTAGACGAGGTCATTGCCGGGCGCGGCTCGCGTTTGGTCGTCTTCGCTCTTATCGATCTCGACGGCTATCGCGAAATCAACGACGCGCTGGGGCGCGCCGGCGGCGACACCGTGTTGTGCGCCATCGTCGAGCGGTTGAAATCGGCGCTGCCGCCAGGCGCCGTGCTGGGCCGCTTTCAGGATGACGAGTTCGCCGCCATCGTCGCGGGCGAGGACACCCAGATCGCGATGCAGCTCGCCGACAAGATCACGGCGGCGCTGGCCGCGCCCATTGTCATGGATCAGCAATGGCAGATCAGCAGCGGAATCGGGCTGGCGCAATCGCCGCAGGACGGCACCACCGGCGACGAGCTCCAGCGGCATGCGGCGCTGGCGCTGCGGACCGCCAAGCGCAGCGGGCGCGGATCGGTACGCCGCTTTGTGCCGCAAATCCATGAACAGCATGCCGAACGCCGCTTCTTCCTGCGGGAACTGGAAGCCGCCATCGCCCAGGACGTCTTCAACGTTCACTATCAGCCGGTGGTCGCCGCCGAGGGCGGCGCCATGGTCGGGGTCGAAGCGCTGCTGCGCTGGACGCATCCCACCCGCGGCCCGATCGCCCCGTCGCTGTTCATTCCGCTCGCTGAAGAGAGCGGCCTCATGATCAGGCTCGGCGAGATCGTGCTGCGGCGGGCGCTCGCCGACGGCGCGCGCTGGCCGAGCCTGTTTGTCTCGGTCAACCTGTCGCCGGTGCAGATACGCAGCCGCAGCCTCGTCGACCTGATGCGGAGGGTTGTCGCCGAGACCGGCATCGCCGCGTCCCGCGTCGTGCTCGAAGTCACCGAAGGCATTCTCATCGACGACCCGGAGGAAACTCAGGCCCGGCTCGAAACCTTGCGCGCGCTCGGCGTTTCCACCGCCCTCGACGATTTCGGCACCGGTTATTCGAGCTTGAACTACCTGCAAAAATTCCCTTTCGATCGGCTGAAGATCGATCGCAGCTTCGTCGCCTCGTTGGGCACCACCGGCAATGCCGGCGCCATCATTCAATCGATCGTCACGCTCGGTCATGCGCTGGGCATGAAAGTGCTGGCGGAAGGCGTCGAAACCAACGAGCAGCGGGTCTTGCTGCGGCTGGCTGGCTGCGACGAGATGCAGGGCTTCCTGTTCGCCAAAGCCTGTCCGGCCGAGTCGATCGATAAGATACTGGCGCGAGTAGCCGGCCCGCGCAGCGGCGCACGCACCGGTGCCAATTCCGCGTCTTGACTTCGGTCTCCTGACTTTGGTCTCCTGACTTCGGTATCCTGACATGGCGCCACCGAGCCGCTATCTATAAGGCAGCGGCCTTCGGCGGTTTGGGTCTGACGGCGCCGGCAACGGACCAAGAGATGCTTGCGAACAGTTTACCTGGGCTCGATTTCGGTCTCGGCAGCGAGGTCGAATTGTTGCGCGACAGTGTACGCGGTTTCGCCCAGAGCAAGATCGCACCTTTAGCCGACGAGATCGACCGCTCGAACAGCTTTCCGCGCGAGCTATGGCCGCAGCTCGGCGCGCTCGGTTTGCTCGGCGTCACCGTCGAAGAGGAGTGGGGCGGCGCCGGTCTCGGCTATCTGCATCATTGCGTGGCGATGGAGGAGATTTCGCGGGCCTCCGCCGCGGTCGGCCTATCCTATGGCGCGCATTCCAATCTGTGCGTCAATCAGTTGCGGCGCAACGGTAGCGACGAGCAGAAGCGGCGCTATCTGCCCAAGCTCATCTCCGGCGAGCATGTCGGGGCGCTGGCGATGTCGGAGCCCGGCGCCGGCTCCGACGTCGTCTCGATGCGCACCCGCGCCGACCGCAAAGGCGATGCTTACGTTCTCAACGGCTCGAAAATGTGGATCACCAACGGGCCCGTCGCCGACACGCTCGTGGTCTATGCCAAGACCGATCGCACGGCGGGCGCGCGCGGCATCACGGCCTTCATCGTCGAAAAAGCCTTTAAGGGCTTTGCTGCGGGCAAGAAGCTCGACAAGCTCGGCATGCGTGGCTCCGATACCAGTGAGATCGTCTTCGCCGACTGTGAGGTGCCGCGCGACAACGTGCTTGGCGTCGTCGGCAACGGCGTCAACGTGCTGATGGCGGGTCTCGACTACGAGCGCGCGGTGCTGGCCGCTGGACCGCTCGGGGTCATGCAGGCGTGCCTCGATCTCGTCATTCCGTATCTGCATCAGCGCACGCAATTCGGCCAGCCGATCGGCAAATTCCAACTGATGCAGGCGAAGCTCGCCGACATGTATGTGACGCTCAATGCCGCGAAGTCCTATGTCTATGCCGTCGCCAACGCCTGCGATCGCGGCGAGACCACGCGCGAAGACGCCGCCGGTGCCATCCTCTACGCCGCCGAGCGCGCCACCTGGATGGCGCTGGAGACGATCCAGTGTTTGGGTGGCAACGGCTATATCAACGACTTTCCAGCCGGCCGCCTGTTGCGCGACGCAAAACTTTATGAAATCGGCGCCGGCACCAGCGAAATTCGCCGCATGCTGATCGGGCGGGAGATCTTCGAGAAGACGCGGTGATGGTTTTCGACGGAGGAGACGATCAGATAATTGTCATTGATCGTCGCTGAAAAGTATGGCGGGTTGTCTTTTCGGTGCGGCGTCTGGGGGACGCTGAGTGGCGGAAATCACGGAAGATGGATTGAACTTCATCGCCCGCTGTTCGACGAGCAGCGCGGCGGTGGCGGCCGAGGATTTTCTCAACGCCGTCGGGCATATCGGTTTTTCCGCCGCCGCTTGCGGCGCCTGGGCCGGGGTCGGCCGCAACCGCAAGAGCCGTTTTTTCTTTGTCAGTTGGCCGCCTGACTGGCTCGAATTCTACGAAAAGAATCGATTTTACGAGCACGATCCCATGCTGGTGGAGGCGCGCCGCCGGGTAAGCCCGTTTTGGTTCAGCGAGGTTCTTCCGCGTCTCAATCTCGCCGGAAAGCAACGCGAGTTGTACGAGGCCGCCCTGGCTTATGGCTACACCGATGTCTTTGGAGTGCCGATTCATGGACCGGGCAATATGCAGGGCTTGGTCTCGCTCGCGGCGAGCCGCCCGCTCACCTTCCGTGCAGCGGATCGTGCAGTGCTTGAAATGATGTCACGCGCGGTCTGGGAACGCTGCCGCACCGCGGAGGGATTTGGTTTGTCGGACATGGATCGGCCAAGGCTCAGCCCGCGCGAAATCGAATGCTTGCAATGGGCGGCGGCGGGCAAATCCGACAACGATATGGCAACGCTGGTCGGCATCAAGCCGGCGACGGCGCACTTTCACATCGAGAAGGCTAAAAAGCGCCTTGGGGTCAAAACCAGGGTCGAGGCGGTGGCCGTCGGTCTGCTCCACGGCGTGATCTGAAGCCCTCACGGCCATTCACGTCTTGGCGGTCAGCTAGGCTGATCTGCCGCGCTTTGACGGATGGGTCGGCTAGCCGCACTATCGGGCTTTACGGCGAAGGACCGCGGTGACGGCCAAACCCATCCCAATCTTCGACGGCCATAACGACGTCCTGCTGCGATTGCATCTGCATGGCGGCGCGGACGCGGTCGCGTCGTTCCTGGGCGGCGCGGACAAGGGCCATTTGGATCTTCCCAAGGCGCGCAAGGGTGGATTTGCCGGCGGCTTATTCGCAATCTTCGTTCCGTCGCCGAAACGAAGAGATCGCGCCGCCAGTGCAGCGACCGGCCAAGACACCAAGGGCGTCACCGGCAGCGCCATCGGCGATGATCCCGAGCCGCCGGCCCTCGACATCATGGAAGCGCAGCGGGTGACCTTCGCCATGGCCGCGCTGCTATTGCGGATCGAGCGGGAATCGGCCGGCCGCGTTCGCGTTTGCCGAACTGCCGCCGATATCGAACGCTGCCTCGCCGACGGCGTATTGGCGGCGGTGCCGCACATCGAAGGTGCGGAGGCTATCGACGCAAATTTCGAGGTGTTGGACGTGCTCTACGCGGCGGGGCTCCGCTCGCTCGGGCCGGTATGGAGCCGGCCAAATGTTTTTGGCCATGGCGTGCCGTTCCGCTGCCCGTCGTCGCCCGACACGGGCCCCGGGTTGACCGACCTCGGCAAGGCGCTGGTCGGCGCCTGCAACCGGTTGCGGATTCTGATCGATCTGTCGCATCTGAACGAGCGCGGCTTTTGGGACATCGCCGCACTCAGCAATGCGCCGCTGGTCGCCTCGCATTCCAACGCGCATGCCGTCAGCCCGCATTCGCGCAATCTGACCGACCAGCAATTGACCGCGATCGGCGAATCCGGCGGCCTCGCCGGCGTCAATTTCGCCGCGGCCTTCCTGCGTCCGGACGGCCGTCACGACAAGGACACGCCCGTCGAGCTGATCGTGCAGCACGTGGAACATATGCTCAAACATGCCGGCGAGGACGGTGTCGGAATAGGCTCCGATTTCGACGGCGCATTGATTCCCGCGGCATTGGGCAATGCCGGCGGCCTGCAAATCTTGGTGCAGGCGATGCGCGAGCGGGGCTTTGGCGAGCTGCTGATCGAGAAAGTCTGCTTCCGCAATTGGCTGCGGGTGTTGCGACGAACGTGGGGCGAGGACGCGTAGAGCTTGTCGCTCACCCCAACGTGCGGTCGAATTCCAGCACCGCGTTGAGCAGAACCTGGGCTCCGGTGTGCCCGGCATCGGCGACTATTTTTTCGGCACTAGACGATCGATGTGATTGCGCAAATATTGGTAGCAATAGCACGCCTCTTTCTTCAGGCCGTCGCGATTGACAAGCTTGATCTGACCGCGATGGGTCTTGATGAGCCCGGCGCTTTCGAATTGCGCCGCCACCGCGGAAACGGTGCCGCGCCGGACGCCCAGCATTTTGCCGAGGAATTCGCGAGTGAATGGAATCGTATCGCTATCGGTGCGGTCACTGGTCTGCAACAGCCATCGGCTCAATCGGGAGCCCACATCATGCAATGCATTGCATGCGGCGGTCTGCTGGATTTGGCCGGCGATAATCTCGTTATAGCGCACGATCAATGCGTGGAGGTGCTCGCTGCCCGTGACGATGTTGCGAAAGCGGGAGGCGGGGATGCAGAACGCGATGCCGGAAACTTGCGCCAGAGCCGTGACGCTGGCGACACGGGAGCCCAATCCCGCGTTCAAACCGATCGCGCCTTCCGATCCGACCATGCCGACTTCAACTGTCTCATCCTCCGGCATTTCGACAATAAGCGAAATCATCCCGGATTGCGGAAAGAATACCGCATCGACGCGCTGCCCGCGCTCCTCCAGCAAAGCCCCCTGAGTGATCGAAACTTCCCGGAAATGCGTCTGCAAACGACTGAGTTCGTTTGCCGAAAGGGAAGCGAGTAACCTATTGCGATTTTGCTGCACGGTGCGCCAATTCCTCGGTCTTTCTATTTGGTCCCAGACGGGGCCGTCGGCATGCGAGCGGGCTCCGGGGTAGAGCGACCGACGACGTGTGTCGGCGACCGGCGACGATTCAGCGCGATGGGGCCGCGGCGCGGGTTTGCGCCGAAAGGGTTAGGTGCGCCAGCGCGCCTTCGACCAATCCGTTTTTGTCGCGCTCGCCGTCTTGCGCGGCGGCGATGATGTTTTTTGCCAATATCTCGCGCATGGCGGCGGCCGCATCGACGGCCGCGAGCGGGCTGCCGGAATCGACGACGCGCTGCCAAGCGGTGTCGAAGGCGGCGCTCAGCACGCCGGTGATTTCCGGATCGACGGTGGGATTGGAAAAGTACGCTGTAATGGACATAATCAACCCCTTCGTAAGCTCCCCTCAACAAAGTGCCAATTTGGGCTTGAAAAACGGCGCTGTCTGTCATCAAGTTGACAGATGCGGAAATGGCCCCGCGCTGCCGGCGGCACAGCCTGAATCAGCGCAGCCGCCGGTCGAACTCCAGGACCGCATTGAGCAGAACCTGCGCGCCGGCGGCGCATTCGTCGAAGCTCGTCGATTCCGCTTCATTGTGCGAAATGCCGCCGGCGCAAGGCACAAAAATCATCGTCGTCGGCGCAACGCGGGCGATGTAGGCGGAGTCGTGACCCGCCCCGGAAATAATGTCGCGAGACCGAAAGCCTGCCTTTGCAGCGCCGATGCGCACACATTCGATCAGCGCGGGGGCGAATTTCACCGCCGGCGAATTCCAGATGCGCGTCTCGCTGCAAGTGAGCCGGAGCGGGGTGAGGATGTCGGCAACGCTTGAACGGAATTTGGCCTCCATCGCGTCCAGCACGCTCTCGTCCGGATGGCGGAAGTCGACGGTGAAGAACACTTCGCCGGGGATGACATTGCGACTGTTCGGTTTGTTTTCGATCAACCCGACCGAGCCGACGGCATCGGGCGCATGCTCGCGGGCGATGGCATCGATGCGCTCGATCATGCGCGCCGCGCCGATGAGCGCGTTTTTGCGCAAATGCATCGGCGTCGCGCCGGTATGGGCTTCCTGGCCGGCGACCGTGACCTCGTACCAGCGCATGCCCTGCACCCCCTGCACGACGCCGATCATGCGGTCTTCGCTCTCGAGGATCGGACCTTGCTCGATGTGCAGCTCGAACATGGCGGAGAATTTGCGCGCGCCGGATTTCTCCTCGCCCTTGTAGCCGATACGCGCCAGTTCCTCGCCGAAGGTTTTGCCGTCCCGGTCGGTGCGCGCATAGGCATAGTCCGCCGTGAACACGCCGGCGAAAACACCCGACGCCAGCATGGCGGGAGCAAAACGCGAGCCCTCTTCGTTGGTCCAGTTGACGATCTCGATCGGCGCGTTGGTTTCGTAGCCGGCCTCGTGCAGGGTGCGCATCGCTTCGAGCGCGCCGAGGACACCCAACACGCCGTCGAACTTGCCGCCAGTCGGCTGGGTGTCGAGATGCGAACCCATGGCGATCGGCGGCAGGGCAGGGTCCTTGCCGGGCCGCTGGGCGAACATGTTGCCGACTTCGTCGACGGCGACAGTGCAGCCGAGCGCCTCGCATTGCGCTTTGAACCAATCGCGCACCTGGCGGTCGAGATCGGTCAGCGTCAGCCGGCAGATGCCGCCCTTTGCTGTGGCGCCAATCTTCGCGGTCTCCATCAACTGGTCCCAAAGCCGCTTGCCGTCGATGGTGAGGTTTTGCAGCGCCACGCGCCAGCTCCGTTTTGCTAAGGTGTCACTTCGGCACGGTGCACACCGCGCGGGGCGGTCCGTTCGCGCCAGGTCGCATTGGCGACGTGGACGGCTGGGAACGGATCGCGCGGCACGTAGCGGCCGTCGCCGGCTTTCGCGCGCAGATCGCCGTCCAGCCAACTGAGTTCGCCGCGCGACAAGGTCGCGCGCGGCAGGCCGGTGCAGACAAAGCCCTCGAACACGTTGTAGTCGATCCTGCTGATCTGCGTCTTGGCCGCGATCGTCTTGGTCGCGCTCGGATCCCAGATGACGAGGTCGGCGTCGGAGCCGACCGCGACCGCGCCTTTTTTTGGATAGAGATTGAGAATACGCGCCGCGTTCGCCGAAGTTACCGCGACAAATTCCTCCTTCGTCAGCCGGCCGGTATTCACACCCGCCGTCCACAACACCGGCATGCGGTCCTCCAGTCCGCCGGTGCCGTTGGGGATTTTGGTGAAATCGCTGCGGCCGAGCCGCTTCTGCGCGGTGGTGAAGGCGCAATGGTCGGTCGCCACGACGTGCAGCGAACCGGACTGCAGGCCGGCCCAGAGACTCGCCTGATGGTCTTTGGGGCGGAACGGCGGCGACATCACGCGCCGCGCGGCATAGTCCCAGTCACGGTCGCGATATTCGTCTTCGTCGAGGAGGAGGTGCTGGATCAGCGGTTCGCCGAATACCCGCTTGCCGGCGGCGCGCGCCCGCGCGATGGCCTCGTGCGCGTCGCGGCACGACGTGTGCACGACATAGAGCGGACAGCCGGCCATGTCCGCGATCATGATCGCGCGATTGGTGGCCTCGCCCTCCACCGCCGGCGGCCGCGAATAGGCGTGACCCTCGGGGCCGTTCACACCGCTGCCGAGATAATGCTGCTGCAGGTGCCAAACGACGTCGCCATTCTCGGCGTGAACGAGCGGCATGGCGCCGAGTGCGGCGCAGCGCTGGAACGAGTGGTAAAGCTCGTCGTCGTTGACCATCAACGCGCCCTTATAGGCCATGAAGTGCTTGAACGTGTTGATGCCGTAGGTTTTGACGCAGACGGCCATCTCGTCGAACACCCGCTTGTCCCACCAGGTGACGGCCATGTGAAATCCGTAGTCGCAGGCCGCACCTTCGGCTTTGCGGCGCCAGTCCTGATAGGCGGCAAGCAGCGACTGGCCCGGATTGGGGATGCAAAAATCCACGACCATCGTGGTGCCCCCGGAAAGGGCGGCCTTGCAGCCCCATTCGAAATCGTCGACGGAGACCGCGCCCATGAACGACAATTCGAGGTGCGTGTGCGGATCGATACCGCCCGGCATCACGTAGCAGCCGTCGGCCTCGACAATCTCTGCGCCTGCGGGCGTCTCGAGCGCTGTGCCGAGCGCGGCGATGACGCCGTCGCGAACAAGAACGTCGGCCCGGTGCGAATGGTCGTGATTGACGACGGTGCCGCCGCGTATAAGCGTGGTCATTGTAAATGTTCCCGATGCGGCCCGGCGTTCGAATGATTACGCCGCAAGACCGCCGATGCAAATGGCGCGCCCGCGCCGAGCATGACAAATCGCGCCAACGGGTCGATGCCGCCCGGGGCGGCGATTTTCGGATATTCTTTGGGCTCCAGAGTTTGAACCAAGCGCCTTGCGACGGCGACCTCTAGGGTAGGCTCAAATGAAGTGTTCCATGACTGTTCCCGGTCTTATGCGTCCAGGTCTTTCGGGGATCATCAGCGGTTTAGTTCTTGTGATGCTCGCGGCATTGCCGGGAGACGCCGCGCACGCTCAGTCGCGCGCGCCGAGCCTGCAGGAGGTGAAGGCCATCCGCGACTGCGCCGCCAAGAACCGCGATGATCTCGATGCCGGCGAGCAGCAATGCTTATTCAAGCTGGTCGCCGATCCCTGCATCGGCCCGCCGGGCCGCCAGGGCGATGGGCCGGCCGCGCAATGCTACCAAATCGAAACCGCAATCTGGGATAAACTCCTCAACGGCAACTACAAAACGCTGCTCGGCGAACTCGACGATGAGCAGGCCGCCAAAGCCCGCGCGATGCAGCGGGCCTGGCTTGCCTATCGCGATACGACCTGCACGTTCTACCAAGACAAAATTCAGGGCTCGATGGCCTATCCGATGCAGGCGGCGTGCGTCGCCCGTGAAACCGCCCGGCGGGCAATGGTGCTCGATTTTTTCAGCCGGCTGTGAGGATGGTTTGTTGGTTCATTGGCCTAATCGGCCGAAGACCGAGTAGGTCAATGCCAGTATGAATGTCGTGTTGGCCTACTAACTCATTGGATTCACGACGAATCAGCTATGATGCCAGTGAGCCCAAAATGCCGGGCCACCGCCGGAACGAGCGCCATGCTGCGCGTGCGATTGAAAGCGGACGGACGTTTGGTCGAGGTGCTGCCGGACGGCAGCGAGCGCGCCATTGCCAGCGATCCGCGCGCCATCGCCACGGCCGCGCATAATGCGGCCCGCGCCGCGGATCGGTTCAACGACGCGGCTTATGCCCGTAATCTCCGTAGCCGCACCGGCTTGACCCAGGCGGCTTTTGCCGCCCGAATTGGCGTTCCAGTCGAGACCGTACGTAATTGGGAACAGGGTAAGCGCTCGCCGCGCGGCCCGGCGCGCGCGTTGCTCAAAGTCATCGAGCAAGCGCCCGAGGCCGCCTTCGCCGTGCTCGGCAAGGCGCGCTGAGCGGAACAGCCTGGCGCGGACGGCATTGGACTCGAATTAAGACAGATAATCCTGCGGGGCGGAGCCCGCAGTCATGAGGGCAGGGAACCACAGGCGACGTGACAGCGATCGGACCAATTCCCGCCGTCGAGGCTAACGGCGCAAAAATTCCGCTGGTCGGGCTCGGTACCTGGGAATTGCGCGGTCGCACCTGCGCGCGGGTCGTCGAGCAGGCGCTGCGTCTCGGCTATTGCCACGTCGACACGGCGGAAATGTACGACAACGAACGTGACGTCGGCGACGGCATCCGTGCTTCCGGCGTCAAGCGTAACGACGTCTTCGTCACCACGAAAATCTGGCCGTCGCATTTTGCGCCACGTGCGCTGGAACGGGCGGCTCGCGACTGCCTGATGCGGCTGCGCTTGAGCGAAGTCGACCTCTTGCTGCTGCACTGGCCCAATCCGCAGATTCCTTTGTCGGAAACGCTGCCCGCGCTTTGCAAGATCAAGACCGATGGGCTGGCCCACCACATCGGTGTTTCCAATTTCACCGTGGCGCTGATCGAGGAGGCCGTGCAGATCGCGAGCGAGCCGTTGGTGTGCGACCAGATCGAATGTCACCCCTTCCTCGACCAGTCCAAGGTGATCGCGGCATGCCATGCGCATGGCATGGCGGCTGTGGCCTACAGCCCGATGGCCCGCGGCAGCGCCAAGAACGACGCGGCGCTCGGGCGCATCGGCGCTGCCCATAAAAAAACCGCAGCGCAAGTCTGCCTGCGCTATCTGGTGCAGCAGGATATCGTCGTCATTCCGCGCACCAGTAAACTCGAGCGGCTCTCGGAGAATGCCGCGCTATTCGATTTCGTCTTGAGCGATGAGGACATGGCCGAGATCGCCGCGCTCGCCAATCCCGGAGGCCGGATCGTCGACTGGTCCTATTCCGGCACTGCGAAGTGGGATTGACTCAGGGGGAGTAGTGCCTCCGGCGTCTACGCCGCCTGGCTCTCCGCCGCAACCGTGCGCTTCATGAATTCGGCGAATACGCGCGCGATCTCCGGCTCGTGGGCGCTCCAGTCCGGAAATGGAATGAGCGGCACGTCGAGGTCTTGGATCGGCAGCCGATGCAGTTCGCTGCCGGCGATCAGTTCGTGCGCAACAAGACCGCTCTTGCTGGAATGGGTATTGTCGTTGCCGGGAATGATAATCGCAGGGACTCTGACGTCAGCCAGTTGTGCCGCGGTCACCCCCATGACCGGATAATGCGCGCCGGCAACGAAGACGTCGTTCCACCGCTTCATCACCTCGAGAAATTGCTTCACCGGCAGCCGCGCCATGTAATCGGCGCCCGCCGCATTGGCGGCGAAGCGCTCTTTCCAGGCGTCCATGGCGCAAACCGCGGCCATGCCGCCCTGCTCTGCAGCCCGGATGAACTGTCCATAATATTGTTCGGGCAGCCGGCCAGCCGCAACTGCTCCGCCGGTGACCCGCAGCAGCAGCAGTCCGCGAACGTCGTGCGGGTAATTGAGGCAGTACAAGATCGAGGTACGGGCGCCAGCCGAGGAGCCGCTGAAAAAGGCCGGCAAAGCCTTTTGCTCGGACAGCAGCGCGTGCATGTCCCGCGTCCAGATCGTCTCCTCGCCTTCCTCGCCAGCGATCAGGATGTCCGAAGCGCCGGTGTTGCGGCGGTCGTGCAGCATCACGCGATAGCCGTAGGCTGCGATCTTTTCCGCGAGCGGGATGAACTCGTCATGGCCACGCCGGCCGCCAGTCGTCATCACCACCCAAGGATGATTGTCCTTGGCGCGATCGCCGACCACGCGCCAATTGATGTTCACACCGTTGATCTTGCTGACCGGCATCCGTGGGTCTCCTCCCGCTGAGAGCATGTCCCGCATTCGTACAATGGCACGCCGGACATGGGTGCTAATGTTAAAAGCGGACCACCGAGTCAAAACTCGACGTCAAGCTCTTCCAACTCGTCCGGCTCGGCTTTGGCGCCGGCGATCCACTCCTCCATCAACGGCATGGTCATCATGGTGCCGGAATAGCCCTTGGCGGCCTGGTCCAACGCCACGTCGTAGGTGGTGAAGCGCGAGCATACCGGCGTATACATGGCGTCGGCGGCGCCAGGCTTTTTGCCGAACAGATAGGGACCGCCATATTGGCTGAGGCATTCGCGCCAGATCGTGGTGATGCGTTCGATGTCGCCGCGGGCGCCCGCCCAGGATTTGAAGCCCGGAAAATGCGCCTTGATATTCATCGGCAGCGCGGCGCGCAGATTGGCGAAGCCGGAATGCATTTCCCCGCAGATCGACCGGCAATGCGCGCGCTGCGCCTGATCGGCGGGCAACAGGCCGGCACCCGGATTGAGCTCGTGGAGATATTCGGCGATCGCCAGCGTATCCCATATTTTCAGATTGTCGTGGATTAGGCACGGTACGAGAAACGATGGCGACAAAAGCAGCAGTTCCGCCCGCGTCGAGGGGTCGTCGGTCGAGACATGGCGCTCCTCGAAATCGAGGTTCGCCATTTTGCATAGCAACCAGCCGCGCAGCGACCAGGAGCCGTAATTCTTGCTGGCTAGTGTCAATATGGCCTTGGACATTCCATTGCTCGCGTTGGAAAATCAGCCTGACTCAATCGGTTAGCGACCAAGGCACGGATTTGCGGCGGTGTGCTGATCCTTCTTTGGGCAGCCCCTGACCTCGCCCCCGTCCCATAGACGCAGGATGTTCATATTCTTGTCGCAGCGCAACAAAAAATGCACTAGCCTGGATCTTTAGGGGGGTGAGAGTGTGTTCGCTGTCGGGGCGAACCGCGGCACCCGTAGGAGCTGAACTGTACTCCGGGATGCTGTATCTCGCTTATCAGCTGCAATCCGACATCATGACGCCGGTCCGCGCCTGGGCCAGCTTGGCGGCAAATTCGGGCGGCGCCCCGCTTCTGTCCGACCATCCGGCGTTGCGTAATCTTACTGCGGTCTACGAGCTGATCGCGCGCGCCGGGTTGACCCATACCCGGCCGCCGTTCGCCATTGACAGCATCACGGTCGGCAACCGCGAGGTGGAGGTCCGCGAGGAGGTGGCGGCGCGGACGCCGTTCGGCACGCTGCTGCATTTCAAGAAGGATATCGCCACCGCGCAGCCGCGGGTGCTGCTGGTGGCGCCGCTGTCCGGTCACTTTGCGACGCTGTTGCGCGCCACCGTGCGCACCATGCTGCCGGATCACGACGTCTACATTACCGACTGGCATAATGCTCGCGATGTGCCGCTGACCGCCGGCCGCTTCGGCGTTGACGAATATACCGAGCACCTGATCAAATTCCTCGAAGCCATCGGGCCGGGCGCGCATATCCTGGCGGTGTGCCAGCCCTGCGTCGCCACGCTCGCCGCCACCGCGCTGATGGCGCAAGACGGCAACCCGGCGCAGCCGCGCTCGATGACGCTGATGGCGGGCCCGATCGATACCCGCATCAATCCAACCAAGGTCAACGAGCTCGCCAAGAAGCAGACCATCGAATGGTTCGAGCGCACGCTGACCGCTTCCGTGCCGCTGCGCTATCCAGGCGCCTTCCGCCGCGTCTATCCCGGTTTCGTCCAGCTCATCGCCTTCATGAGCATGAACGTCGAACGCCACATCAAGGCGCACAAGGAGCTGTACGACAATCTCGCCGCCGGCGAACTGGAAAAGGCGGCGGTGACCAAGGCGTTCTACGACGAATATTTCGCCGTGCTCGATCTCACCGCGGAGTTTTATCTGGAAACGGTTCAGCTTATTTTCCAGGACCACGCGCTGCCGAAGGGCGAGCTTCAATGGCGCGGCCAGCGCGTCGACCCGAGCGCCATCCGCAAGACCATGCTGCTGACGGTGGAAGGCGAGCGCGACGACATCTGCGCCGTCGGCCAGACGGTGGCGGCGCACGACCTTTGCAGCAAGCTGCGGCCCTATCTCAAGCGCCACCACATGCAGGCCGGAGTCGGCCACTACGGCGTGTTCTCCGGCTCACGCTGGGAAAAGCAGATCTATCCGATCTTGAAGAACGTGATTTTGTCGAGCGATTGAGCTGTTGCCCGCCGGTGTTTCGCCAACGGTTGAAACCAGATAGCTTTCGCCTCGGGCAGGCGCCCAAGGACGAGAAAGATTATGCCACAAGCGTCAAACAGATGATGGAGATCGCCAATGCGGCGGTGCCAAGAATTACTTCGGTTCAGGCAACGGATATGATCACTCAAGGCAATACGCTCGTGGTCGACGTGCGCGACGGCTCTGAAGTGGCCGCAAGCGGCAAGATTGCTGGCGCGGTCCATGTCTCGCGCGGCTTGCTCGAGTTCAAGGCCGATCCGCATGCCCCGACATACGACAAGAATTTCTCCCAGGAAAAGAACATCATTCTTTACTGCGGGTCAGGCGGTCGCGCGGCGCTGGCCGGCAAGCTGCTCAAGGATTTTGGCTACGAGAAGGTCTTTAATATGGGTGGCTTCAAGGATTGGGCCGATAGCGGCGGCCCGATCGAGCAAGGCACCTAACGCAGAAATGCCTTTTCCAGGTCGCGCATGTGGGCGTCATTTTGGAGCGCGAACACTTCGGCGACCGTAGCTATGTCTTTCTCGACGCCGGCGATCCCGCCTTCTGCCAGAATGCGGCGGAAAGCGTTCTGCATCGCCGCGACCGCGGCCCGGATCGCGTGATTGCCGCAGATCACCAGGCCGACTTTGCCGAGTTCGGCGATGTCGGCAAACGAAAGCTGGGGATAGGCGGTCGGAACCAGCACTAACGGGACGTGTCCAGGCCACGCTTTGCAGAACGCTACGATCTCGTCGGGCGTTTTTTGTTTGCTGTGGATGAGGATCGCATCGGCACCGGCTTCCCCATAGGCTATACCCCGGCGCAGTGCTTCGGCCTGGCCGGCGCCGGCAATCAGCGCTTCGGTGCGCGCGATAACAACCAGACTGTCTGTGACCTTGGCCGCGGCGATTTTGCCCTGGAATTCTTCCACTGGCACCAGTTCCTGACGGCCGCCGGCACGCAGACACGAGTCTTTGGGAAAGGTCTTGTCCTCGATGACCACCGCGGCGACGCCGGCGGCCGCGTATTGCGGCACGACGTAGGCGACATTCACAGCATTGCCAAAGCCGGTATCAAGGTCGGCAATCACCGGCGTATCCTGTGCCGTGCCGATCGCCCGCATCATGTCCAGATGCGTGTTCATTGAAAGTATGTTGGCGTCCGGCACCGCGAAGGACGCCGAAAGCTCGAAACCGCTGCCCCAGATCGCATCGAAACCGGCGTTCGCGGCGAGTTTCGCCGTTAGCGGATTATGTGCGGCCATGGCGATTGCCGGCCGACGAACATCCATTTTAGCGCGCAGTGCGGCGGCGCTTCGCGTGTCTTGTGTCACAGTCACCGCATCGCGGCGGCGATATTGCCGCCGTCGACGGTGGTGACGCAGGCAGTGGTTTTTAATTCCAGCGCCAGGTGCAAAAAGGCTTGCGCCACATCCTCAGCGGTCACTTCGCGAGCCAAAAGATTGCCGCTCATGTAGTCTTTCGCGGAAACGCCGCGCGCCTGGGAACGCGAGGCGATCATGTCGGGCGTCAGGAGCCCGGAGCGGATGCGATCGGCGTTGACGGCGTTGGCGCGGATGCCGTCCGCGCCGTAGTCGAGCGCATATTGGCGCATCAGCGCGAGAGCCGCTGCCTTTGGGATGCCATAGGGTCCGAAATTCGGTCCCGGATTGACCGCCTGTTTCGACACGTTGAACAACAGACAGCCGCCGGTGCCTTGCGCGCGCATGATTTTCACCGCCGCCTGGGCCACGCGCTGATGGCCGTAGAAATTCAGCTCGAAGCTTCTGCGCAAAATGTCTTCGTTGACGTCGCCAATGCGCCCCTGCCAGGCCGCGCCGGCATTCGATACGACGATATCCACGCCGCCGTAATTTCTGATGACCTTGTCGAAGGCAGTCCGGACCGACTCCGCGTCGGTCACGTCGCATGCGACCGGCAACGCGGTCGGACCGAATTTTTTGGCTTGCTCGCCGGCGGCAGCGAAATCGACGTCGAGCAAGGCGATTTCGGCGCCGGCAGCGGCAAATGTCTTCGCAACCGCGGCGCCAATTGCGCCGCCGGCGCCGGTCACCGCGCAAATCTGGCCTCCCAGCGGCAAATCACGGCGCCGGCCAAGTTTCGCTTGCTCGAGCGACCAGTATTCGCAGTCGAACATATCGGCTTCCGCGATCGACTCGAAGCGACCGATGGCTTCGGCATCGCTGACGCCTTCGATCCAGGCCTCGGCGATGTCGGCAGCGATGATCGCGTCGCGCTTGCTGCGACCGAGACCGAACAGGCCAAGTCCGGCGACCAGCACCACGCGGGGCAGGGGATCGAGTTCGTGCTTGATGCCGCGGACACGTTTACTGTTGCGTTCGAAATAATGATGATAGTCGACGGCGAATTCATCGGCTCGACGATGTGCGACGGTCGTGAATTCGTCGAGCTTTCCCGTTTCCGGTACCGGCAAAACCAGCGGCCAGTTCTTGGTGCGGATGGTGTGGTCTGGCGTGATCACGCCCAACTGGCCGAGGCGGTCCAAATCGTTGGCATTGACGAAATTTTGTACTGCGTCACCGTTGCGGAATTCGAGGACGAGGCGCGCCCACGCGCCTTCAACCGCACCATCCTTCTCGCTGCAGGCACCGCGGATAATGGGCGCCACCTGCGCGACGGCTGCGCTGTTGGGCGGCACGGGACGAGCCGCGACCGACTTGCGCCGCTGCGCGATGAAATTCTCGGCCAGTGACACCATCGCGATCATCCGCTCGTAGGCTTCGCGGGCGCTGTCGCCGAAAGTGACGATGCCGTGTTTGCTCAAAATCAGGCCGTCGCTCGGCTTTACGCGATCGAACACCTCGATCGCCGCCTTGGCGAGGCCGAATCCCGGCATCACATAGGGCACAAAGCCGAGCCGCCTGCCGAACACGTCGGCGCATTTTTGCTCGCCGTCGGGCTGGTCGATTACGCTAAGCATCGCGGTGGCGTGGGTGTGATCGACGAATTTGTGCGGCAGGAAGGCGTGTAGCATCATTTCGACGGAAGGGTTCGGCGCCAGCGGATCGATCAGATTGGCGCGTTCGATCCCGACGAGGTCTTCGTCGGAAATCGAATGCAGCGCCCGAAGCTTGCGCATCGGCGGCAGGCGCACGGCGACAAATCCGTCGACGCCAATATTCGCCAAGTCGGAGCCCGAGGATTTGACGCGCAGCACTTCCGCCTCGTCGCCGAGGCGGTCGCGAAGCGTCGTCTTCAGCGAAGTATTGCCGCCTCCATGCAGGACGAGTTTCGGATCGCGTCCCAACAGGCGGCTGCTGTAGATACGCAGCGCAAAATCGCGATCGACCGCAGCTTGCGCATCCTGCCTGTCGGCAAGCTCGCCGGCCAGCGCCTCGGCGTCGCGATCGACCCAGGCGCTTTGCATCACAGCATAATCCGGAAAAGTGGACACCGGTTTTCCGAAAAGATCATGCTACACCTAATACAGCGAGCGTTTGCGAGCGATCAGCCGCCGGCAAAGCGACGCGACCACCACCCGGTGCGGCGCGGCAGGGTGCTTTCTGCGGCCTCGCCGGACTGGGTAACAACCGGTTCTTCGGCCGGCGCACTTGGCTGCTGGCCCTGCGGCGGTGGCAAGTTTTCTTCGCTGCCTCCCATTGGCGCGCGCTCGCGGGTGGTCGAACGGCGTCGCGCCGGCTCTTCCGGCGCGACCGGGTGCTGAAGCGGTTCCGGCGCGCTCGGCAACGCGGCGTCATGCGGTGCCGCATCGAGATCGGCGACCGCTTCCTTCAACGCGGGCTCGGTCGGCGTGGGCGCTGTGAGCGCTTCGGCGGCTGGGGTCGATACCTCTTGCTGCTCGAACGGGCCCTGCACGTGCCC
>JBARER010000195.1:0-11685 GCA_049796395.1 Xanthobacteraceae bacterium
GCTGCGCACCGCCGGGGTGGCGCCGCCGGAGCTGACGGCGCGGCCGAGCGCCGGCAGCAAGCACGCCATTGTGGTCGGCTACGGCCGTGTCGGCAAAATGGTTTGCGTGCTCTTGAAACAGCACAGCATTCCGTTTATCGCCGCCGACCTGAACCCCGCGACAGTGACGCACGACCGCCGCGAGGGTCACGAAGTCTATTACGGCGATGCCGCCGACACGAAATTTCTCGAAGCCTGCGGCCTCGCCGAGGCGGCCGGCGTTGTTATCACCATCCACGACCACGATCTGGTCGACGACATCGTCGCCCATGTGCGCGCCATGCGCGATGACGTGCTGATCGTGTCGCGCGCCCGCGACGCCGATCATGCCCGCCATCTCTACAGCCTCGGCGCCACCGATGCGGTGCCGGAAACCGTGGAAGCGAGCCTGCAGCTCTCGGAAGCCGCGCTCGTGGGTCTGGGCGTTCCGGCCGGGCCGGTGATCGCGTCGATTCACGAAAAACGCGATGAAATCCGCCATAGTTTGCAGGAGGCGGCCCGCGCCGCTGGCATCGAGAGGATTCACGCGATCCGCGCCAAAACCGCGAAGCGGCGCCGGCGGAAAGCATGAAGCGATTGCGCTCCAGCACCGTGATGGAGCATGCGGAGTTCGGCGGAATCTATCCCGAGCCTTTGCGCCGACGGCTTCTTGGACGAATGTCTTCGCTGTGACGCTTAACCGGCGAGGCCGGGCCGCAGCGTGGGCGAAGCGGTCTTGGCCGGCGTCGCCAGCTTCGGCCCCGCGAGCCTCGGCGCCGGCGATTGTTTCGACCGGGCGATGGTCTGGCCGGCGACGCCGGGCCGGCA
The DNA here is from genome assembly GCA_049796395.1 of Xanthobacteraceae bacterium. Classification (GTDB taxonomy): domain Bacteria; phylum Pseudomonadota; class Alphaproteobacteria; order Rhizobiales; family Xanthobacteraceae; genus BOG-931. The sequence continues at coordinate 847 of JBARER010000195.1, forward strand.
CGCTTCGTCATGCGCGGTTTCCAGCACATAGCGGAGCGCTTCAGCCTGGACTCGCGGCGATTTATCGATGGTCAAATGATCGATGCCCGGATCACCGGAGAAATCGACATTATCGAGGATGCCGTGGAAGCCGGCGCCGGGCCGCATATAGGCGTAGCTGCGCTGGGTCATATTGATGACGCAGGCGACATTGCGCGACGCGGCCGAGGAGCGAGTGCCGTCCACCGGCACGACCAGCGCAACCGGCACGCCTTGCGCGTTCAACTGTTGCGCCATCCACATCACCGCATCGGCGCCAAGCGAGTGGCCGATCAGCATATAGGGACCGTGATCGCCGGCGCGGTACATGCGCACGATCTGCGCGTCGACAGTCTCGGCGAAGGTGTGGTTATAGACGCTGGCATCGATGCCCCGCTGCTGGATTTCCGCAGCGAGCTGATCCATGCCCAGCGAGAAGATATTGAGAAGTCCGCGCATCAGATAAACGTGCGGCCGGGAAACGACTTGCCGCGAAGCGAGCTGACGGGAAGCGGCCCGGTGCGACGCGAGCCGGTGCGAAACAGCTTGGCGGGAAACCACTTGCCGCACCGCGGGCTTGGTGGCGCTCAGCGCGGCGGCCGGCAGCAGCGCCAAAGCGCTCAAAGCCAGCGCACCCGCGCTGAAGCAGCGCAGGAGTGACGATTTGGCGACAAAATGACGGCGACCCGGCATCGCATGACTCCACCCACGCCACAAACTATGGCGCCGACTATGGCGAAACGGGGTAAAAATTTCCTTGTAATCAGCGACTATTCGCCGCCTTGAGGTTGGCAAGCTCAATGACGATCGGGCGAGTCGCGGCCCGCAGCGGGGTGCGCTGCACTCCGGTCAGCGTATTGAGGAAATTCGCGAACCAGCTCTGTACCGAGGCTGCCTTGAGCTTGCGCACCATGGACTGCCAGCGCTCGCGCCGCTCTTCCACCCTCATCGCCAGCGCTGCCGCGATTTGCCGCGCCATGCCGTCGATGTCGTGTGGATTGACGAGCAGCGCCGCGTCCAGCTCCCTGGCCGCGCCGGCGAACGACGACAACACCAGGACGCCGGGATCGAACGGGTTTTGCGCGGCGACATATTCCTTGGCCACGAGGTTCATGCCGTCATGCAGCGGCGTCACCAGGCCGACGCGCGCGACGCGATAAAAGCCCGCCAGTGTGAGCTGCGAAAAGCCCTTGTTGAGATAGCGGATGGGCATCCAGTCGACCTCGCCGTGCTTACCGTTGATGTCGCCGACCAGCGCTGCGAGTTCCGATTTCAGCTCGCGATAGGCCTTGATATTGCCGCGCGACGGCACCGCGACCTGCAGCAACGCGACTTCGCGCTTCAAGGTCGGCTCAAGTTCGAGCATTCGGTCGAAAGCGTGCATGCGGTTGGCGAGACCTTTGGAATAATCCAGCCGGTCGACACCGAGCACGAGTTTGGTGCCGTTGAGGCTGTCGCGCAGCCGGGCGACCTCAATGCGGCTGGCCGCCTTGCTGGCGCGCGCGGCGAACTCGTCGACGTCGATGCCGATGGGAAAGGTAGCAAGCTGTGTCAGTCCCCAATCCGAGGCGACGGTGCCATCGACCACATTCAAGCCCAACTCGGCCTGCAGATAGTCTTCGAAATTCCGCCGGTCTTCGACAGTCTGGAAGCCGATGAGATCGTAGGCCAGCATGGCATCGACCAACTCGGCGTGATGCGGCACTGCGACCATGGTGTGGCGATCGGCCCACGGCGTGTGCAAAAAGAAGCCGAGCGGCCGTTCAATGCCGAGCCGGCGCAAATCCGCGCCGAGGCTCAGAAAATGATAGTCCTGAATCCAGAACACCGCTTCGGGCTTGGCGAAACGCAACAGCGCCCGCGCCATGAAGCCATTGATCTCGCGATAGGAAACGTAGTCGTCGGCGGTGACATGAATGAGATCGGGGCGGGAATGCAAAGCCGGCCACAGCGCCGAATTGGCAAAGCCCTCGTAATATCCGCGATAATGCTTGGTCGGCATGTCGACGGTCGCCAGGGCGCCGGTGCCGAGCGGTTCGATCTTGGCGAAGGAGTCCCGCGCCGCATCGCTCGACTGGCCACTCGATCCAACCCAGATCGCACCGGAGTCACGCACCATCGGCAACAACGCTGCTGCCAGTCCGCCCGCTAAAGGCTCGTCAGGTTTCGCCCGTGCCACACGATTGGAGACGACGACGACACTCACCAAACCACCTCCAGGAGACCCGCATTCGATCAACTTTTGTCGAGGGACTTGGTTCCATATTTTTGATGCAGTGCAGCGATGGCGCTCAAAGAACAGGCATATCCCCCAATAAGGGCTTAATTTTCAAGGCGATTTTTCAGGAAAGCGCCATTTGGCAGCCTATTCCGAGTTAACAAGACTCAGCCTTCTGCATAGGCAATAGTCGACAAAAGGCTGACTTCGGGCCGCCGCGAGTCCAATCTTGTGTGCTGCACAACGATCGGGACGTCGGCCTCGAACACCGACGAATAGGCGGTATCACGCGGAATCGGCTGCGGCTCGGTGAGGTCGTTGAAGCGCAGGTGCAGCGTGCGGCGCGGGCCGATCGTGAAGCGGTAGGGGCCGGCCGGCTCGCGGTCCTCGAAGAATACCGTGATACGAAGCTCTGCCGGTTCGTCACCTGCGTTCAAAATGCAGGCCGACTCGTGCGATTCCAAGGCGCGATCCGCAAACGAGCTTTGCGACGGTATCCAGCCTTCGGCGATAGCCCAGCGGCGACGTCCCAGAGCATGCATGTGAGGATCGACTCCTGCTTGTGGCGGCCGATTGGGATTTCCCCGGTCAACCGGCTTGGGTAATCGCAAGGACAATCGCGCCGCCTGTCTGCCGGTTCCGCTTCGGGAACCTTCTGCCGACGCAGGTGTTGGGCAAGAGGGGGATTTCGCGTTGCGCCGCCGATTTCATGCGCAAAAACAATCGTGGACAAACAAATGCGCGCGCTGACTGTTGCGCCGGGCACCGCTAATTCGGCAAAGATCGAAAACATCCCCGAACCGCCGGTCTCGGACGGTTCAGTGCTGGTGCGCACGCTGGCGCTTGGCGTCTGCGGCACCGACCGTGAGATCGTGTCCGGCGGCTACGGCTGGGCGCCGCCCGGTCAGAAGCGCTTGGTGATCGGGCACGAGTCGCTCGGCAACGTGCAAGAGGCGCCGGCCGAGAGCGGCTTCCGCCCCGGCGATCTGGTCGTTGGTATCGTGCGGCGGCCCGATCCGGTGCCGTGCCCGTATTGCGCTGTCGGCGAATGGGACATGTGCCGCAACGGCCGCTATACCGAGCGCGGCATCAAGGAGCGCAACGGCTACGGCTCGGATTTATTTCGCATCGAGCCCGACTTTCTGATCAAGATCGATCCGGCGCTCGGCATGAACGGCGTCCTGGTCGAGCCGACCAGTGTCGTCGCCAAGGCGTGGGACCATACCGAGCGCATCGGCAAACGCGCGCACGCCTGGTCGCCGAAGACCGTCCTTGTCACCGGCGCCGGGCCGATCGGGCTTCTCGCCGCGCTGATCGGTGCGCAGCGCGGGCTCGAGGTCCACGTCCTCGACCATAACGATCGCGGCCGCAAGCGCGAGCTGGTCACCGAGCTGGGCGGCACGTTTCATCTCAGCAATGTCACCGATCTGGGCGATCTCAAACCCGATATTCTGATGGAGTGTACCGGCGTGCCGAGCGTCATCCGCGACGCGCTCGGCCGCACTGCTTCGTGCGGCATCGTCTGTCTGGTGGGGGTCTCCCCGCCCGGCCACGATCTGCAGATCGACATCGGCGCGATCAACCGCACCATGGTGCTCGGCAACGACACGGTGTTTGGCAGCGTCAACGCGAATCGCCAGCACTACCAGGATGCGGTCGATGTCTTGCAGCGCGCCGACCAGCATTGGCTCGCCAAATTGATCACGCGACGCGTGCCGCCGGAGCAATGGACGCTGGCGCTGCAACAACAGCCCGACGATATTAAAGTCGTCGTCGATTTTTCCTGACAGGCCCTCCGGTAGACCCCGCGCAACCATGTCCACACCGATCGAAGATTATGCCCTGATCGGCGACTGCCGCAGCGCGGCGCTTGTTTCACGCGCCGGCTCGATCGACTGGCTGTGCTGGCCGCGCTTCGATTCGGAAGCTTGCCTCGCGGCGCTGCTCGGTACGCCCGAGCACGGCCGCTGGAGCGTCGCGCCGCAGCAAGAGGCCAAAATCACCCGCCGCTATCGGCCGGGTACGCTCATTCTCGAAACCGAGTTCGAAACCGACGACGGCGCGGCAACGCTAGTCGATTTCATGTCGATGCACAGCGCTTACTCCGAGGTCGTGCGGCTCGTCGTCGGCACGCGCGGCAAGCTGAAAATGCATACCGAGCTCGTTCTGCGTTTCGGTTACGGCGCGATCGTGCCATGGGTGACGCGACTTGAGGACGGCACGATGCGTGCCATTGCCGGCCCAGACATGACCGTGTTGCGCACGCCGGTGAACCTCAAAGGTAAGGACATGACGACGGTCGGCGAGTTCAGCGTCGGCCGTGGCGAAATAATCCCCTTTGTTCTGACCTATGCGCGCTCGCACCGGGAGGCCCCGCCGGTGCACGATGCGATGACGGCGCTGGAAGAGACCGAGAGCTTCTGGACCGAATGGTCGGCAAAGTGCCGCCCAGCCGGAGATTGGTCGCCAATCGTCAAACGCTCGATCATCACGCTCAAGGCGCTTACCTATGAGCCGACCGGCGGCATCGTCGCCGCGCCAACCACTTCGTTGCCGGAGCATATCGGCGGCGAACGAAACTGGGACTATCGCTATTGCTGGCTACGGGATGCCACACTGACGCTGCTTGGCACCATGCACGCGGGCTATCACGAGGAAGCACAGGCTTGGCGCCAATGGGTCCTGCGCGCGGTCGCCGGCAGCCCGGATCAGTTGCAGATCATGTATGGCATCGGCGGCGAGCGGCGGCTCGCCGAATGGACCGTGGACTGGCTCCCCGGCTACGAACAATCCGCGCCGGTGCGCATCGGCAATGCCGCGCATCAGCAATTGCAGCTCGACGTGTTCGGCGAACTGATGGACGCCCACTACCAGGCTCGGCGCGCCGGTCTTGCCGGCAACGAAGCGGATTGGGCCGTAGGGCTGGCCGTGCTCGAACATCTGGCAAAGATCTGGCGCGAGCCCGACCACGGCATCTGGGAGACGCGCGGCCCGGCGCAGCACTTCACCTATTCCAAGGTGATGGCTTGGCTCGCCTTCGACCGCGCCATCAAGAGCGTGGAAACGTTCGGGTTGGACGGCCCGATCGACGACTGGCGCAAGCTGCGCGAAGAGATTTACGATGAGGTGTGCGAGCGGGCATTCGACAAGAAGCGCGGCACGTTCATGCAGGCTTACGGTTCCGATCAGCTCGACGCCAGCCTTTTGATGCTGCCTTGCCTCGGCTTCTTGCCCGTCGACGATCCGCGCATCAAGAATACCATCGCCGCGATCGAGAAATACCTCGTTCGCGACGGTCTGGTGTTGCGCTATGCGACCGAGAAGGTCGAAGACGCGCTGCCGCCGGGCGAGGGCGCGTTTCTGGCCTGCAGCTTCTGGCTGGTCGACGTCTATACGCTGCAGGAACGCTATGACGAGGCGGAAGCGTTGTTCACGCGGTTGGTCGGCTTGTGCAACGATGTTGGTCTGCTCAGCGAGGAGTACGATCCGAAGCTCAAGCGTCTGGTCGGCAATTTCCCGCAAGCCTTTTCACATCTCGCGCTGGTCAATAGCGCTTATAACCTGACGCAGGCGCGCAAGCCGGTGCACCAGCGCGCGCAGGACGAGCATGCGCCGCCACCTGAACACGTCCCCGAGCGTGCGGACGCGCCGGCCGAATAATACCGCTCGAACCAGTTTATTTTAGCATATCCCTTTTCGCAAAAGCGGCTTCCACTTTCGCGGACATGCTCTAGTCAGCTCAGAAACTCGACCCGCCCGCTGCGCAGCGCGTAGACGCCGCCGGTCACCTTGATTTTGTTGTCGTCGACGAAGGATTTCAGGATCGGCGTCGCCGATTTCAACTTGTCGACGTTGAGCTTGACGTTTTGGCGGATTGCGTTCTCCAGGAGGTCGCCCGGTTGGCCTTGGGCCGCCTCGACTGCCGGCCGGATGGCGGCAACCAGCGACGGCAGATGCCCCGGCAGCGTGGCGCCGTCCTTGATCGATTTGATGGTGGCGTCGACGGCGCCGCAGGCTTCGTGGCCGAGCACCATGATCAGCGGTGTGTTGAGCACCTGCACGGCATATTCCAGGCTGGCGATCATCTCGTCGCTGGCGAAATTGCCGGCGATGCGACAAACGAACAGATCGCCGCGGGCGGAGTCGAAGCAAAATTCTGGAGCGATGCGCGAATCGGCGCAGCTGAGAATGGCCGCGAACGGATTTTGTCCATTGCTCAACGCCTCGCGTTCGTGGCGGAAATCGTGCCGCCTGGCTTCGCCCCGCACGTAGCGCGCATTGCCTTCCATCAGCCGATGCAACGCGGCATCGGGCGAGATGACGTTTTCCGGCTTCGGCGGCGCCTTTGTCGACTTCTTGGGCGGCGCGGCAAAAGCCCGTGGTGACAGCGCAAGACTTAGGGCGGGAAGACTTAGGGCTGGAAGACTCGCGGCGGCTCCGGCGGCAAGCTTGAAGAGGCTTCGGCGGGCGAAATGGGGCCTATACCCGGCCGCAGCCTGACAGCGTTCGCACATTGGGATTCTCCCGCATTTGAGCCGGAGGCGCGGCGGATGTTGAACCCGGTTTGGCCGCCACACGACAGACGGCTTACGCGGCAGGTTTAGGAACTCTCAAATGCGCTGTAAATCGGCATTCGCCGCGATGGTGACTGCAGTCTTGCTGGCGATGGTCTTGCTGACCATGATCTTGCCGGCCGCAGGCGCCGCCAAAACTGACGATTGGCTCAGCTATCAAAACGACCGTTACGGCACCACGATCGATTATCCGAACCTGTTCAAAATGCAGCCGCCGCCGGATGCCGACGACGGCCGCAGTTTCAAGAGCGCGGACGGCGCGGAGTTCACGGTGTCGGCCTTATACAACACCCTCGACTTTACCGTCGCCACATCCCGGGACTTCATCGTCAAGAATCTGCCCCCCGGCTCGACGATCACCTATGAGACGCGCGGCAAGAATTGGTTCGTCATTTCCGGCAATCGGGGCGACAAAATTTTCTATGAGCGGCATTTGCTGTCGCACGGCCAGCAGATGGAAGAGGATTTTGTCATGTTCTACCCGGCGGCGCGCAAAGAGACCTACGATCCGATCGTCGCGCGCATGACGAAGTCGTTCGGGCCGGGCAAAGGTTTTCAGTCGCCCTGAGCATTGCTCCTATTCCGGCCCCGACTTTCTCGTTGCCTTCGACCGTGCGATGGGTGAAGGCATAAGACGAGCGGGGGGGAAACAAATGGTGCAAGCGGAACAACGCGGCACGGCGGTTTCGAACGTGGCGGCGCGGCTTGAGCGGCTGCCGTTCTCTTCCTTCCATATCCGCATCCGCCTGATCCTCGGTGTCGCCACCTTCTTCGATGCCGTCGACCTTTTGGCGATCAGCTTTGCGCTGCCGGCGCTGGCTGGTCCTTGGCATCTGACTCCCAACGAGATCGGGGCCGTGATTTCGGCGGCGTTTCTCGGTCAGCTTGTCGGCGCCCTCCTCGCCGGTTGGGGCGCCGAAGTGTTCGGCCGCTTGCGCATAGTGACGCTCGCCGTCGCGGTCTTCGGCCTGATGAGTCTTGCCTGCGCTTTCGCCTGGGATGCCCGATCGTTGATGGTGTTTCGCTTCATTCAGGGCATCGGCCTCGGCGGCGAGGTGCCGGTGGCGACGACCTACATCGTTGAATTCGCCCGGCGCGAGGGCCGCGGCCGCTTCTATATCCTCTACGAGCTTGTCTTCAGCTTCGGTCTGGTCGGTGCTGCATTGCTTGGCTACTGGCTGGTGCCGAAAATCGGCTGGCAGGTGCTGTTTTATATCGGCGCAGCGCCGGCGGCACTGGCGCTGTTTCTAACCCGGCTGCTTCCGGAATCGCCGCGCTGGCTCGTCGGCCAAGGAAGGGTTGCCGAGGCCGAAGCGATTGTCGCTCGCATCGAGCGCGAGATCGAAGCCTCCGGCACGACGTTGCCGCCGCCGGTTGCTGCTCTCGCCGACGCGGCCGCTTCGCCGCGGCGCTGGCTGGAAATGCTCGGCCCGGTCTATCGCCGCCGAACGATCGGCGTCTGGGCGATGTGGTTCTGCTGCTTCTCGACGCTGTACGGGTTGAACGCCTGGATGCCGACGCTTTATCGCACCACCTTCAAGCTGCCGTTGTCACAGGCGCTCGGCTACGGCCTGATCGTGCAAGCCTGCGGCATCGTTGGCGCGATGCTATGCGCCTTCAATATCGACCGGGTCGGACGTCGGCCGTGGTTCACGCTGGCGCTTGCCGGCGGCGGATTGAGCCTCCTGCTCCTGGCGTGGCTCGGCGTTTCGGCTGCGACCACGCTGCTGATCTTCGTTTCGCTGGCGAGCTTCTTCATGTCCGGGGTTGCCATCGGGCTGAACCTCTACACCGCGGAAATCTATCCGACGCGCATCCGCGCCTTCGCGAGCAGCATCGGCGGTGCGTGGCAGCGCGTGGCTGCCGCCAGCGGCCCGATCGTCGTCGCGGCGATGCTTACGCATGGCAGCCTTACCCGGGTCTTCGTTTATTTCGGCGTTATCGCCCTGATCGGCGCCGGTGTGGCGGCGCGCTTTACGGTCGGCACCGAGCAGAAGTCGCTGGAGGTCGTTTCGCCTTAGCGAAGTTTCGTGATGTCGCGCGAAGCAATGGCATTTTCCGACAATCCGATTGGTATCCTCCAGCAACCTGTAAGTTTCGCTGACCTAGTTTATTAGACACGTCGCGGGTTTGTGATCGCGCGGCCTATATCACCGCCTGGTTGCATGTGGTCAGCTACCGATGGCGTGCCAGGGTTCGAACGGCTTCTTGCCGGGGCGGCAATCGTGGAATGCGTACGCGCGTCTCAGATGGTGTTTATTCCCGGCGGCACGTTTCGCATGGGGTCGGACAAACATTATCCCGAAGAGGCGCCGGCGCATCGTGTGAGCGTTGCCGATTTCTGGATCGACCGTACTCCGGTCACCAATCGGCAATTCCGGAAATTCATCAACGAAACCGGCTACGTCACGTTCGCGGAAATTCCCCCGGACCCGAAGGATTATCCCGGCGCCTTGCCGCATATGCTCAAAGCCGCCTCGATGGTTTTCACGCCGCCGAAGCAGCCCGTCGATTTGCGCGATTGGTCGCAATGGTGGAATCTCAAATCCGGCGCCGATTGGCGGCGGCCCTATGGGCCGCGGAGCTCGATCGGCGGTCTTGACGATCATCCCGCCGTTCATGTCGCGTATCGCGACGCCGAAGCCTATGCCAAGTGGGCCGGCAAGGACTTGCCGACCGAAGCTGAGTGGGAGTTTGCCGCGCGCGGCGGGCTTGATGGAGCCGAGTTCGCGTGGGGCGACGATTTTACGCCCGGCGGAATGCATCGCGCCAACACGTGGCAAGGAAATTTTCCGATCGAGAATCTTTGCAAAGATGGGTTTGACCGCACTTCGCCGGTTCTGGCGTTTCCGGCAAACGGCTACGGCGTCTACGACATGATCGGTAATGTCTGGGAGTGGACGGCCGATTGGTATTCGCAAAAGCACGACGCTGACGCGCCGAAGGCATGCTGCATTCCAGAAAATCCACGCGGCGGCCGCGAAGACGGCAGCTACGATCCGCGCCAGCCGCAGATCAAGATTCCTCGCAAGGTCATCAAAGGCGGCTCGCATCTTTGCGCGCCGAATTACTGCCGCCGCTATCGCCCGGCCGCGCGCCACGCGGAAGCGGTGGATACGTCGACCAGCCACGTCGGATTCCGCTGCGTCATCAGGGAAAGGGAGAAACTATGAGCGGGGATGATCGCAACAGCAAGGCAAGAGACGGCGATCTCGATCGGCGCGACCTCCTGCTTGGCGGGACCACACTCGCCGCCGCGTCGGCAATGCTGGTCAATCCCGTTGAAATTGCCCACGCACAACAACAGTCGGGGAATCTGTCAAAACCCAACATCGTGTTCATCCTGATGGATAATCTTGGCTACGGCGAGCCGGGTTGCTACGGCGGCGGTATCACGCGTGGCGCGCCAACGGCTCGTATCGACAAATTAGCGACAGAAGGCACGCGTCTGACAAACTTCAACGTCGAGGCGCAATGTACGCCGAGCCGGTCCGCCATCATGACCGGGCGGCATCCGATCCGTTCGGGTACGCAGTCGATTCCCATTGGTGGGGGGCTGGAGGGCCTGACGCAATGGGAGGTGACGATCGCGGAGGCGCTCTCTGCGGCCGGCTATTCCACCGCGATGTTCGGCAAATGGCATCTCGGCAGCGATCAAGGCCGGCTGCCGAACGATCAAGGCTTCGACGAATGGTATGGCATTCCGCGCACGACCGACGAAGCCTTTTGGCCTTCGGACCCGCAAGCCAAAAAGGCCGGCGTTCCGCTCATGCACATCATGGAGGGCCGCAAAGGCGAGAAGAGCCGAGAGCTTGCGGTGTACGATCTCGATCAGCGGCGATTGATCGACGAGGAATGCACGCGCCGTTCCGTCGATTTCATCAAGCGAAGCGTTTCATCCAAAACCCCGTTCTACCTTTACGTTCCTTACACGCTCGTGCATTTCCCGACGCTGCCCAATCCAAAATTTGCCGGCAAGACCGGATACGGCGACTTTCCCGACTGTCTTGCCGAGATGGACGCCCATGT
>JBARER010000196.1:0-2713 GCA_049796395.1 Xanthobacteraceae bacterium
ACTGTGAATCGACGCTGCTAAACGTTAGCGCCTGAAACTCGCCGTCTTCCTCAATAATGGCAGTCCCGCCGCTGTTGCGCCCACCATGGGCAGCCTGCCATGACGCTTTCATACGCGCCGACGAGGCGGCATCCAGCTTGCCCTTAAATTTCAGAATGCCAGCAGGACGCGCGCCACGGCCGAACAAGTGATTGGCGTGTTGCTCCATCGCCAGCGCAAGGCCGATGGCTTCGCGGGCATCATGCACCAGGCCGAAAGGGGTTTCCGAAGGCGACGGGATATGAATGACATCGCGCCAGCTTAAAATCCGCTCGCTCATATCGGCGGCATTAGCGCCGCCAACGCCCGTCACGCGATAAGCCGGCTCGGTGTTTTGGAAGATCGGCACGACTTGCGTATGGCGCGGATCGAAGCGGATCAGTTCTACCGGCTTGCCATTGACGCGATTTATGAAGGCGAACCCGCCGTGCGGGTAGAGCAAAGCGTCACGAGTAAGCTGTTCGCGGAACGTGGATGCCGGCGTCCAGTCGTTTACGCTATCGTGCAACAGCCCATAGAGCGGATGATCTTGGGCGCGCTGGCGGGAGTTACTCTCGCCACGCTGGTAGACCATCACCGGCAACTGGCCGATCGTCTCGGCAATTGCCATCACTCCACAGCGCCACGCACTAACCCCCATGGCCGTCAATGGCGAGACGTACACGCCAGCGCTCGATGGCGCGCCGCCGTTGAACATTTCGAGAAGCCACGGATCAGGATTGGCGAGACTGCCGCCGTCCTTCCGTTCAAATCCGAATTTTCCGAGTAGTGCGCTGAACATCCCCTGCTTGCGCGGGGAAGTGTTCATGCTGTGCTGCGGATGACTTTGTCAGTGGAAACGTGGTGATGCTTCATGTTGCAATTATTTTCGCACGCTGAGCTAAATTCACAACAATTTTGTCCGCACAAACGTACTACAAAAAACCAGTACAACCCATCATTAAATCATTGATTTTAAATGAAATATTGAGCTGGTGGGAGAGGTAGGACTCGAACCTACGAAGGCGTAAGCCAGCGGATTTACAGTCCGCCCCCTTTGCCACTCGGGACACTCTCCCGCACCGAGGCCATCGATTCGACAGCTTGGATGCGACGGCCGGTAGGCCGACCGGGCTATATGGTTGGGCTGTAGTTCCTAGTCAACCGAAATTGCCTCGAATTGCCAAGGTTCCAGCCGCGTGACAGAAGCGGGCATGCCGAAACGCCAAACGCGCCCGAAAGCATGGCGCCCGAAACCCCACGCCGGGCGGCGCGAGCCGAGCGACACCGCGATCCTGTACGGCTGGCACACCGTGACGGCGGCGCTGGCCAATCCGGCGCGCCGCTTCCGCAAGCTTCTCCTCACCGAGAATGCGCTGCGCCGGCTCACCGACGACGGCATCACCCCGCCGATCGCGGCCGAAGTGGTGCGGCCGGATGCGATCGACCGGCAGCTCACGCCTGACGCCGTGCATAATGGGTTGCTCGCCGAGGCCGATCCCCTGCCCTCGCCCGGCATCGAGGATTTGCCCTTGAGCGGCATGGTGCTGGTGCTCGACCAGATCACCGATCCGCACAATGTCGGGGCGATTTTGCGCACCGCCGCGGCCTTCGCAGTCTCAGCCGTGGTTACCACCGCGCGGCACAGTCCGGAAGCTACCGGCGTGCTGGCGAAATCGGCCTCCGGCGCGCTCGAGCTGGTGCCGATCGCCATCGTGCAAAATCTCGCCCGTGGGCTCGCTGACTTGAAGGAGCGCGGCTTCCTCACTGTCGGTCTGGATTCGAACGCGCCGGACGATCTCGCCGCAACAGAACTGCGCGCGCCGCTCGCTTTAGTGCTTGGCGCCGAGGGCAAAGGGCTGCGGCAATTGACGGCGGCAACCTGCGACCGGCTGGCGCGGCTCGATCTGCCCGGCGCGATCAAAAGCCTCAACGTGTCGAACGCCGCAGCGCTGTCGCTCTATATCGCGTCGCGCGCGATGGTTTGATCGAAATGCGGCATTTCAGATTGTCATGGCCCGCGAAGGCGGGCCATCCAGTAATCACCACCGCTTTGCCAGCGATTACTGGATCATCCGCCGTCGCGGATGATGACAGTATAGAAAAGCACAAAGGCCCGCACCGGTTTTCCGGTGCGGGCCTTCGCAGTTCGCAGATGATCGTTCAGATCAACGATAATATCGCCGGCGCGGCGCACCGTAATAACGGTGCACATAGGGCCCGCGGTAAGCCAAGCGCGGCCGATAATACGGTTGCCGGTAGTACGGCGCATAAGGCCGCGCCATGCCGTAACCGTAGCTATAGCCGGCGCCTGGAGCGTAGGGATAATCGGTGGCTGGCACATAGGCCGTTTCCGGCGAATAAGTCTGATACGCCATGACCGCCGGGCCGGAATAGACCGGGCCCTGATTGACCACATAGGGCGCGGCATAGGCGGCCGGCGCGCAGGCGCAACCGCCCCCGCAATTGCCGCAGCCGCTGCCTCCCCAGGCGCTCACGCCGCAATTGCCGCAACCGACCGCAGCGCTGACGCCGCAGCTACCGCAACCGCCGCTCCAATCGGACCCGCCGCAATTGCCACAGCCGCTAAAACTGCAGCAAGGACCACCGAAAGATGTCGGTGCCACCGTGTTGACGAAGATCGGCGCCGGCGCGACCGGCTGCGCGTAGACGGCGGCCGCCGTCGGTGCGCCGC
>JBARER010000197.1:0-4921 GCA_049796395.1 Xanthobacteraceae bacterium
GGATCGGGAAGCGGCATCGTGTCGCTCCTTGTCGGTCGTAGGCGAGTATGGGAAGTTTGCCGCCGTAAATAAACCGTGGAGCCCGTTGTCGTGGTCACAAGGTCAATTGTAGTCGCATTTGCCGCTGCTCTTGGGGTGTTGTCGTTGTCTCCGGCGCTTGCAGCCAAGCATCCCGCCAAACACGCCAAGTTGACGGGCGCTTGCGCACAGGCATCCGGGCGCTGCATCGCCGGTTGCGATCAATTGCATTGGTGTCAAGTCTTCACCTGCGTCGGCGGTAAATCGACGCCGGTGTCGTTCTGGCGGTGCTATCAGCCAAGCGGCCTATGCTTGGCGCCGCATTGCTAAATATTTTTCATTGCGAGCGGCAGCGAAGCAATCCAGGCACTGCGACGGACCGGATTGCTTTGTCGCGTTGCTCCTTGCGATGACTGAGGTTACCTTCCCGCCGGCGCGTAACTGCTCATCGCGGTCGCGGCGGGCGTTGGCATCGGCACGAGGTGGCGCGGCACGACGATGCGCTGGCCATCCGCGAGCGGCTCGCGGTCCGACACCGAATTGACTTCGGCCATCGCCCATAGCGGCACGCGGTAGGCGGCGGCTAACGATGTCAATGTGTCGCCGGCGTGGGCTTGAAGCGCCAGACCAGAGTCCCACAATTCGATAGCCGCATCCGCGGGTACTTCGAGGCGGATCGGTACCGCTTCGCCTTCGGTGTTCACCGGCGTTTGCGCAAGCTCTGCGACTTTGGCGACCAGCTGCTCCTGGAGGCGGTTCTCTTTTTCGATATTGATGTGAATGATCTCGGTGTGATCCTTGAGATTGTAGCTCGCATAGTTGCCGTGGAAGCGCGAGCCTTGCACGACGTTGCCGCCGCCCATGATATTCGAGGATTGATAGATGTTGATGTAGCGCTCGACATTGGGTGGCACGTCGTCGGCGATGCGCGAAGGATCGTAGGTGACGAGCAGGCTGACCGGGATGTGCGCCGCGTTGAGATATTCGGCAAAGTCCAAGACCGCATCGCCGCCCATCGAGTGCCCGATCAGCGTGATCGGCTGCGGGTCGCGGCGATAATCGCGAATCGCCGCGTCGGCGGTCGGACGCCACAACAGGTAGGTGTCGACGCTGGCCGGGATGCCGGTGCGCCGGATGCGCGCCGCGAGCTTGTCGATGCCGCGCGAATAGATCAGTCCGGCAACGCCGCGAAACAGATAGGCGCGGCCGCGCGAGGTGGTGATCTTGTCCGCGGCTTGGGGTCCTGGCGCCGGAGCGGCAATATCGGCTCCCTCGGTAACGGCAACGGGCTTGGCAGTGGGTGCGAGCGGTGCGGCGAGTTCAGCCTCGGAGGTTTGCGAGAACAGCGAGCTTTGGGCGGTAGACACTGGCTTATTCAGCGGGGCGGGCGTCGTTTCAGTAGTCTCGTAATCCGCCGCTTGCGCGGCCGGAGCTTGGCCCCCACTCTTTGTCCAATCGGTTTGCTTGCTGGGCGAAGTGAATGCGGCGCTCGGATCGAGCATGGCATAGCCGCCGCAGCCGCCCAGCCAGGCGGTCAGCAGCAGAACGACGACATGCTTTATTCGTACCATGCGCTGCCGGTTGAGGCTCAAACCTTGAAACAAATACGTCCCGGCGGATCAGCTTGGGCTGCGCCGGTTAAGCCGGCAAAGCCACGTAATGAAATTGCACTCGAAGAATCAAATCGACCCGTCGGTAGCCGAGGACACCGCCAAATTCTTAATTTCCCCCGAAGAGGTGGTCCTTGGCCTAAATCACACGCATGACCCGGCTTTTTCGTGGCGGAAGGGCATCCCAAGCCTTATCTCCGGCGAAGCCTGACGCCGTCAGGCTTTCATACCGTGATATGAACCGCCGCAGATGAACCGGGCTCCCCGTATTTCCTTCGTTTCGCTTGGCTGCCCCAAGGCGCTGGTCGATTCCGAGCGCATCATCACGCGCCTGCGCGCCGAGGGCTATGAACTGCAGCGCGAGCATCGCGGCGCCGATCTCGCCATCGTTAATACCTGCGGCTTTCTCGACAGCGCGCAGGCGGAATCCCTGGCCGCAATCGGTGCGGCCATGGCCGAAAACGGCAAGGTCGTCGTGACCGGCTGCATGGGCGCCGAGCCGGAAAAGATCACCGCCGCCCATCCCGGCGTCTTCGCCGTCACCGGACCGCAGCAATACGAAAGCGTGCTCGATGCCGTCCACCGCGCCGCGCCGCCGGCCCACGACCCGCATAACGACTTGATCCCGCCGCAAGGCATCAAGCTGACGCCGCGGCATTATGCTTATCTCAAGATTTCAGAGGGTTGTAATAATCGTTGCAGCTTTTGCATTATCCCGCGGCTGCGCGGCGATCTGATGTCGCGGCCGGCCGCCGAGGTGTTGCGCGAGGCGGAACGGCTGGTCGAGGCCGGGGTCAAGGAATTGCTGGTCATTTCCCAGGACACCTCGGCCTATGGCGTCGACGTCAAATACGCTGCCAGCCGCTGGAAAGACCGCGAGGTGTGCGCCAAATTTCTCGACCTTGCGCGCGAGCTTGGCGATTTCGGCGCCTGGGTGCGGCTGCATTACGTCTACCCCTACCCCCATGTCGACGAGGTCATCGCCCTGATGGCCGATGGCAAAATCCTTCCCTATCTGGACGTGCCGTTCCAGCACGCGAGCCCGGATGTGCTCAAGCGCATGCGGCGGCCGGCGGCGCAGGAAAAAACCCTCGAGCGCATTCGCGCCTGGCGGGAAATCTGCCCGAGCCTGACTATCCGCTCGTCGTTCATTGTCGGCTTCCCCGGCGAGACCGAGGCGGACTTTGGCGTGCTCATCGATTGGCTGTCGGAGGCACAGATCGATCGCGTCGGCTGCTTTCGCTACGAGGCGGTAGACGGCGCCGTCGCCAATGATTTGGCTGCCGCCGTGCCGGCAAGCGTCAAAGATGAGCGCTGGCATCGCCTGATGCAGCACCAGCAGGCGATTTCGCAAAAGCGGCTTAAGCGTAAAGTTGGCAACCGCGAGCGGGTCATCATCGACGAGGTCGACGCCAAATCGGGAATCGCTAAGGGCCGCAGCCAAGGTGATGCGCCGCAGATCGATGGCGCCGTGCATGTCACAAGCCGCCGGCCGCTGCGGGTCGGCGAGATTGCCACTGTGAAAATCGAACGCGCCGACGCCTACGATCTCCACGGTACGGTTGTCGGCTACTGAAGCGCTGCCTTTGTCTGCGTCGCTTGCATCGCTGCAGGGGTGATGGGATGGTCGCGCAGCAAATCCCGCCAGGAACATCCCATGCCGCTCTCCGACACCATCAAAACGCTGATCCGCAACGCCTGGGACGACGGCTGTCCCTGTCTCGTCGGCACTGCAGGGCCGGCGGGGCCAAATATCTCAGTCAAAGGCAGCATGGTCGTATTCGACGACACTCACCTCGCTTATTGGGAGCGCTCCAAGCGCACTGCGCTGGAGAACCTGGCGCACGACAAGCGGGTGTGTGTGATGTATTCGAACTTCAAGGCCCAGCGCGATGGCGTGCTGGAAAGCGGGTTCCTGCGCTTCTTCGGCAGCGTCGAATTGTACGAGAGCGGACCGATTCACGACGCGATTTTCGCCAAGCTACTGCCGCGCGAGCAGACCCATGTCGGCGCTGACACCGGCATTGGTGCACTCCTCAAGATCGAGAAGGCCATCGATATCCGCGGCAAGCCGATTATGTGAGGCGATCAAGAGGCGGCACTAAGCTCGCCCGGGGAGGAGCGTCCGATGGAAATGCGGGTCTACGGCCGCACTGGCATGACGCTCTCGGTGCTGGGTTTCGGCTGCGGTGCGGTCGGCGGCCTGATGGTGCGCGGCGATCCGCGCGACCAAGAGCGCGCGATCGCGCGAGCGCTCGATGTCGGGGTGAATTATTTTGACACGGCGGTGCAATACGGCAACGGCGAGTCGGAAAAAAATCTCGGTCGTGTTCTGCAAAGCTTCAAGCCCGCGGACGCGGTCGTCGGCACCAAGGTGCGGCTGCGAAGCGCCGAGTTTGGCCGTATTGGCGATACGATATCGAACTCGCTGCACGCAAGCCTCGAACGATTGCGCCGCGACAATGTGGATATTTTTCATCTGCACAATGCCATCACGGTCGATGGCGGCGGCGAAGCGCTCAGCATCCGTCAGGTGCTCGACGAGGTGGTGCCGGCGTTCGAGCGGCTCCGCCAGCAAGGCAAAATCCGGTTTCTCGGGCTTACCGCGGTCGGCGAAACCGCAGCGCTGCATCGCGCGATCGACGCGCGCGTCTTCGACAGCGCTCAGGTCGTCTATAACGTACTCAACCCGTCTGCCGCGACCGCACTGCCGGCAAACTACCCAGCACAGGATTATGGACGGCTGTTCGACCGCACCAAGGCGGCCGGCGTCGGCGTCATCGGCATCCGTGTGCTTGCCGGCGGAGCATTATCCGGCTCGGCGGAGCGTCATCCGATTGCCAGCCCGCCGCCCGAGCCGATCGGCTCGGCCATGAGCTATGACGCCGATATCGCGCGGGCCCGCCGCTTGCTGCCGCTGGTGACCGAAGGTTTTGCCGCGAGCCTCACCGAAGCTGCCACGCGGTTTGCGATCACGGATCCGGCGATTGGCACGATTCTGATCGGCATGGCGACGCCACAACAGTTCGAGGATGCGCTCGCCGCGGTTCAAAGCGGCCCGCTGCCGCCTGCTGCGCTCGAGCGGCTGACGGCGCTGCGCCAGGAATTTGTCGGCGAGCAAAGATAGTTACGCGCGTGGGCTGAGCACATGGCGGATGGCGTTCATCAACTTCGCCAGCTCATCCTCGGCAATGGTGAAAGCCGGCGTGAGATATACGATACTGCCGAACGGTCGGATGAAAACGCCTTCGGCAACAAAACGTTCGCGTAATTCATTCAGATTCTCGACGTGG
>JBARER010000198.1:0-34019 GCA_049796395.1 Xanthobacteraceae bacterium
AGATTGGACTGATAAAGAGAGCGTGAAGGCATGAGTAATGCCCAGTATCGATAAATCGGAAGAAACCGAACCGGGCAGGCATCCGACGGAGGAGTTCGTTGCCGGCTTGGCGATGATGCGAAGTGCCGTTGAAGCGGGCGAGATCGGCGTCTGGTCGTGGGATATCGATGCCGATGAGATGACTTGGTCGGGCAATATGGAAGCGATCCATGGTTTGCCTGAGGGCAGCTTCGGCGGGACGCGGGCATCGTTCATCGGCCATATCCACCGCGACGATCGGAAGGACGTCGATGCTGCGTTCAAGGAATCTCAGCGCACCGGCGCGGCATTCCGCGCGCGCTACCGCATGCCGCCTCACGATCAGCATGATGAGCATTGGCTAGAGGCGACCGGCAAGGTCGCCGCAGACAAGGATGCCCACCAAACGATGTTGGGCCTCTGCTATGACGTCACCGGACGCATCAAGCTTGAAAACGAGCTGCGCAGCCGCGTCAAGCAGCAGGAGGCGCTTGCCCAACTCGGCGAACGCGCGCTCGCTGAGTCGGGGCTCGATCGCCTGCTCAACGACGCCGTCAGTACTGTCGCGCTGACGTTGTCGGTCGACTTCGTCAAAGTACTCGAGCTGTTGCCGGGCGGCATCGAACTCCTGCTGCGTGCCGGTTTCGGCTGGAAAAGCGACCTCGTCGGTACCGTTGTGGCGACAACCGCGGCGGGAAGCTTCGGCCGCTTTACCCTGGATTCCGCCGGGCCCGTGGTCATGAGCGAACTTGCAAACGAAGGCAGGTTTGAGGTTCCGCAATATTTGGTCGATCACCGCTGCACCAGCGGCCTGAGCGTCGCCATTGCTGGCCACGATGGCCGCGCCTACGGCATCCTTGGTGTCTGCACCGCGCGCAAGCGTCACTTCGGCACGCAGGAAGTCGCGTTTTTGGTCGCGGTAGGCAATATTCTGGCCGGTGCCATTCAGCGCCGCCAACTCGAACAGCGTCACGAATTGATGATCCGCGACATGCGGCATCGGTCCGGGAATCTGTTCTCGCAGCTTCTGGCACTGTTCTCGCAGACGGCGCGGACCTCCAAGAGCATTCCGGATCTGGCCAGTAAATATCAGGCGCGCGTTCTGGCCATGGCCAACGCGCACCGGCTGATCACCGAGGGCGGCTGGCAGTCAATTCCGATCATGGATTTACTGACTGTGTTGCTCGGACCCTATATCGACCGGGCGACCCTGAACGGACCCAATATCGATCTCGAGCCGGACCCGGTGTTTCACCTCAACGCCGCTCTGCATGAACTCGCCGCCAATGCGATCAAGCATGGCAGCTTGTCGCGCTCGAAAGGACAGCTCGACTTGAGCTGGTCGGTGAGCCGCACGCAGCGCGGGATGACCTTGACGTTCGATTGGACCGAGAAGAACGGTCCACCGGCGCGCCGACCACGCAAGATCGGCTTCGGCTCGCGGCTGATCGACCTCGTCATCGGGCGGCAGCTCAATGGCGAGGTGACCCGCACCTTCTCGCGCAAGGGTCTTGCCGTGAATCTGGTTGTGCCGCTGACACATGAGCGGTGGCCGTCGCCCGCGGCAACCTCGGCGGGCAGCGCCGAACGCTTGCGCTAACCTCCCTTCCACCGTCCCGCTAAATCGGTACATTGGCGCCCGCCGCGTACGGAGGAGAAGGGCGTGAGGGAAGAAATCGTCAGCTTTCAGTCAGCCGGGTTGCGCTTGCATGGTGTTCTGGGGGTGCCGGACAACGTGCCTGCCGCGGAGCGGCGTGCCGCTTTCCTCGTTTTGCACGGCTTCGGCTCCAACAGCGACAGCAACAACGTGCTGCAGCCGACGCAGGTCTTAAGCGACTTCGGCTACGTCACGCTGCGCTTCGACATGCGCGGCTGCGGCAAGAGCGAGGGCGAATTCGGCCGCGTCATCTGCCTCGAGCAGGTCGAAGATTTGGGCAATGCGCTCGACTTTCTCAGCCGGCACCCGACTGTCGATCCCGAGCGTATCGGCGTCATCGGCTCGAGCTTCGGCGGCGCGGTGGCGGTCTATGCCGGGGGCACCAACCCGCGCGTTGCGGCCGTTATCTCCAACGGCGGCTGGGGCCATGGCGAGCGCAAATTCCGCGGCCAGCATCGCACGCCCGAGGCCTGGGCGAAGTTCACCAAAATGCTCGAAGAGGGCCGCGCTCACCGCGCCCGCACCGGAAAATCGCTGATGGTGCCGCGCTACGATATCGTGCCGATCCCCGACCATGTGCGCCAAAACCTGGAGCGGCAGCGCGTCGGCATGCTGGCGCCGAATTCGGTCGAGATGTTTCCCGCGGAAACCGCGCAAAGCATGTTCGATTTCCGCGCCGAGGAGGTGGTCGGCAAGATCGCGCCGCGTCCGCTGCTGTTGATCCATGCGGCCAACGATTCGGTGACGCCGACCGAGCAATCGATCGAAATGTTCAAGCGCGCCGGTCAGCCGAGCGAGCTACATCTGTTCAGCGGGCTCGACCATTTTCTGTTTGCCGAGAATTCCAAGCGCGTCTGGTCGTTGTTGCGCAACTGGCTCGACGCGTACTTCCCGGCGGCGAAGTGAGGCGGCCGTGAACGCGGCAAAGTCGGTCGGCCAAGACGAGCTCGGCCGCTTCATCCGCGACGTGCTGGTCGCGCACGGCGCGCGTGGGGCGGATGCCGCCGTCGTCGCCGACGGCCTGGTCTGGGCCAATCTGCGCGGCGGCGACGGTCACGGCGTGTCGCGGCTGCCGCGCTATGTAAAGCTTCTCGCCGACGGCGAGATTGACACCAAAGCCGCGCCGCGCCTGACGCATGACCGCGGCGCCACCTTCGTGATCGATTGCGGTCACGGCTTTGGGCCGGTCGCGGTCATGCAGGCTGCGGCGCTTGCCATCGAGCGGGCCAAACAGCTCGGCGTGTGCTTTGGCCTCATCCGGGAGACCACGCATACCGGCGCCATCGGGCGTTACGCGCAGTGGATCGCGGAGCGCGGCTGCGCCGCCGTGCTGATGGGCGCCGGGCCGGCGCTGATGGCCTATCATGGCGCGCGGGTGGCCAGCATGGGGACGAGCCCGATCGCGCTCGCGGTGCCGAGCGGCAAAGGACCTATCGTTCTCGACATGGCAACCTCGACGATTTCGAACGGCAAGATTTTGCAGTCGCGCGCCACCGGCGCGCCGCTGCCGCCGAACACCGTCCTGACCGCGGCGGGCGAGCCGACCGTCGATCCAAAGACCGCCGAGATTCTGCTGCCGCTCGGCGGCGCGAAAGGCTCGGGGCTGGCTTTGATGTTTGAACTGCTTGCCAGCGTGCTGGCGGCGGCGCCGATCCAGGCGCGCACGCTCGGCCCGGAGAAGCGCACCCGCAACACCGGCAATACCGCGATGTTCGTGGTCGACATCGCCACCTTCCGGCCGGTTGCGGATTTCGCCGACGACGCCGATGCGCTGGCCGCCATTCTCAAAGCGTTGCCCCGCCAAGCCGGTTTCGACGAAATTACGCTGCCCGGCGAACGCTCTGCCCGCACCGAGGCCGCGCGCCGCAAATCCGGCATTCCCATTCCGGCAAAGCTGTGGGCGGAGCTTGAAGCGATCGCCAAGGTTGACGCAGTTAAAATGCCGGCGCTGATGGCGGAATCCGCGTGAGCGGCAACGCACTGCTCAAGGATATTCGGTGTAATGCACCGGCACGTAAACGTAGCCGCTCCCCGCCTTTGTGGCCCGGCCTAACGCCGGGAACGGTAGGTGCGCTCCGGTAAATAGCAATCTGTCCGTCGCGACCATGTCGAAGACTTTTCTGCGGTTCGCGATCGCGAGTTCAGGATTGTTGTCAAATCCGATGGAACGCTCCGGCTCGGGAAATTGCAGCGCGGCGGTATGCACGATGTCGCCCCAGATCAGCAGGTCGTCGCCCGCGGATGAGACGCGCACCATGGTATGGCCCACAGTATGGCCTGGCGCCGCGGCGGCGGTGATGCCCGGCGCGAATTGAGTGCCGTCCTTGTGCATCTGCACCTTCCCGGCGTCGGCGTAAGGTTTGATCGCCGCGCGCGCCATGTCGAAGAAGCCTTTGAACTCGTCGGGCGTCTTGCTCCTGTTCTCGTCGGAGGTCCAGAACGCGTATTCGTCGCCGTTCACGTGTACGACCGCGTTTTCGAACATCATCTTGCCGTCGGCCGCGAGCAGGCCGGGGATGTGGTCCGGATGCATGTGAGTGAGGACGATGGTATCGATCGCGTCTGGATTGACGCCCGCGGCGGCGAGATTTTTCGGCAAGCGGCCGAGCGTCGGCGCAAAGCCGGTGCCGCCGCCGGTATCGACCAGCACAAGGCTGTTACCGGTGTTGATGAGCCAGGTGTTGACGTGGGTGGGTATGTTGTCCTTCTCCAGGTGCGCGTCCTTGAGAAGCTTTTCCGCTCCTTCCGGATCGCCCGAATAGAGCGCTGCGGCAAGTGCGAGGCCGCCGTCGCTCAAGACCGTGACTTCATAATCGCCGACTTTATGACGGTAGAAGCCGGCCGCCTGTGAGTTCGCAAAGGGCGCAGCCATCGAGTCCTCCCTGGCACGCTTGGATCAGGCGCCCATTGTAACGCCTGTCGCAGCCAAAAGGCTACGCATCGGCGAGCTTCAATCCAATCAGCCGGTCAAGCGCCTCATGATCGGCGAGCAGGCCGGCGGAGGAGCCGCTGTAGGCGACGCGGCCGCGTTCCAGCACGATCGCGTGCTGCGTCAGCGGCAGCGCGATCTCGACATGCTGCTCGACCAGGATAAAGGCACTTGAATCTTCCTTGGTCATGCGCCCGATTGCTGCGGCCAGTTCCTCGACGACGATCGGCGCCAGGCCCTCGAGCGGCTCATCGAGCAGTAACAATGCCGGGTTGGTCATCAGCGCTCGCGCAATTGCCAGCATTTGCTGCTCGCCGCCGGACAACTGATTGCCGAGATTGCGCCGACGCTCGGCCAGGCGCGGGAAGAGTTCGTAGATCGCCGGCAGAGACCAGCGTCCGGGGCGCGCGGCGACGGTGAGATTTTCTTCGACCGTCAGCGATGAGAATATCTCGCGCTCCTGCGCCACCCAGCCGATGCCGGCCTGCGCCCGCCGGTGCGGCGCCAGCGCCGTGATGTCCTGGCCGCGCCATACGATGCGGCCTTGCCCGATTTGGGTGTAACCCATGATGGTCAGAAGCAGCGTCGACTTGCCGACGCCGTTGCGCCCGAGCACGGCGAGGCCGCCGCGCTGCGGCACATCGAGCGAGACGCCGTCGAGCACCACGGCCGGCCCATAGCCGGCGCGCACGTCGTGCAGCGAAAGCAGCGGTTCGCTCATGGCGCGGCGCCCCGGTGCGCGCTGCCGAGATAGACCGCGCGGACGCGCGGGTCCGCGGCGATCTCCGCCGGCGTGCCTTCGAGCAGCACGCGGCCGCCGACCATGACGATCACGCGCGATGCGAAACGGAAGACGAGGTCCATGTCGTGCTCGATGAAGAGCACGGTGATATCGCGCGACAGGCCGGCAATGGCGGCAAACAAATCACGGCTCTCGTCGCGCGGCACGCCCGCCGCCGGCTCGTCGAGCAGGAGCACTTTCGGCTTCGCCGCCAGCGCCAGCGCGATTTCAAGAAGACGCTGCTGGCCGTAAGGCAATTCGCGCGTGCGCCGGTGACACACGGGTGCGAGCCCCAGCCGGGAGAGAATGGCGTGGGCTTCGTCGACTTCCTCGCCATAGGAGGTCAGCGGCCGCCACCAAATACGCGCCACCCGCCGCCGTTCGCAAACGGCGAGGGTCACCGATTCCAGCGCGGTAAGGTGCGGAAACAGCGAATTGATCTGGAAGGTGCGGACGAGACCGCGCCGCACCCGTTCGTCGGGCGGCAGCGCGGTGATGTCGGTGCCGCCGAGAACGATCTGGCCGGCATCGGGGCGAAGCATGCCGGTTATCAGATTGATCAGGGTCGTCTTGCCGGCGCCGTTGGGCCCGATCAGCGCATAGCGTACGCCGGCCGGCAGATCGATTTCGATATCGGCGGCGACAATGAGCGAACCGAAACTTTTGTTGACGCCGCGGGCGGACAGCGCGCTCTCGCTCACGGCGATTCCCTTGTCCGCAGGGACGTCACGCGCCGCGACAGCAGCGCGAGGCCGCCGAGAATGCCGTCCGGCATGAACATGACCACGGCGATCAGCAGTAATCCGATCCAGAAATACCAGTATTGCGGATTGAGCCCGGAGAACTGGTCGCGCGCCACCATATAGACGATGGCGCCGACGATACCGCCATACAAGCGGCCGGTGCCGCCGAGAATGAGCATCACCAGAACGTCGGCCGAACGCTGAAAGCCGAGCGCCTCGAGCGATACCGTCTCCGTCGTCTGCGTCAGAAGCGCACCGGCAATGCCGGCTATCACCGCGGCAATCGTGTAAATGGTGCGGATATGGGCGCGCGTTGGCGCGCCGATCGCCGGCATGCGTTGGCCGTTCTCACGTATGCCGCGCAAAGCCAGACCGAACGGCGAATGGATGATCCGCCGCGCCACGAGGAACAGCAGAAACAGGACTGCCAGCGCGTAGCTGTAGGCGGTTCGGCCGTAGAGATCGAAGTCGAACCGGCCCAGGACCGGCCAGGTATGGATGCCTTGCAGGCCGTCGAACCCGCCAGTGATCGCGCTGGCGCTGTTAGCCGCCTCCTGTAGCAAGAGCCCGATGCCGAGCGTGATCATGATCAGCGCGAGATGGCGAAAACGGGCGACGATGAAGCTGGTCAGATAGCCGAACAGACCGGCAGCCACGCCGGCCACCGCCAATCCCGTCAGCGGCTCGCCCCAGCCCCAGACCGACAGCAGACCGGCGGTATAGGCGCCGACGCCGAAATAGGCGGCATGACCGAGCGATATGATGCCGGAAAATCCGAGGATCAGATCGAGCGACAGCGCAAACAAGCCGGTGATCGCGATTTGACTGGCCAAGACCAGATAGTCCGGCGTCAAGACAAACGGCAGCAGCGTGGCAAGCCAAAACGCGATCTCGCTCCGGCGCCAGCGGATTTGCGCGCGCAGAAACTGCTGCGGTCCGGCCGGAGTTTCGATCGTCGCGCTGGTCACGCCTAGCGCCTCCCGAACAAGCCGGCAGGCCGCCACATGATCATCGCCATCATGACCAGATAGATGAGAACGGAGCCAAACGCCGGAATGTAGTATTTGCCCGCCATATCGCTTACGCCGAGCAGCATCGCGGCGGCAAACGATCCGACGATGGAGCCCAGGCCGCCGACCGAGACCACGATCAGCACATAGATCAGGTAGGTCAGGGCGAACGACGGATCGAGACCGAGCATGGCGATGGCGAGCGCGCCGCCGAGGCCCGCAAGCCCGCTGCCGAGCGCGAAGGTTATGGCGAATAGCCTATCGACATCGATGCCGAGCCCGCGCGCCATACGCTGATTGTTCACCGCGGCGCGCACTTGTGCGCCGAAGCGCGTCGCTTCCACCGTGGCCATCAGCACGACCGTGATCGCCAGCGCCGTGCCGATCAGAAACAGCCGGTAGACCGCCAGGTCGAGGCCGGCGAAGATGATGGAGCCCTGCAGATAAGCCGGCAAGCGCATCGGCTGCTGATCGGTTCCGTAAATATAAGCCGCCCCCGCGATCGACACGAACACGATGCCGATGGTGAGCAGGCACTGATTGAGCTCGCCGGCATTGTAGAAACGCCGGAAGAACAGCCGTTCGAGCACGACGCTGGCCGCGGCGGCGGCCAGGAAGGCAGCGGGCAGCGTTGCCAGGAAAGGCCAACCGAAGGCGTTCATCAGCGTGACGGTGACGTAGCCGCCGAGCATGGCGAAGCTGCAATGCGCCAGATTGACGAAATTCATCATGCCGAGCGTCACCGAGAGCCCGACCGACATCAGGAACAGCAGCATCCCGTAGGCGATGCCGTCGAACAGCATGCCGAAGACCGGCGGCATGGCTTTTCGCCTACGGGGCTGTCTGCGTCATGGTCTCAGGAGTTTCCGATCACTTTTGTTCGTGCTCAGGGTCCTTGACCGAAGGCACACTGTCGATTTCGACGTTGCGCAACTCGTTACCGACCTTCTCGACGCGGCGGATATAGACGGTCTGCACGATATCGCGTGTCTGCGGATCGATCATGATCGGGCCGCGCGGGCTCTCCCAGCTCATGCCTTTCGCGGCGGCAATCAGCGAATCGCCATCGGCTTTGCCGCCGGTCTTCTGCAACGCGGCGTAGATCAGATGGGCGCCGTCGTAGCCGCCGACGGCGAAGAAATCGGGGTTGCGATGAAACTCGTCGTTAAAGGCTTTGACGAATTCCTGGTTCATCGGCGACTGATGATTGTAGTCGTAATCGGCTACCGTGACGATGCCGAGCGCCGCGTCGCCCATGCTCTTGAGCGCGGTCTCGGACGCGAGTGCATCCTGTCCGAGTATTTTTATCTTCGACGTGTCGATACCGCGTTCCGATAAAGCCTTGCCGACCGCCGCCGGCTGCGCGCCGCCGGGAATCCAGATGTAGATGGCGTCCGGGTTTTTGTCTTTTGCCGCTTGAATGAAGGCGGAGAAATCCGCGTTGGCCACCGGGAAGCGCACTGAGCCGATAATCTCGGCGCCGCCGTCCTTGGCGCATTTCTGGAACCATTTCTCAGCGTCGATGCCCGGTCCGTAATCCGAAACCATCGTATAGATGGTCTTGATGCCATGCTTGGCCGCCCAGGTGCCGAGCGTGCAATTGAGCTGCGGCGTGGTCGAAGAGGTCCGGGCGATATAGGGCGATTTGGTGGTGATCGCCGAGGTGGCGGCATTCATCACGACCATGAACTTCTTGGCCTGGGCGGATACGTCGGCTGCCGCCAGCGCATTCGGCGTGAGCGAGAAACCGCCGAGGATATCGGCATGATCGCGTACGATCGCTTCCTGCGACAGACGCTTGGCGAGATCGGGAGCAATGCCACCGGTATCCTTGCGGATGAGCACGATCTTCTTGCCAGCGACCGTGTCGCCGTGCTGTTTCATGTACAGCGTGACGCCGTGATCGATCTGGGCTCCGGTGTCGGCGAATTGACCCGAATATTCGTTGATCATGCCGATGCTGACCGTATCCTGCGCACTGGCGGGACCGGGGCCGAGAATGGCCAACGCTGCTCCAGCAGCGGCAACGTACAGGAATTTTTGCATTGCGCCCTCCCACATGTCGATGATGTTTTCTGCCGACTTTTGTGCGCATCCTGGTCTAGGTTGAACCCAAGTGCAACGCATGTTTATTGAACTGGCAAAGAGTGGGACCCAGCCCCTGGACGCTCGTCCAGTTGCCGGGCGCGCCTGAAAAGCTAGACACCAGGATGGGATATGGATCGGCAGCAAACCCGGGCGGATACGATCGACGAAGCGGAAGTCGCGCGCTTTTCGAACATATCCGAACAGTGGTGGGACCCGCGCGGCCCGATGGCGGCGCTGCATAAGTTCAATCCGGTGCGGCTAGGCTATATCCGCGACCGCGCCGCCGCCCATTTCAATCGTGACCCGAAGCGGCTCGACAGTCTTTCGGGACTGCGCGTCCTCGATATCGGCTGTGGCGGCGGCATTCTTGCCGAACCGCTGGCGCGGCTTGGCGCAACGGTCGTCGGCATCGATCCGTCGGACCGCAATATTGCGGTCGCTCAGCATCATGCCGCGCAGTCCGCCGTTACGATCGATTACCGCAACACCAGCGCCGAAGCGGTGGCCGAAGCCGGCGAAAAATTCGACGCCGTGCTTGCCATGGAAGTCGTGGAGCACGTCACCGATGTTGCGCTGTTCATTGAAATTGCGGCCGGCATGGTCAAGCCGGGTGGGTTGTTCTTTGTGGCGACGCTTAATCGCACCGTGAAGAGCTTTGCGCTGGCCATTGTCGGCGCCGAATACATTTTGCGCTGGCTGCCGCGCGGCACGCATCAGTGGGACAAGTTCGTCACCCCTAACGAACTGGAGATCGCCATCGCGCAAAGCGGCATGCGTATCGCCGGGGAAACCGGGGTGATCTACAATCTTTTGGCCGATCGCTGGCAGCTTTCAAGCGACATGGACGTCAATTACATGATCGTCGCCGAAAAGCCGGCGTAATCCTTCAGTTCTTGTCGTCCGGCAGGACTGGCAGCGGATGAAAGTCGATGCCTTCCTCGTTTAATTCCTTGGCTTCTTCGGGCGAGGCCTCGCCGTAGATCGAGCGGTGCTTGGTCTCGCCGTAATGGATTTTGCGCGCTTCTTCCGGAAAGCGCGTGCCGACATAGTTTGCGTTCTTGACGATATGGTCGCGCAATTCTTTCAGCTTCTGCCGCAGCTCGCGCTCCGGCGGTAACATCATTGCCACCGGATTTTTCGGCGGAATTGGCGGCATGGGCGCCGGCTGAAGCGGCGGCGATCCCGGGCTTGGCGGTGTCGGCGAAGGCGCCGGCGGCTGCGGGCCGGCCGGCTCCAACATAGGCTTGTTTACGGACGCGGTTGAAGCGACGCTCGGCGCCATCATCGCTTTCTCGACTTTGGTCGAGCTGCACAGCGGACAGGCCACCAGCGAGCGTTTCCTTTGCTTGTCATAGGCTGCGGAATTCGAAAACCAGGTCTCGAAGCCGTGACCCTGGTCGCAGGAGAGCGCGTAACGGATCATATTGGCTCTTTCACTGCGTGAAGATAAGCCGGCTCGGCCAGCGGCTCGACCAATTCGAAGCGCCGGCCGTGATGCAACGACGGAACGCGCGCCCGCGCCGCCGCGACCTCGGCCGGATCGATCGTTACGATCAGCACGACCGGTTCGATGCCGGCCTCGGCCACGATACGTCCCCAGGGATCGACGACCAGCGAATGCCCGAAGGTCTCGCGGCCGTTCTCGTGCTTACCGCCTTGCGCCGCCGCGAATACGAAGCAACCGTTCTCAATCGCCCGCGCACGCATCAAAACATGCCAATGCGCTTCGCCGGTCTGTTTGGTGAAGGCCGACGGGATCGCCAGGAACGAAGCGCCGGCCTCGGCGAGCGCGCGATAAAGGTCGGGGAAGCGCAGGTCGTAGCAGACGGTCAAGCCGAGCCGGCCCCATGGCAGATCGGCGACGACGGCAACCTCACCGGGGCGGTAATTGTTGGATTCGCGATAACTCTCGCCGCCCGCCAGATCGACATCGAACATATGAATTTTGTCGTAGCGCGCCGCGATCTCGCCCTCGCGGTCGATCAGGAATGAACGGTTCACGGCCTTTTCCGGCGAGGCCTGGATCGCCAGCGAGCCGATATGAATGTAGATGCCGAGCCGGCGCGCGACTTCGCGCAGCGTCGCCACCGTCGGATCGTTTTCCTCGGCGACGATCTTGGCGAACAGATGCTCGCGCTTGAGCGCCAATATATTGGTCATTTCCGGCGTCAATACATAGTCGGCGCCGCCGCGCTTGGCCTCCTCGATCGCCGGCACCAGCGCCGCGAGATTGGCTTGCGGTTCGAGCCCGGACCGCATCTGGACCAGGGCGATCTTGAAAGCGGAGCCTGGCGTGGCACTCATGCCGGCGTCCCTTTGCCTGGCGCTTCGCGGAGTTCCGCCAGGAGCGGATCGAGCTTGCCGGCCTCGTCCAGGGCGTAGAGGTCGTCGCAACCGCCGACATGCGTCGCGCCGATGAAAATCTGCGGATAGGTGCTGCGTCCGTTAGTCCGTTGCGTCATTTCCTTTCGGATAGCTCCATTCCCGGTCGCATCGATCTCATGGAAATCGACGCCCTTGCGATTGAGAAGTTCCTTTGCATCGACGCAATAAGGGCAGTAGCGAATAGTATAGATGTCGATTGCGGCCATGTTAGTAGGTTTCGCGATAAATGATGCCGGTCTATCTCTTAGCAAACTGCTTATATGGACGTTCGGGTCGGCTCGGCAACCCTGGCAAAGATCAGCACGTCGACATTAGCGGCGCCGGCCCGTAACAGCGCGCGGGCGCAGCCGTTCACCGTGGCGCCGGAGGTGAGCACATCGTCGACCAGGATGAGGCGGCGGCCGGCGATCGCGCCCCGGCCCTCCGGCGGGACCCGGAACGCACCTTGAATATTGGCCGCCCGCTCGGATCGCGACAACCCGACCTGCTGCAGAGTTGGCTTGATCCGCTTGAGCGCGCCGGCGACGACGGGCACGCCACTCTCGGCCGACACCGCGGCGGCGAGCATCGCGGACTGGTTGAATCGGCGCGCCCACAGCCGGCGCCAATGCAGCGGTACGGGAACGAGCGCGTCGGCGTCGGCCAAAAGCTCACGCCCGGCACCATTCATCCAGCCCGCCATTGTCGGTGCGAGGTCGAGGCGGTCGCTATATTTGAGGGCATGGACCAGCGCACGCGCAATCTCGTCGAAACGGACCGCGGCACGGGCGCGCTGATAGGCGGGCGGATCGGCGATCGCTTCCATGGACAAAATGCCGGGGCCCGGGTCATACACAAAGGGAATGCCCAGACGCTCGCAATAGGGGCGCGTGATAAAAGATAGTTTCGACCAGCACGCCGGACAAAGACCGCGGCCCTCGACCGGCTCGCGGCAAGCCGGGCACAGCCGCGGCAAGGCGAGATCGAGCGCCGTGCGGAGCACCGCGCGGATCGTGTCCGCCGCGCGCTTGACCTGCGCGGACAAGGCAATCCCGGCCGATGGCGTCATGACGATAGGCTATCGCGCCACGGGGAAAATGTCATGAGACTAAAGCGATCATGACCGATAATCCGCTGGTCTTCGATCGCGCGCTCGTTCGCCGCCGCCGCGGTCGCGCCGCGGCCCTGGAGCCGGCGATGTTTTTGCTTGAGCGCGCGGCCGGCGATCTGGCCGATCGGCTTGCCGCGGTGCTGCGCCGTTTCGATCTTGCCGTCGACCTCGGTACGCCAGGAGAAGCGGTGCGCGATGCGCTATCGCCGCTAAACTCGATCGGCACGATCGTGAAAACCGACGCGATCTTGCCGGGCACCGGGCGGCTCGACAGTTTCATCGTAGCAGACGAAGAGGCGCTGCCGTTCGGCGATGGCACACTCGATCTTGTGGTCTCGGCGCTTGCCTTGCAGTTCGTCAACGATTTGCCGGGCACGCTCGTACAGATTCGCCGCGCTTTGAAACCCGATGGGTTGTTTGTCGGGGCGCTTCTGGGCGGCGACACTCTGACTGAGCTGCGACAGTCGTTCGCCGCCGCGGAAAGCGACGTGGAAGGCGGCGCTTCGCCGCGTGTCGCACCGTTTGCCGATTTACGCGAACTCGGCGCTCTATTGCAGCGGGCCGGATTTGCCTTGCCGGTGACCGACGTCGATCGCGTCACGGTGCGCTATGATTCCGCTTTGGCACTGATGGCCGATCTGCGGCGCATGGGAGCCACCAATGCCCTGGCTGCGCGGCGGCGTGTCCCGCTCAAACGCGCGACGCTTCGGCGCATGATCGAGATTTATGCGGAGCGTTTCAGTGACGCCGACCGGCGGGTTCGCGCCACATTCGAGATCGTATGGCTATCGGGCTGGGCGCCGCATCCGGATCAGCAGCAACCGCTCAAGCCGGGTTCGGCCCAGACGCGGCTTGCCGAAGCGTTAGGGACGAATGAAATTTCCACCGGTGAGAAGACCGGAAACAAATAGGCCTATTTCATCGCCGTCAGAACGCTCGAATACATGCTGGTGACGCCCGAGCCGAGCGTCACGATGGCCGCCGCGATAGCGACGGCGATGCCTGAGGCGATCATGGCATATTCGATTGCGGTGGCGCCGCCTTCCTCGCGCAGAAAGCGATGCAACAGGCCCGCGGCCGGAGTTTTGAGCTTTGACATGATGCTTAGGCCTTCTGGCGTTTCGATCACAACAGCGTCGTTAAATGCGAGATCAGCGGTTCGTCGGCGGGCGGCATCGCATAATTGCGCAAGTCGTGCGGTCGGACCCATTTGAGTTGTTGCGCTTCCCGCCCTTCCACAAAGCCTTCCCACCGCCGGCAAACATAGAGCGGCATGAGCAGGTGGAAGTCGGGATAGAGATGACTCGCAAATGTCAGCGGCGCGAGACACTCCTCCTTGACAGCAATGCCCAGTTCCTCCTTCAACTCGCGGATCAGGCTTTGTTCCGGCCGTTCGCCGGGCTCGATCTTGCCGCCGGGAAACTCCCAGAGCCCCGCCATCGACTTGCCCGGCGGTCGCTGGGCGATCAGGACCCGGCCGTCGGTATCGATCAGCGCGCAGGCAGCAACAAGAACGAGTCTGACGCTCACGACCGTCCTCAATTTAGGGAGTGGAGGGTAAAGGCATGCTCAATCCGAACCGCCCGATCACCGCATTCGCCGTGCTGGTTAACGGACAGTATGCGGCATCGTCAGGGTTTTGTCGCATGAACCAGCTGGAGTACGGCATCGGCAAACGCCTGCGGCGCTTCTTGCGGCGGATTGTGACCGACCCCCGCCAGCACCCGGCGGCTGAATGAGCCGGTGAAACGGGCGTCGGACTTCGTCGCGGCTTCCGGCGGCTGGACACCGTCGTCCGCGCCCTGCAAGGCGATCGTGGGCACGGCGATGTCAGGCTGCGCGGTCAGTCGCGCTTCGATCGGCTCCAGGTCCGGGTCGCCCGATGCATAGGCGTAGCGATGACGGTACGATTGGATGGTCACGGCGACGAAATCCGGATTGTCGAACGATGCCGCGCTGCGCGCGAAAGCCGCATCGTCGAAAGGCCACGACGGCGACCACAGTTTCCACAGCAAGCGGGCCAGCGCCCGGCGGTTGATCTCGAGCCCGGCGCGCCCGCGCTCGGTGTGAAAATAATATTGGTACCATAAACGATGCTCGGCCGCGGGATCGAGCGGCCTTACCGAGGCCGGGATGTTTTGCAGGTTATAGCCGTTGCCGGTGATCAGGCCGGCCACGCGTTCCGGCCACAGCGCCGCGACGATGCAGGCGGCGCGTCCGCCCCAGTCATAACCGGCCAGCACCGCGCGCTCGACGGCGAGCGCATCCATCAGTTCGCGCAGATCGTTAGCCAGCGCCGCCTGCTGGCCGGAGCGCGGCGTTTGCACCGAAAGAAATCGCGTCGGACCAAAGCCGCGCAGATACGGCACAATCACGCGGCAGCCGGCCGCAACGAGCGACGGAACGACGTCGTCGTAGCAACGGTGATCGTACGGCCAACCATGCATCAGAAAAACCGGTGCGCCGCCCGCGGCGCCGCTTTCCTCGTAGGTGACGTCAAGCGCTGAAGTTCGAATGGTTTTGATCGCTGCGGCCATTTCGCCGACCTGAGCTCTAGCTGCGATAATCGCCGTTGATCGCGACGTATTCCTTGGTCAGGTCGCAGGTCAGCACCCGGTCATGGCCCTTGCCGAGCCCAAGCGCTACTTTCAACGCGATCTCCGGATTCTTCATCGTCGCCGAGACGGTGGCCTCGTCGTAATCGGGATCGCGTGCGCCCTTATGTGCGACACGGATGCCGTTGAACCAGATGGCGAGCCGATCACGCTCCGCCGGCTCGCCGGCCTTGCCGACTGCCATGACGACGCGGCCCCAATTGGCGTCTTCGCCGGCGATCGCGGTTTTCACCAGCGGCGAGTTGGCGATCGATAGTGCGACGCGCCGCGCCGAGGCTTTTGATACCGCGCCTTCGACCGTGATCTCGACAAGCTTGCGCGCGCCCTCGCCGTCGCGCGCCACCTGCTCCGACAGGTTGGCCAGAACCGCGTTGAGCGCCTTGCGGAAGGCGACGAGGCGGGGATCGCCGGCGCGAGCGATGCGGGGCGCGGGTGCCGCGCCGGTAGCAAACGCAAGCAAAGTATCCGAGGTCGAGGTATCGCCGTCGATGGTGACGGCATTGAAGGTGTCGACCACAGCCTCACGCAGAAGCATCTGCAACGCCGGCGCTGCGATCGGCGCATCGGTGAAGACGAAGGCGAGCATCGTGCCCATGTCGGGCGCGATCATTCCCGCTCCCTTGGCAAAGCCGTTGATGGTGATGTCGGTGCCGGCGATCCGGGCTCGTGCCGTGGCCAGCTTGGGAAAGGTGTCGGTGGTCATGATCGCGGCGGCGGCATCGGCATAGCCGTTGGCGGTGGCTTCGGTCTCGAGTTTCGCCAGCACGCCGTCGAAGGCTTGCGCCGGCAGCGGCTCGCCGATGACGCCGGTCGAAGCCAAGAAGACTTCCGACACCTTGCAGCCGACGGCCGCGGCGGCGAGCTTGGCCGTGAAGGCACAGGCGTCGCGCCCGCTTTTTCCGGTGAAGGCATTGGCATTGCCGGAATTGACGACCAGCGCCCGGGCGCGGGCGCCTTTGAGCCGGGCGCGGCACCATTCGACCGGCGCCGACGGGCATTTCGAGCGGGTGAACACGCCGGCGACGCTGGTGCCCTCGTCGAAGACGGCAAGCATCACATCGGTACGGTCGGGGTAGCGGATGCCGGCAGCGCCGGTGGCGAGACGCACGCCGGCGATCGCCGGCATATCGGGCACGGATTTCGGGGCGAGGGGGGAAATGTTGGTGGCCACCGGCAAGTCTCTTTCTTCGTCGCGACCGGGCTCGCCCGGCGGTCCGTCGTTGGGTCGCCATGTTTTAAAGATGTACGCGCCCGCCAACAAGTTTGCATTTGAGCGGGGCAAGAGCCGCGGAGGTAGCGGCCCGCGACACATCGTCGATGCACGGCGATTCAACGCGCTCCCCGTTCACGACGCTTTGGCAGTCTGACCTTTGCGCTGCAGGTATGAAACGATCAGGGAGCCAGTCTCACGGATGTGACGTTCCATCTCCCGCCCGACCGCTTCCGCGTCTTTCTTGCGGCAAAGCGTCAGGATCTTGCGATGGTCCTGCTGCGAGCGGGACTTGTGATCGAGTTCTTCCCAGGCCAGCCGCCAATAGCGCGCCAGATTGGTGCCGACCGTTTCAATTGACTTCATGAAAAACGGCCGGTTGGCCGGCTGAAAAATAATGGCGTGAAAGGCGATGTTCAGCCTCAGTATCTCGCTCACGCGTGTTTCGCCATCGAGGCGATCCAATACGTCCTTGGCTTCCGTGATATCCTGGTTCGTCAGGAGCGGCACCGACCACCGCGCCATCTGGCCTTCCAACAAGCAGCGGTATTCGGTCAGTTCCCAGGCGACGTCGGCCGACAGTTCCGAGACGACGACGCCGCGGTTCTGGGTGAATACGGCGAGCCCCTCGGCGACGAGCTCTCTTAAAGCTTCGCGCACCGGAATATGACTGACGCCGAATTTCGTGGCGATGTGATCCTGCCGCAGCGGCGCCCCGGCTCCGATAGCGCCGAGCACGATCGCCTCGCGCAACGCCTGCGCGATCAGCGCCGGCGTCGCCGGTTTGCAGCTGGAAAGAGCAGCCTTCTTAACAGCGGCCACCGATCGTTCCCCGGACTACGTTGCCTAAGACTATAGCAGCACCGGCACAACCATAAGAATATCCGTTCGTCCAATGCCCATTCCCAAGACGAACCTTGTTGAAAATCATATATAATTATTGACGATCATATATTTTTCGTGGTGCTTTTCACGTGATTGATTCAATCGGCTCGGGGGCCGTGGAATATGTCGATTCTGTTCAAGACCGGCTTTTTCCGGCGGGTCATCGTTGGACGAATTTCGTCCCGTCGCTGGCTCGCGGGTTCGCTGGTCGTTATTGGTCTTTTCGGCCTGACCCTCGCGGTTGAGATCGGCAGTGCGACGGGCGCCCAAGCGATCCCGATGACAAGCTCAGGACTTTGTTGTCCATATAATACGTCGCCGGGCACCGGGATGAGTTCGAATTTGTGCTTTCCGGCGGTAGGACCGCCGAGCATGGCCTTTGCGTGTGTAGTTACCCAACGCTTTGTTTTCGATCCAATATGGGGGAATCTCTTCCCCACCATCATCGAGACAGTGACCCCAGCAAACGGCGCTCCTGGCTCATCTGCAAGCTCATCTGGCGGGTCATCTGGGGGCCACCTCGGAATGTACGTTGACCCTAATGGGTCGGATATGGTCGGCGGCTCAGCGGACGGGTTTGCGCTAAGCGGCAAAGGCGTGGGCGTTACAGATACGTCCGGCGCCTTGAACGGCACAACGGCCCCTGGCTTCCACGGCGGCGGCGGGGGCGGTGGCATCTATGGATCGACCAACATAACGCCCCAATTGCAAGTCGGCGGTGCGTTCGACTATCAGCGCATGTCGTTGAGTTTCGATGATGGCAGCTCTTCGCGAGCGGACATTTATCTGTTCAAAGGTTATTTCAAATATGATTGGTCCGCTTCCTATATGCAGGGCTCTATGACTTACGGCTTTATACCGACCGCCGTCTCGAATGCTGCAACCGGCGGCACCGGCAATTTCGACTCCGACATCTACGCCGGAGACTTCAAGGTTGGTCACATCTTCACCCTGATCGATCCGGCGGGCGGTGCGAGCCGCGCAATCCCGACAAAAAGCCGCGCCTGCCGCAATCTCCGGATATGGTCTGCTGCTCGATCTGAGCGCGCATGGCGGTTATATAGCAGGCCTGAGTGATGGATTTTCCGATAGCACGGGCTTCATGTTCGGAAACGCCAATGTGCATTTCGGCGACATTGGCGTACGCGCCAAGTTGCAAGCGCTCGTTCCCGCCCCCGGCGTGGTTTGGGAGCCCTATATCGAAGGGACCGTCGACCAATGGCTCGGCTTCAAGGCCACGCAATTCATTCCCGCGCAGGGGGGCTTGGCCGCGGACACCGTGAGCCTCGACGAGGCAACGACGTTTATCGGCGGCCGACTCGGGGTTGCTGCGGTGATGAGGTCCGGATGGGAAGCAGGGGCTTACGCCTTCGACACTACAAGCGCGGACATCAACATCGTCGGCGGTACGGGTTACGTGAAGATGAGGTTCTGAGCCACGGACGAGGCGTACCACTATTCGCTTCAAGTCTTCTTCTGCTCGTCTTGACGGGCTGTACGAGCAACCTACCCGATACCTTATCCGCCGATCCGACAGCCGAAGCCTATGTGTCGTTCCTTGGCGGAGGCGCAACGATTGTGCCGGCAGGCCAATATGCACTCGACAGCCGACCCGTCGCCTGCAACTCACTACCGACCGTGCTCGATCCGCACCTCGACGACTATGCCGCGTCGTTCCCCAAATTCATTGCTTTGCGCCCCGACATGATGGCGAAGCCATCGACTGCGGTTAAGCTCTGGATTTATTACCACGAATGCGGTCACGAAGATTTAGGCCCCGATGAGAACAAGGCTGATTGCTATTCCGTTACGCGAGGCGCCAGGGAGGGTTGGCTCAAGCCCGACGGTCTCGATCAAGTCTGCAACTTTATCGCTGTTGCCCAGCCTGACGCCGCCCATCCTGCCGGCCCGCAACGCTGCGAACTGATGCGCGCGTGCTACGCCAAGGCGGTGTCGAGCAGCAATTCACGGCGTTAGTGCGGACCCTGGGCTATCGTGCCGCCGCCGCCGCCGTTGACTACTTCTTGGTCGGTGCGGCCGGATTGAGCGCCGATGGATCGGCCGGCGGTGCCGCGGCTGGCGGCGTTGCGGCCGGCTTGTCGAGACGCTCGATGGTCGCGTCCTTGCGCAGGCTTGCCACCAGTTCGGCCTGCGCCTTGTGGGCGACGAAATTCTCCAGCTGCGGCTTGACCTCGTCAAAGGTTGGCGTCGGCTTGATGCGCTTATCTTCCACCTTGATGATGTGCCAGCCGAATTGCGTATGCACCGGATCGGAAATCTGTCCCTTGTCGAGCTTGAACGCGGCGGCTGAGAATTCGGGCACCATCTGGTCCTTGGTGAAATAACCGAGATCGCCGCCGTCCGCCGCGCCCGGGTCTTTGGACTTTTCCTTGGCCAGCGTGGCGAAATCCTCGCCCTTTTTCAGCTCGGCTTCGATCTCCTTGGCTTCGTCCTCGGTCGGAACCAGGATATGGCGGGCGTGCACTTCCTCTTCCGGCGGCATCTGCTTGACGGCCTCGTCATAGACCTTGTGCAGGGCATCGTCGGTCAGCGCGGCCTTGCCGGTGTCCTGCAGCAGCGCTTCCATCAGCACCTTGTTGCGCTCGAACGCGATGCGGTGTTTGACGTCGTCGCGGTCGGCGATGTTCTGCTTTTCGGCGGCCTGGGCCACAATAATCACGTCCGAGAGATAGGTGATCAGGTATTCGCGCTTCTGATCGGGTGACATTTGCGGAATGCTCGATCCGACCTCATCCTCGGCCGTTGCAAGATCGCTCTGGCGAATGTCGACGCCGTTGACTCGGGCGACCACGGCATCGGTATCCTGCGCTCGAACGACGGACGGAATGGCGAGGAACGCGGCGAGCGCGACGGCGGCGAGCACGCTGGCGAGCGGGCGGGTGAGAGCCATAATTCGATCCTTTGGCGGCGTGAAGCTTTGCCGGTTTGATGTCGGGCGTCGGACGCATACGCCTGCGGCCCGGATTCGGCCGGACAGTCGCCGAATCCCCTGACGTTGGCAATGGTTGAGCGGGACCGGCTCAAACGCCGCACAAACCACCGCTTGGATTGACAAAAAATCGACCCCCTCCTATCTCTCGAATGACGATTGGGACGTTCAGTCGCCGTGCCGAAGCCCGAATAGCGCCGTATTTTCCGCCACTTAAGGCGTGCCGGCGAGATAAAGTCAGAAGCATGACCCCGAACAATGGGAACCGGTTTTCGGACACGATTGTGCGTCATCGAGTGCGGCCGATCGAGCCGCTCGGCGGGCAAGCCCAAAACTAACAGGATGATGCAATGATCGGCGCTGTCGCCCGCAAACTGTTCGGTTCTTCCAACGAACGCCGTATCCGTTCCTACCGGCCACGCGTCGAGGCCATCAACGCGCTGGAAAAGGAACTGGAAGCGCTGTCCGACGAGGCGTTGCGCGCCCGCACCGAGACCTTCAAGAAGCAACTCGCCGACGGCCAGCCGCTGGACGATATTCTGGCGCCTGCCTTCGCCACGGTCCGCGAGGCCGGCAAGCGGACGTTGGGGCAGCGTCATTTCGACGTCCAAATGATCGGTGGCATGGTGATGCACGAAGGCAGGATCGCCGAGATGAAAACCGGCGAGGGCAAGACGCTGGTCGCCACGCTGCCGGTCTATCTCAACGCGCTGACCGGCAACGGCGTCCATGTCGTCACCGTGAACGACTATCTGGCCAAGCGTGACTCCGAATGGATGGGCCAGATCTATAGATTCCTGGGCCTCACTGTCGGCGTCATCGTCCACGGGCTCGATGACGAGCAGCGCAAGAAGCAATACGAGTGCGACGTCACTTACGGCACCAACAACGAACTCGGCTTCGATTATCTGCGCGACAACATGAAATACCGGGTCGAAGACATGGTGCAGCGCGGCCATGCCTACGCCATCGTCGACGAGGTCGACTCGATCCTGGTCGACGAGGCGCGTACGCCCTTGATCATTTCCGGACCGCTCGACGATCGTTCCGAATTCTACAACACCATCGATGCTTACATTCCGAAGTTGGCCAAAGAAGACTACGAACTCGACGAGAAGCAGCGTACCGTCAATCTCACCGAGATCGGCATGGAAAGAATGGAGACTTGGCTGCGCGACGCCGGCCAGCTCAAGTCCGACTCGCTCTACGACGTCGAGAACGTCTCGGTCGTGCATCACGTCAATCAGGGCTTGCGCGCCCACAAGCTGTTTCAGCGCGACAAGGACTACATCGTACGCAACGGCGAAGTCGTCATCATCGACGAGTTTACCGGACGCATGATGCCGGGGCGGCGTTATTCGGAAGGACTGCACCAGGCGCTCGAAGCCAAGGAGCACCAGCCGATTCAGCCCGAGAACCAGACGCTCGCCTCGATCACGTTCCAGAACTATTTCCGCATGTACGATAAGCTTGCCGGCATGACCGGTACTGCGTCGACCGAGGCCGAGGAATTTCAGGACATTTACGAGCTCGAAGTTTTGGAAATCCCGAACAATATGCCGATGGTTCGTCTCGATGACGACGACGAGGTCTATCGCAGCGCTGCCGAGAAATTCCGCGCCATTCTGACGCTGATCGAAGACTGCAGGAGCCGCGGCCAGCCGATGCTGGTCGGCACCACGTCGATCGAAAAATCCGAGCAGCTTGCACAATTGCTGCGCGAGCAGGGCTGGGAGCAGCACGATTTCTCGGATCCCAATGCGTTCGCCGCGCTCTATTCGGGCGACAATTCCTCGAAAGTCTTCGCCATTCTCAATGCGCGCTATCACGAGCAGGAGGCCTATATCGTGTCGCAGGCCGGCGTGCCGGGCGCGATCACGATTGCGACGAATATGGCAGGCCGCGGCACCGATATTCAGCTCGGCGGCAACGCCGATATGCGCATCCGTCAAGAGCTTGCCGATATCGAGGACTTTCAGGAGCGCGACAAGAGTCCGCGCGCCGCGGAGATTCGCGCGCAGATCGCTCGTTTGAAGGAAAAGGCGCTGGCCGCCGGCGGACTTTACGTGGTCGGTACCGAACGGCATGAGAGCCGCCGCATCGACAATCAATTACGCGGCCGCTCCGGTCGCCAGGGCGACCCCGGCCATTCAAAGTTCTTCCTGTCGCTCGAAGACGATTTGATGCGAATCTTCGGCACCGACAAGCTCGACGGCATGCTGCAGAAGCTGGGCCTGCGCGAGAACGAGGCAATTATCCATCCCTGGATCAACAAGGCGCTGGAGAAGGCGCAGCAGAAGGTCGAGGCGCGCAACTTCGACATCCGTAAGAACATCTTGAAATACGACGACGTGATGAACGATCAGCGCAAGGTGATCTTCGATCAGCGCGTCGAATGGATGCAGGATCAAGCCGTCGGCGAGGTGGTCGCCGACATGCGGCACACCGTGATCGACGATCTCGTCGCCAAGCATGTGCCGGAAAACGCCTATCCGGAACAGTGGGATGTGGCGGGCCTGCGCGAGGAGGTTGGGCGGGTCTTCGGCCTCGATCTGCCGGTGGATGAATGGGCGAAGGAAGAGGGTATCGCCGACGAGGAAATCTTCACCCGTGTGGAGGACCGTGCCGACGAGCACATGGCGGCGAAGGTCGCGCAATGGGGCCCCGACGTCATCCGCTACATCGAGAAGTCGATACTGTTGCAATCCTTGGATCATCTCTGGCGCGAGCATCTGATCATGCTGGACCATCTGCGCCAGGTGATCGGGCTGCGCGGCTACGGCCAGCGCGATCCGCTCAACGAATACAAGGCTGAGGCTTTCACATTGTTCGAGACGATGAGCCAAAGCCTGCGTGAGGCGGTTACCGCCCAGTTGATGCGTGTCGAAATCCAGGCAACGCCACCGGCGGAGCAGCAGCCGGCGGCACTGCCGGCCATGGCGGCGCACAAGATCGACCCGACGACAGGCGAGGACGAGATGGCGTTGGCCATGGCTGGTGCCGAGACCTTGGCGCGTCACGGCATTGGTGCGAGCGCTTCGCCGGTCGGCGGGGCGGCCGCGCTCGCGGCGCGCAATCCGCAAGACCCGCAAAGCTGGGGTAAAGTCGGCCGCAATGAAGCGTGCCCGTGCGGCTCAGGCAAGAAGTTCAAACATTGCCACGGCAAATACGCCTGACGGACCGCGGCTGAATAATCGGCGGCCCTGGATCGCAATCGCTTCGGTTACTGCAACCCCGCCCAGCGGCCGTCGAAGTTGCCGGTGGGGACCATGGGCTGCGCGCCCTTCATCACCCCTGTGCTGCCGGTGCTCGACGGCGCGGCGGCGTTGGCATCAAGCTGCGGGGCGGTTTGCGACCTGGTCTTCGGTTTCGGCGCCTGCGCGATCTGCGGTTCGGCACGCTGCGGTTCGCTTCGCGCGATGGCGGTCGAAGGCGGATTGGGGTTCAAACCCGCAAGCGCCGTGCCTGGCTCAGCTAAAGCCGGCGGCGGGGGCTTCTTCGGTTCGAACAGGCTGGCGAAGAAATTCGAGTGGTTTTGCGAACTCGTCTCCGCGGCCGGTGCAGGCTGGGCGGGCGTCGGCGACGGTTGATTGTCCTGTCCGGCCGCTTGGGTGTTGAACAAGCCGCCGAACACGCCGGGCGACGAGCTTGCCACCTGGGTCTGGGCAAATCCGTCCTGCGGATTTTCGCGCGGGCCGCTCAACATCGGCGTCGACATGCCGGGGTGCACCGGTGGCGCGTGCAAGTGTCCGTTATTGTCCATTATCGGCTGAGTTTCAGCGAGCTTGGAGGCGAACACGCGGTTCATGCCGCCGTCGGTACCCCAGACCACCGGCTCGGTCGGCACGTTTTCTTTGACCAACTGGGCAAGCTGATATTCGTCGTTGCGCTGTTTCTCCAACGCGGGCCCGGCGATTTCCTGCGGCACCTGATAGGCCGGGCAACGGCCGGTCGGATTGAAAATCAGCGGCTTGGTCGAACCATCCGGCGGCTGCGCATCGAACACGTAATGGCGGTCGCAGACATCCACCTTGGGCTCGAGATGCGTCACCTCGAAATGGTCGTTGCCTTCCTTGAGCATCGTCCAGAAGGGCATGTTCGGATTGTTGCGGTGCTTCGCCAGATTGGCCGGCGTCATGCGGAACGGATAGGCCTGGATCTGAAAATCCTTCTGCCCACCGAGAAACGAATCGCGCGCCAGCGAATAGATTTCGCCGATTTGCTCATCCGTCATGGCGTAACATCCGCGCGACGAGCAGTCGCCGTGGATCATCAGGAATGCACCGCTAAAGCCGTTGGCTTTGTCGTAAGCGTTGGGGAAGCCAATGTTGATGGCGAGATAATAATTGGAGTTTGGATTCATCAGCCCGGGCGATATCGCGTAGAATCCTTCCGGGGCTTGGCGGTCGCCCTCGGTTTTCTTCGGCCCAAGCTCACCCGACCAACGGCAGATCGGGTAGACTTTCAGCAGCTGAAATTGCCCGGTGGTGTCCTGCTTCCAGACTTCGACCTCCGACTCTTCCTTGAATATCCGAACCAGGATCGGCGAATCCTTCGGCATGTTTTTTGTTTGTAGGAGCGCCAGCATTTCCGGCGACAGTTCTTTCATCGCGCGGGTCGGGATTTGATAGCCGACATCGCCATAGCAACCGGCGAGCGCCAGCGCGGCGGCGGCAAGCGCCACCGAAGTCATCAGGACACGCAAGTTTTGTGCACACCACGAGAGCGTGCGGACAATGCAAGTCCGGATCACGGCAAAGTTCCCCGACAGATGGGCCATCCCCGTGCCATCAAGCGCTAATCGTTACCCATAAGCGCTGGCTTTCGCAAGGCAAACAGCCACCGGCCGCCCGCTCCAGCACGCGCCGCATAAATGAATAGTAAATTATCGTCGAATTTGAGGGTGAAAACTAAAGAGATTTCGCGGCCAGAGCCGGCGGGGACTCAATCGAGGCGGGATTGTGGCGGGAATCGCCAGGTCCGCCTGCCATCTGAAATCTGTCTGCTCAGGCCAGCGTCCGTCCAATGGCCAGGAACTTGTCGCGGCGTTGCCGCACCAGGGCGGCGCGATCAAGGCCGCGCAATGCGGCCAACGCCTCGGCGATGGCCTCGCCGGTTGCGGCGACGGCGGCGGCCGGCTCGCGATGCGCCCCGCCCATCGGCTCGCTGATGATGTCGTCGACGATCCCGAACCGCAGCAGATCCTGCGCGGTGATTTTCATGTTGGATGCGGCGTCCTGCGCCCTGGAAGTGTCGCGCCACAGGATCGACGCCGCGCCCTCGGGCGAAATCACGCTGTAGATGGAGTGCTCCAGCATCAGCACGCGGTTGGCGGTTGCAATGGCGATAGCGCCGCCCGACCCGCCCTCGCCGATGATCGCGGCGACATTGGGTACGCCGATGGCGAGGCAAGTTCCGGTCGATTGCGCGATCGCTTCGGCTTGGCCGCGTTCCTCGGCGCCGATGCCGGGATAGGCGCCGGCGGTGTCGATCAGCGCGATCACCGGCACGTCGAAGTGGTCTGCCATGCCCATTAGCCGCGCCGCTTTGCGATAGCCCTCGGGGCGCGCCATGCCGAAATTATGTTTGAGCCGGCTCTCGGTATCGGAGCCCTTTTCATGACCGATGACGCAAACCGACTCGCCGCGGAACCGGCCGAAGCCGCCGACGATGGCGGCGTCCTCGCCATGCTTGCGGTCGCCGGCAA
Source organism: Xanthobacteraceae bacterium (assembly GCA_049796395.1). Classification (GTDB taxonomy): domain Bacteria; phylum Pseudomonadota; class Alphaproteobacteria; order Rhizobiales; family Xanthobacteraceae; genus BOG-931. The sequence goes on from JBARER010000198.1 coordinate 26,069, forward strand.
GCGGTACGAAATCGGCGATCAGCGCCGCGATGTAATCGAGACAATGGGGCCGCTGCGGATGCCGTGCGACTTGCGTTTTCTGCCACGGCGTCAAACCGCCGTAGAGTTCCTTGAGCGCCTGGGCCGCTTTGCCCTCTATGCGCGTTATTTCGTCGCCGATGGCGATGGCATCGCCTTCGGTCTGCAGAGCACGCAATTCCTCGACCTTGGCCTCGAGCTCGGCCACTGGCTTTTCGAAATCGAGATAGCTGCGCATCACGCCTTGCAATTTGCGAAAGGACAACGGGCCGTTACGGCCGCAACGCGGGTAACTCGCCCGCGGACGACGCCCAAGTCAAGCAAAGAGCGCGTATGCTTTATTATTCCTGAGCAAGCGGATGCAGATCGCGGACTAGGCTCTTCAGCCGCTCTTCCAACACATGTGTGTAGATTTGCGTGGTCGAAATATCGGCGTGGCCGAGCAGCGTCTGCACCACCCGCAGGTCGGCGCCATTATGCAACAGATGGCTGGCGAAGGCATGGCGTAGCACGTGTGGACTGAGCTGAGCGGGCCGCAGCCCGGCGGCGCCGGCCAGCGCTTTCAGCTCGCGGCCGAAATGCTGCCGGGTGAGATGGCCGCTTTCGCCGAATGAGGGGAACAGCCATTGCGACCGCGCGTCGCGGTCCGATTGCGCCAACAGATTGAGATACGCGGCCATCGCCCGCTTGGCCGCTTCGCCGAGCGGAACGAGCCGCTCCTTGTTGCCTTTGCCGCGCACCACGATGACGCGCGCGTCTTTGTGTGCCGCCGACATCGGCAGCGCGACGAGTTCCGAAACGCGCAAGCCCGTGGCGTAGACAATCTCCAAAAGGCAAGTGAGCCGCGCTACGCGCAGCTGCACCGCCGGAGCCGCCTTGGCATCGCAATCGCCGGCGGCGCGAAGCAGCCTGTCGACCTCGGCAAACGTGAGCGTCTTCGGCAAAGTTCGCTCACGCTTTGGACCTTCGAGCACCGCAGCGGGATCGTCGCCGCGCCGACCCTCGGCATAAAGGAACCGGTAAAGCTGACGGATCGCCGACAGCCGGCGCGCCAGCGTGGTCACCCGCAGGCCGCGCCGCGACAGCTCGGCGAGATAGGCGCGCAGATCCTCGGTCTTCGCCGTGACCACCGAGCGGCCGATGGTGCCGAGAAAATCCGCCACGTCTTCCAGGTCGCGGCCGTACGCCGCGAGCGTATTCTTCCCGGCGCCGCGCTCCGACGCCAGCATGTCGAGATAAAGCGCAACGAGCCGCTCGTCGGCGTGTCGCGCGCGGTCGCGCCGTTGGCCGGTTTGGCTCCTTTGACGCCCGGTGCGAGCGGCGGCGCTGTCACGGACCATCCGAGCCATGCGTTCGCCTCAGCGATCCTTGAAGAACCTGTCAGGCGGGATCGAGACCGACATGTCGCGGGTGTGCGGATGCACGAAATGCGCAAGCGCGAACAGCCCGCCATAGACGACCCCACAGATCACGGCGATGACAGCAAGTAACCGCAGCAGGCTCGGCATTGTCGTTGGCGGTCCGTTTTTCCGTCACTCGCATCCCGGGCTTCACGCGTTCGCATCGGGGGCGCTCCATGCGCGCCACTGCCGTCTGCGAACTTCGGAATCGGGACACTAGGAGCGCGAGCGAGTACGATCATGTTCGGTTCGGCCTGGCAAGTGATGTAATAAGTCCCACGGGCGTGCTAGCTGGGCGAGTGCCGCGCCGGCCACGGTCCGGCCTAGGCAGCCCCCTGGATCGACGTAAATGACTGATATTGCAGCACAAAAAAATACCATGGGCCTCGTCTCTCCGGGCTCGATTGTGCCGCGGTTGGAGCGTCGCTCCATCGTGCTCGTCGGCATGATGGGGGTTGGCAAGTCCTCGATCGGCCGCCGTCTCGGACTGCGGCTGAGCCTGCCTTTTGTCGATGCCGATACCGAGATCGAGAAGGCTGCGGGCATGAGTATCGCCGACATTTTCGCTCGCCATGGGGAACTGGATTTCCGTACCGGCGAAGCGCGCGTCATCGCGCGGCTGCTCGAAAGCGGACCGCAGGTTCTCGCGACCGGCGGCGGCGCCACCATGAACGCCGACACCCGCGCCGCGATCAAGGCGAAGGGAATATCGGTCTGGCTGTCGGCCGATTTCGAGGTTCTGATGCGGCGGATAGCAAAGCGCAAAAGCGATCGGCCCATGTTGCAGACGCCCGATCCCGGCGCCACGTTGCAGCGCTTGCTGGCCGAACGGGAACCCGTCTACGCGCAGGCCGATATCGCCGTGCAGTCACGCGAAGTGCCGCACGATGCGATCGTCAGCGAAATCATGGGCGCGCTGGCCGAGTTCCTGGAGGGAAGGGCCGCGCCGGTGGAAAGCGACAACGCATGACTGCGTCCATCCGGACCGATCCGGTTGTGGTCGACGTCGCGCTCGGCAGTCGCAGCTATGACATCATCATCGGCCGTGGCGTCGTCGCCTCGCTTGGCGCGCGCATTGCCGCGCTGCGGCCGGGCGCGAAGACTTTCATCGTCACCGACGACACCGTGGCGCGCTACGCATTGGCCGAGACTGAAGCGTCATTAGCGCAGGCCGGCGTCGGCACCAGCCGCGTCGTCGTTCCTCCGGGCGAGCCCTCGAAAAGCTTTGCCGTGCTCGCGCAGGTCTGCGAGGCCATCATTGCGTCGCGGATCGAGCGTGGCGATCTGGTGGTCGCGCTTGGCGGCGGCGTCATCGGCGATCTTGCCGGGTTCGCCGCAGCGGTGGTGCGGCGCGGGCTCGATTATGTGCAAGTCCCGACCACGCTGTTGGCGCAAGTCGATTCCTCGGTCGGCGGCAAGACCGCAATCGACTCGGCACGCGGCAAGAATCTGATCGGCGCCTTTCATCAGCCGATCCTGGTCGTGGCCGATACCGCGCTGCTCGATACGCTGCCGGATCGCGAGTTCCGCGCCGGTTATGCCGAAGTCGCCAAATACGGTCTGCTAGGCGATGCCGCGTTTTTCGCCTGGCTTGAATCCAACTGGCGCGACATCTTCGCGGGCCGCGCGGCGCGAGAGCACGCCGTGGCGGTGTGCTGCCGCGCCAAGTCAGCGATCGTCGCGCGCGATGAACGCGAGACCGGCGACCGCGCGCTCCTCAACCTCGGCCATACTTTCGGCCACGCGCTGGAAGCGGCCTGCGGCTTTTCCGACAGGCTCCTGCACGGCGAAGCCATCGCCGTCGGCATGGCGCTGGCACTTGAGTTTTCGGCCCGGCGGCAAGGTCTTCTTTTGCCCGCCGACGCCGCGCGCGCCGCCCGGCATCTTCAGGAAGTCGGCTTGCCGACGCGGATACAGGAGATTGCCGGCGAGCGACCATCCGTTGACCAATTGATGGAATTGATCGCGCAGGACAAGAAAGTCAGGCGCGGCATGCTTACATTTATCCTGATGCGCGGCATCGGTTCGGCCTTCGTCGAAACCGGAGTTGATGCGCGCGAGGTACGTAGTTTTCTCAACGAGAAGCTTGCCGAGCGATGACGCTTATTGATTGGCTTACGGTGGTGGCAGTTGGACTCTGCCTGCTGATCTCGGGGTTCTACTCGGCGAGCGAGACCGCGCTGACCGCATCGTCGCGCGCCGCGATGGCGCGGCTCGAGAAACAGGGCAACCGCGAGGCCGGCATCGTCAATCGGCTGATGGCGACGCGTGAGCGGCTGCTTGGCGCCATCCTGTTCGCCAACAATTTCACCAATATCGCCGCCTCGACCCTGATGACCGGCCTGCTGCTGACGTTCTTCGGCAAGACTGGCGAGATTTACGCAACCCTGGTGATGACCGTGCTGATCTTCGTCGTCGCCGAAGTGATGCCGAAGACCGTGGCCTTCAACGCACCGGATCGCTGGGCGCTCGTCGTTGCCGAACCGGTCCGCAATACGGTGCGCTTGTTCTGGCCGATGCTGCGAGTGGTCGAGTGGCTGGTGAAGATCATGCTGCGCGGTCTCGGCATGCCACTCGGCAAGATTCAATCGATCCTATCGCCACGCGAGGAACTGCGCGGGGCGGTCGATCTCATGCATCGCGCCGGCGTGGTCGAGAAGCTCGACCGCGACATGATGGGCGGCTTGCTCGATCTCCGCGACCTGACCGTCTCCGACGTCATGGTCCATCGGACCAAGATGGTCATGCTCGATGCCGACGAGCTGCCGCGCGATATTGTCGACGCGGTGCTGGCGACAGGCGTCACCCGCTTGCCGCTGTGGCGCGGCTCGCCGGACAACGTCATCGGCGTCTTGCACGCCAAGGACTTCCTGCGCGCGCTGCATGCGGCGAAAGGCGATCCGGAAAAAATCGATATCCCCGGGCTGGCGAAACCGCCGTGGTTCGTGCCTGACACGACGCCGCTCTACGAGCAGCTCAAGGCGTTTCGTAACAGCAAGACGCCGTTCGCGCTGGTTGTCGACGAATACGGTGAGCTGGAAGGCCTGGTGACGCTGGAAGACATCGTCGAGGAGATAGTCGGCGATATCAGCGACGAGCATGATATTGCGGTCCCCGGCGTGCGGGTGCTGCCGGATGGTTCGGTCAATGTCGACGGTGCGGTGCCGGTGCGCGATCTCAACCGGGCGATGGACTGGAACATTCCCGGCGACGAGGCGACCACCATCGCCGGCGTCGTCATCCACGAGGCGCGCTCGATCCCGGATCCCGGCCAGAACTTCACGTTTCATGGCTTCCGGTTCCAGGTGCTGCGCAAAAATCGTAATCGCATCACCGCGCTGCGCGTCGCGCCGCTGGCGCGCAAGGCAACCGCCAAAGCATGATCTGGAACAGCGTAAGACGGTTTTTCCAAAGAGCTCGTGCCCCGGCAATATCTGGGCTGCAATATCTGGGTTGAAAGAGAGGCGCTGATGACCACCGCTATCAATCCCGGCGTTCGCATCGGTCATGTGCATCTGAAAATCGCCGATCTCGACCGCGCCCTGGACTTTTATTGCGGCGTGCTCGGCTTCGAGGTGATGCAGCGCATCGGCGACCAGGCGGCGTTCATCTCCGCCGGCGGCTACCACCATCACATCGGCCTCAATACCTGGGAGAGCCGGGGCGGATCGCCGCCGCCGCTCGGCACCACCGGCCTCTATCATCTCGCCATCCTCTATCCGACGCGGGGCGAGCTTGCCGGCGCGCTACGCCGCCTCGTCGCGGCGAAAATCCCGCTCGAAGGCGCCTCCGATCACGGCGTCAGCGAGGCGCTGTATTTGCGCGATCCCGACGACAACGGCGTCGAGCTTTATTGGGACCGTCCGCAGGCAGAGTGGCCTCATGCCGCTGACGGCAAGCTCGCGATGTTCACGCACCGGCTCGATTTGGCCGATCTCCTGCGCCAAGCGGAGACGTTGCCGCAGCCGCAAATGGCCGAAGCGGCGTCGCAAGGCGACCGTTAGGTCAACTCTCGCCTGGGGCCTGGGCGTGAATGGCTAGTGCGTGGATCCGGCCTTTAAGCTCGTTGGCCAGAGCCGCATTGATCATGCGGTGGCGCTCGAGCCGGCTCTTCCCGCGGAAGGCTGTCGACACAATATAAAGCCGGTAATGGGTCTCGCCGCCGGGGCGGTGCCCGGCGTGACCTTCATGGAGATGCGTTTCATCCTCGACATGCAGGCTTTCGGGCGCGAAGGCCGCCAGCAGTTTCGTCGTGATGATATCCTGCATTCCCATGGATGCTCCTATGGGCGCTGCCTTAGCCAGAAGGGGGCGTTAACGTCAATCGCTGGCGCGTTCGGTTTTGATTCTGTCAAGTCTTGAAGCTGTCAGCACCGCCGCCGCATAATCGTGACGATGAAAACCAATTCGCCGCTATTCGATCGGATCAGGGTCAAGCCCGATCAGGACCGCCGCTTGCGGGCCGAGCTTCCCGCCTGCCAATGGCCCAGATGCGACGCGCCAGCGGCCCATCGTGCGCCAAAAGGCCGGCTGCGCGCATCCGAATACTGGCAGTTCTGCCTCGAGCATGCGCGCGAATACAACAATTCCTACAACTTCTTTGCCGGCATGAGCGATGACGCGGTGGCGCAATATCAAAAGGACGCGCTTACCGGTCATCGTCCGACGTGGAAGATCGGCTCGGTCGGCGGTATCCGTACCGGCAAGCGGGCGCGGGCCAAATCTCGCGGCTTCGAAGGACCGGCTGACGATCCATTCTCGCTGTTCGGAGAGGCGGGCGCCCGCCAAGCCGGTAACGGGCGCGCCGTGCCGGAAGGTCGCAAGGTCTTCAACGCGCAGCGCCGCGCGCTGGATGTGCTCGGTCTTGAAGCCGATGCCAAGCGCGCCGATATCAAGACCAGATTCAAGCTGCTGGTGAAGCGGCACCACCCCGACGCAAATGGTGGCGATCGCGGCTCGGAAGCGCAGTTGCGGGAGATTATCCAAGCCTACAACTACTTGAAATCAGCGGGCTTTTGCTGATTCTGTGGGTAGTTTCCCCAGCCTTTCGCCGGGCTTTTATCGGCTTGGGCCTTTCTGCTACAGCTAACCTGCCATCCGACCGCCGCTAAATGCTTAAGTCGCGCCTCGGAACTGCCGGGCACGGAGGAGCAATGAGTCTCGCAAATGAGAGTGAATCCGGCTTGCCGGATATGAAGGTCTCGATCCGACAACTTTTCGGACTCGATAGCGATCTGGAAGTTCCGGCCTATTCCGAGCCGGCTGAGCACGTCCCGGATGTCGATCCCGATTATCGCTTCGACAAGCCGACTACGCTTGCCATTCTGGCTGGCTTCGCTCGCAACCGTCGGGTCATCGTCACCGGTTATCATGGCACCGGCAAATCGACGCACATCGAGCAGGTGGCGGCGCGGCTCAATTGGCCGTGCGTGCGCGTCAATCTCGACAGCCATATCAGCCGCGTCGATCTCATCGGCAAGGATGCGATCGTCATCCGTGAGGGCATGCAGGTCACCGAATTCCGCGACGGCATTTTGCCATGGGCGTTGCAGCACAATATCGCGATCTGCTTCGACGAATACGATGCCGGCCGACCCGACGTCATGTTCGTCATCCAGCGCGTGCTGGAATCGTCCGGGCGGCTGACGCTGCTCGACCAGAACAAGGTGATCAAGCCGCATCCGGCCTTTCGCCTGTTCGCGACCGCAAATACGGTCGGGCTTGGCGATACCTCGGGCCTCTACCACGGCACCCAGCAGATCAACCAGGGTCAGATGGACCGCTGGTCGATCGTGACCACGTTGAATTACCTGCCGCACGACAACGAAGTCGACATCGTGCTCGCCAAGGCGAAGCATTACCGCACGGCGGAGGGCCGCGACATCGTCTCCAAGATGGTCCGCGTCGCCGATCTCACCCGCAACGCCTTCATGAACGGTGATATTTCCACGGTGATGTCGCCGCGCACGGTGATCACCTGGGCGGAGAATTCGGAGATCTTCGGCGATCTCGGCTTCGCCTTCCGGCTCACTTTCGTCAACAAATGCGATGAGCTCGAGCGGCCGCTGGTTGCGGAATTCTATCAGCGCTGCTTCGGCCAGGAATTGCCGGAGAGCGCGGTCAATGTCGCGCTCTCGTAACGTTGACCCCGCGAAAGCAGGGACCCACAGTTGCCGGTGATGAGATTGAATCGCGAGCATTGTGAATATGGATTCCGGGTTCGTTGCTTCGCGACGCCCCGGAATGACGGCTGACGCGATGTCGTCCAACATCAAGCCGAAAGCCACCGCGAAAGAAGCGCCGACCGAGCCGTTCAAGCGCGCGGTCGGCGTTTGCCTGCGCGCCATTGCCGGCAAGGGCGACCTCGAAGTGAGCTTCGCGTCGGAGCGTCCCGGCCTTACCGGCGGCAAGGTGCGGCTGCCGGAGCCGCCGCGCCGGCTCAACGAGCGGGAAGCCGCGATCGTGCGCGGCCATGCCGATTCGATCGCGCTGCGCCTTGCCTGTCACGATCCCGCCGTGCATCGCAAGCTCGC
>JBARER010000199.1:0-1834 GCA_049796395.1 Xanthobacteraceae bacterium
TCATTCGGCAGCATCCGCCATCCCCCGCCCGAACGCGCCATGTAACGGATTGCGTTCAACACTTCCCGCAAATCGACCTCGATAGGGCGTCCTGCCTTCGACGCGCGAGGAAGAAAAGGCTCAATCCTCGCCCACTCCTCGTCGGTCAAGTCGCTCGGATATCGCTTGGTCTTCTTCTCGATTTTGGCCATTCGGCCGCGCGTCGATGGGGTCCACATTCCAAGCTTGAATCACGGCCGAAAAACGCTTTCAACCAGTTTTCAAACGGACTCTTAGCGATTGGAAGGGATTTTCCTGGACCGTTGGCTCAGCGATTGGGGAGCCGACGATGGCGGATTGGAATGGGGATCTGGAGCGGTGGTTGGCGCCGTTCCTTGCGCGGCTGGGGCACAAGGCGCGCCGGCGGATGTGCCCGCTTTACGTGGCAGGGCTGATTGGGCCGGGCGACCGCAAGAGCGTCGAGCCGATGGCGGCGCGATTGGCGCCTGGCGATTACGACCAGTTGCATCATTTCATTGCGAGCGGCGTCTGGAACGAAGCGCCGCTCACGGAAGAACTCGCGATCCAGGCGAACAAGCTGATCGGCGGAGCCAGTGCGGTCCTTGTCGTGGACGACACCGCGCTACCGAAGAAGGGAACGCATTCGGTCGGCGTCGCGCCGCAATACGCCTCAGCGCTCGGCAAGACCGCCAATTGCCAGACGCTGGTGTCGCTGACGCTGGCGCGGGACGAGGTTCCTGTGATGATCGGCCTGCGCCTGTTTCTGCCGGAAAGCTGGACCAGTGACGCCGATCGGATGGCGAAGGCCCGCGTGCCCGAGACTTGGCGGTCGGCGCGGACGAAGCCGGAGATCGCGCTGGCCGAGATCGATCGCATCCGCGCCGCGGGGGTTCGGTTTGCGACGGTGTTGGCGGATGCAGGCTATGGCCTGTCCGCGCCGTTCCGCCAAGGGCTCGGCGCGCGCGGCCTGCAGTGGGCGGTCGGAATCCCCAAGCAGCAGAAAGTCTATCCGAGCCATGTCAGGCTGGTGTTTCCGATCGCCGGACGCGGGCGGCCGCGCAAGCGCCATATCCCCGATCAACTCTCCGCGCCGGCTGAAGACGTTCTCGCCACCGCAAAGTGGCGACGCGTCAGCTGGCGCAAGGGAACCAAAGGGCCTTTGGCGGCTTCGTTCGCCGCCGTGCGCGTGCGGATCGCCGATGGTCCGCCACAACGCATCCATGAGAAGGGCATGCAGCACATGCCGGGCGAGGAGGCCTGGCTGGTCGGCGAGCGTCGCGCCTCGGGCGAGCGCAAATACTATCTTTCCAACCTGCCTCCCGACGCCAACCTCAAGACGCTCACCGCCGCGATCAAGGCGCGATGGGTCTGCGAACAGGCCCATCAACAACTCAAGGAGGAACTCGGTCTCGATCACTTCGAGGGCCGATCCTGGCATGGCCTCCATCGTCACGCCTTGATGACCATGATCGCATACGCCTATCTGCAAACCCGGCGTCTCGCTAAAGCGAGCGGGGGGAAAAAGAATCCCCAAAGGGCCGCCGCAGCCGACGTTGCCCGCGATCCGGCGCGCCGTCCTCGCCATTCTCGCTCGCGCGCCGCCCTATCGATGTCCCCATTGCAGGCGAACCCTCCGAAGACACCTCGAATAAATCTGCCAAAGTAGTGCTAGGTAAATGACTCCAATTTACTAGCGTTTATTTTTCCGAATCGAGCCTTTTCAACGGGTTGCGAGCGATTGGAGTAAAAAAATTCCCCCCTTCGTCCCGGCTCGCGCGGCGGTTGTCGTTGAGCCAGGTTTTCAAACAGCCGCGGCCTCTCCTCGCCCGGCTGC
>JBARER010000200.1:0-8898 GCA_049796395.1 Xanthobacteraceae bacterium
GGCCCGCGTCGAGATCGAAGCCACGGCCGTCGTACCGAAATAATCATGAAAAACGGCCGCACCCGCTACGACGACGTGGTGGTAACCACTCCGGTAACCGTGCCATACGTCCGGCATTCAATACGCGGCGCGCACTGGTTTCTCGCCGGTGCACTCGCTGAAGCGCTCAAGCAATCGGGTCTTGCCAAGGCCTACATCGACGGGCTGTGCGTCTCAAGCTTCACGCTGACACCCGATACCGCTGTCGGGCTGACGCAGCATCTCGGGATGACGCTGCGCTGGCTCGACCACATTCCGATGGGCGGCGCCTGCGGCATTGTCGCGCTGCGCCGCGCTGCCCGCGCAGTGCAATCCGGCGACGCCACCGCGGTCGCTTTGATTGCGGGCGACACCAACCATCCCGACTCGTTCCGGCTCAATCTAGGCACTTTTAGCCAGTTCGCCCGCGACGCGGTTTATCCTTACGGCTCGGGCGGCCCGAATGCGAGCTTCGCCTTCCTCACTGACTATTACATGCGGACCTATGGCGCGATGCGCGAGGACTTCGGCAAGCTCTGCGTGGCGCAGCGAGCCAACGCGCTGGAATTTCCCCATGCGCTGATGCGCCGCCCGCTTATGCTCGACGAATATCTCAACGCTCGCATGATTGCCGAGCCGCTGCGGCTCTATGACTGCGTCATGCCCTGCGCCGGCGCAGAGGCCTTTCTAGTGCTGCCGCGCGCCAAGGCCGAAGAACTTGGTCTTCCTTATGCGCGCATTCTTGCGACCATCGAGCGGCATAACGCGTTTCCCGAGGACCCGATTCAATATCGCGGTGGTTGGGCGCTCGATTGCGACGAGCTTTACGAGCAAGCCGGTCTCGGCCCGAAGGACATGAATGTCGTCGCGATGTATGATGACTATCCGGTTATCGAAATCATGCAGTTCGAAGACCTGGGATTCTGCAAAAAGGGCGAAGGCCCGGATTTCGTGCGCCGGCATAGCTTTACCGCGAACGGCTCCGTTCCGCTTAACACGTCGGGCGGTCAGTTGTCGGTTGGTCAGGCCGGCGCCGCCGGCGGTTTTCTTGGCCTTGTCGAAATTATTCGCCAGGTTACCGGTCAGCCGCTCGGCGTAGCGGTGGAAGACGCGCGATTTGGCCTCGCCAGCGGCTTCGGTATGATCAATTACGATCGCGGCCTGTGCAGCGGCGCCGCCATTCTGGCAGGGAGGCAGGAAGCATGACTCGTCCCTTGATGCGGCCGCCGCGCAAGAATCCCATCTTGCGCACGCACCTGCCGACGCTACCGCCCGGCATCCGCAGCCGCGTCGCGCTGGGATTGACCGCCGGCGCCGCGCGCGGCTGCCTCGAGCTGCAGGTCTGCCGCGACTGCGGCACTGTCCAATATCCGCCGCGCGAAGCCTGCCGCGACTGCCTGTCGCAACGGCTCGATTGGAAGCCGCAAAGCGGCAGCGGCGAACTAATGTCACAAACCACGCTGCATCATAGCAACGAGCTATTTTACCGCGAACGCATGCCGTGGCGGCTCGGCGTGGTTAGGCTCGACTGCGGGCCGGTGGTGGTCGCGCATCTGCACGGCGATTGCGCAGCGGCGCCAACGCGCGTGCGCGTGCATGCTAATATCGACCGGGCGGGACAGGCAGCCCTCGTCGCAATGCCGGAGAAGGACACCCCGAACATGGCCGACGATCGGCAGTTGCGGGAAATGACCTGCGATCCGCAGTTCCGCAAGGTCCTCATCACCGACGCCAAAACGCCGCTCGGTCAAGCGTTGTGCAAGGCGCTTGTCAAAGCCGGCGTCGATCTGATCTGGGCTGGGCAGGCCGAACCGTGGAAGAGACCACCAGGCCTCGAACAGCTTGAAGCCATGCCGCAAGTGTCGCTGGTGCCGCTCGACCTTACTGATTCCCGTTCGGTCAAGAATCTCGCCGGAGAGATCGGCGGACGCGTCGATATTCTTATCAACACCGCCGATCATCATCGTAATTACGGCATTGCTGCGCGGGAAGGCATCGAGGTGGCGCGGGCGGAAATGGACATTAATTACTTCGGCCTGTTGCGGCTTGCCCAGGAATTCGCGCCGGCACTGCGCGCACGCGGCGCCGACGGCCAGTCGAGCGCAGTGGCCTGGGTCAATCTGCTGTCCGTATTCGCGCTGTCGAATTTTCCTTCGCATGGCACCTATTCGGCGTCGAAGGCCGCAGCGCTGTCGCTCGCGCAATGCCTGCGCGCCGAGCTCGCCTTGGCAGGCGTGCGGGTCATCAATGTGTTTCCCGGCCCGATCGATGACGAATGGAATCAGGCGCTGCCACCGCCGAAGATCGCGCCCGCCCGGCTCGCTGCCGACATCGTCGAGGCACTGCGCGGCGGAGCCGAGGATGTGTTTCCCGGCGATATCGCGCAGGACTGGCTGGCACGCTGGCGCGAGAATCCGAAGGCGCTCGAGCGAGAGCTTGCGGCAATGCCGAGGTGACGCATGGGTAACGCGCTCATTCAATTCGCCGCCGATCTCGCCGCCGGACGAATCCGCATTGTCGATCTCACGCAGACCCTGTCGCCGGATTTTCCCCAGATTGTGCTGCCGCCCGAAATGGGACAGGCGTGGCCATTCCGTATCGAGGAAGCGTCGCGGTACGACGCACGCGGCCCCGGCTGGTACTGGAACAACTTTTCCTGCAGCGAGCATACGGGCACGCATTTCGATGCGCCGGTCCACTGGATTTCCGGGCGGCACCTGCCGGAGAACAGCACGGATACCATCCCGGCCGAACGCTTCGTCGCGCCAGCCTGCGTCATCGATTGTTCGCGCGAGGCTGCTGACGCCGATTTCCTTCTCACCGTCGAGTTCCTGCGCAAATGGGAAAAGCACTACGGCCGCGTACCGCGCGATTCCTGGGTGCTTATGCGCACGGATTGGTCAAAACGCACAGACCCGGTGGCGTATCAGAACATCGACCAGACCGGGCAGCACACGCCGGGCCCGGACGCCGAGGCGGTACGCTTTTTGGTCGAGGAGCGCCAAGTGCTCGGTTTCGGTTCGGAGGCGATCGGCACCGACGCCGGCCAGGCTTTTCACCTCAAGCCGCCCTACCCTTGTCACTACTATATGCACGGCGCCGGTCGGTTCGGCCTGCAATGCCTGACCAATCTTGACCTCTTGCCCCCAACCGGCGCGGTCATCGTCGCGGCACCGTTGAAAATCAAGGACGGCAGCGGCAGCCCGCTGCGTGTACTGGCGCTGGTGCCGGCGGCGTCCGCAACGCGCGACGCGACCGCGAGAGGCAAAAGGAACGCGCCGACAAAGCGCCGTGCCAGGACCAAGCGTAAATGACCGCCGAAGCCATCATTGCCTCGCTTCCGCCAGAGCGGCGGACATTACCGGCCATGCTCGTGCAGCAGGCACGGCGTTATGGCGACCAGCGACTGTTCAAAGCCGGCGATGTCAGCTGGAATTTCGCCGATGCGCCGACCATCGCCGCACGCTTCGCGGGCGCGCTGGCGGCAGCCGGCATCAAGCCGGGCGACCGGGTGGCGCTAATGTGTTCCAACCGCGCAGAATTTCTCGAAACTTTTTTTGGATGCGCCTGGCTCGGCGCCATAACCGTCATGATCAATGTCGCGTCGCGCGGGCCGCAGCTTCGCCACATCTTGAGCAACTCTGGCGCACGGCTTCTGGTCATGGAAGCTGAATTGCTTCCCGCCTTAGAGCACGTCGACCTGAGAGACCTCACGCTTGAACGCATCTGGCTGATCGGCGGAGCGGCGGAGGCTCCGTTCGATCGCCCTGCGGTCACCGAAGTGCCGCCGCCCGCGGCGCCGATCACGCCTGGCGTCACGGATCCCGCACAGTTGCTCGCCATCCTTTACACCTCCGGCACAACCGGCCCATCGAAAGGCGTGTGCTGCCCGCACGCACAATATTTCTGGTGGGGTATCAACGGCATCCGCAATCTGGAAATCCGCGAGGGCGATGTGCTGTGCACCTCGCTGCCGCTGTTTCATTCCAACGCGCTCGGCACATTCTATCAGGCGCTGTTGTCGGGCTCGACGCTCGTCGCCGAGCCGCGTTTTTCCGCCTCGCGCTTCTGGCAGAGCCTGATCGAACATCGTGCCACCGCGGCATATGTGCTCGGCGCCATGGTGCCGATCCTGCTCTCGCGGGAGCCGACGTCGCAGGAGCGCAGCCACCAAATTCGCTGCGGGCTCGGACCAGGTGTGCCGGCCAATCTCCACATCGCGTTCGAACAGCGCACCGGCATCCGGCTGATCGACGGGTATGGTTCGACCGAAACCAATTTTGTCATCGGCAACACGACCGCCGGCCAGCAGCCGGGGAGCATGGGAAAAGTCTGCGAGGGGTATCGCGCACGCGTCCTCGATGTACATGGCAAAGAGGTTCCCGACGGCGAAGCCGGCGAGCTCGCACTCAATGCCGCCGACCCGCTCGCCTTCGCCGCCGGCTATTTCGCCATGCCGGAAAAGACCGCCGAGGCCTTCCACGGCGGCTGGTTTCACAGCGGCGATCGCGTCATCCGCGACGCCGACGGTCATTTCCATTTTGTCGATCGGCTCAAGGACGCCATCCGCCGGCGCGGCGAGAACATTTCGTCGTTCGAAGTGGAGCAGGTGCTGCTCAGCCATCCGGACGTCGGCACCGCCGCGGTGTTCCCGGTCGCATCCGAGCTAACGGAGGAAGAAGTAATGGCGGCGATCGTGCGCCGCCCCGGCAGCAGGCTGACCGAAAGTGCGCTGGCGGAATTCTGCCGGCCGCGCCTTGCCCATTTTGCCGTTCCGCGCTTCATTGAATTCGTCGACACGTTGCCCATGACCGAGAACGGCAAGGTACAGAAATACAAACTTCGCGAGCGCGGCATCACACACGGCACCTGGGATCGCGCGGCGGACAGCGCCAAGGCGAAGCCCGGTGCTGCCATGGTGTCACAGGTGGCACCGCGGCCAGCATGACGCATTCGAAACTGGGGATATAATTGTCAAGGTTCTGCCGGAGCAGCGAGGGGAGTACATCATGGCATTCGGGTTGAAGCGAAGGACTTTCCTGCAACTGGCGACGGGGGCGGCGGCGAGCCTTAGCGCGCCGTTCACGCGGGCGCGCGCGGACGCCAACGCGGCAACGGTCGGCTGGCCGAACGATGTGCCAACCTGGGATCCCAATCAACGCTTCACGCCGGACGCCCAGCCGATCTTCAAGGCCGTTTACGATCAGCCGCTCGACCAGGACCCACAACTCAAACTCATCCCGCACCTGATCAAGGCGTGGAACCTGGCGCCCGACGCGATGACCATGGACGTCGAACTGCGCGACGACGTAACGTTTCACAATGGTGACAAGCTGACCACGGACGACTTCCGTTACACCTTCCTGGAGCGCAACAAATCCGGTCTCAAGCTCGATATCGCCAATTCGATGCGCAAGGTCGAGGACATCGTGATCCAGTCGCCGACCAAGGCGACAATGAAGTTCAGCTCGCCCGCGCCGACTATGCCGCAATGGCTTGCGTTCTTAGGCAGTTACGTCGTGCCGAAGAACTATATCGAGAGCAAAGGTCTTGATAATTTTTTGAAGAATCCGATCGGGACTGGTCCCTACAAGCTTGCCGAATATGAACTGAATTCACGCATTGTGCTCGAGCGAAACGACAATTACTGGGAACCGAAGGCAAAAATACCGCGCATTACCATCGAGATCATCAAGGACCCGTCCGCCCGCGTCGCCGCTATCCAATCCGGCCAAGTCGATTGCACCATCAATGTGCCAGTGCGCGAGGTGCAGCGCTTCCAGCAGGAAGGTGACCTTGCCGCGGAGATTGATCCGATCACCCGCGTTATTCTGATCAATGTACGTAACGACCTCGTTTTCGCCGACAAGAATGTCCGTCTCGCCGCACACCACGCCATCGACAAGACTGCGCTGTCGAAGGCGTTTTACGGCGGCGTCGCGGTGCCGTTATCGGTTCTGGCGACGCCCGGTACGCCGGGTTATATCAGCGACTTCACTTTCAAATACGATCCAGCGTTGTCGAAACAGCTTCTCGCGCAGTCCGGTTTCGGGCTCGACAAGCCGGTAAAGATTGGTTTTGCCACCACCAACGGGCAATTCCCGAGCGACTACGACATCGCGCGCGCGATCGGGCAGATGTGGAAGAACGTCGGCATCGACGCCGATATCCAAGTCATCGAGTACGCCAAGTATTTCGAACTCAATCGCGGCAACAAGCTGCCCGAGGCGACACTGTACAGCTGGGATAACGCGACCGGCGATCCGGAGATTTTTTCGGGTTATCAGCTTAATCCGAAAATGCCGTTCTCGCCGTGGAAGGACCAGGATATCGGCAACCGCGTGCTGGCGCTATTCAACGTCGCCGACTATGACAAGCGGATTGCTGGCTATCGCGAGCTTGAGCGCTACGCGGTGGAGAACGGCGCCACCATGCCGCTGTTGCAGAGCGTGGTGACGGTCGTCCGCAAAAAAAACCTCGCTTACATCAAATATGACAACGGCTGGCTTTTACCGCAGACCTTGCAGTGGAGCTGAGGCCGCGGCTGGCCGCACGATGAAGGCGGCCAAATGATCGCAACCGTCACCCAGTTGATCCTGCGGCGCCTACTCGCGGCGATTCCTATCCTTCTGGTCGTCTCGGCGCTTCTCTTCGGGGTGCTGCGCGCGCTGCCGGTCGATCCGGCCGCAATGTCACTGCCGCCGAATGCCACCATCGCCGAGATCGAGGCAAAGCGGCGCGAAATGGGACTCGACCGCCCACTGCCGGAACAATATCTGATCTGGCTGCGCGGCGCGCTGCATGGCGATTTCGGACGCTCGATCCAGCTGCGCCGCGACGCCGGCTCGCTTGTCGTCGCCACGCTGCCGGCGACCATACAGCTGGCCATCGCTGCCATGATACTTGCCGGCATCATCGGCTTTGGCGGCGGCCTTCTTCTGTTCCGCGTGCGTGGGACGCTGCTCGAGCCGGTGCTGGACCTCGTATCGATCATGCTATTATCGATCCCGGAGTTTCTCTGGGGTCTGATCCTGCTGTTTGTTTTCGGCGTGGCCTTGCGCGTGCTGCCATTTACAGGCGAGGTCGCGCCGGGATTGCCGGTGCCGCACATCACCGGCTTCCTGCTGCTCGATTCGCTCCTGATCGGCCGGCTCGATGTTTTCTCGAGCGCCTGCCTACATTTGCTTCTGCCGGCGGTCGCGCTCGGGCTTGCCTTTTCGCCGACCATCATGCGGGTTCTGCGCTCAAGCCTGTTCGACGTTTATCACGAGGACTACATCACCCAGGCGCGGCTGCGTGGTCTTTCCGAACGACGGATTTTGATCGGCCATGCGCTGAAGAACGCGGCACTGCCGACCGTCACCCTCGCAGGCGTGCAGTTCGGCATCCTATTCAGCGGCACACTGCTCGTTGAGGTAATCTATTCCTATCCCGGCATGGGCAATCTGATGGTGGACGCGGTGCGCAACGCCGACCTGCCGCTCATCCAGGCGATCGGGCTGACCTATTGTGTTGTGGTTCTCTTAATCAACACCGCGGTCGACACGCTTTACGTGGTGCTCAATCCGAAGCTGCGGGTACGCTGATGGGTCCGCTCGGCCCGGCACTGCGATCGCCCCGTGTTCTCATCGCTCTTGGCATGGTCGCCTGCATTGCCGCTTGCGCCGTATTCGCCGGAGCGCTGGCACCGCACGATCCTGGCGAACAGAATTTGCTTTCGATTCTCACCCCACCGGTCTGGAGCACGGGCGGGGATCCGAGCTACTTGCTGGGCACCGATAGTCTCGGCCGCGACGTGCTATCCCGGCTGATCTACGGTGCGCGCACGGCGATGCTGGTGGCGTTTTTCGCCTCGCTTGGCGCCATGATCATCGGCTCGACACTCGCACACATCGCCGGCTATTTCGGCGGCATGACCGACTGGATCATCGGCCGGCTGGTCGACGTCTGGATGTCGTTTCCGCCAGTGATCCTCTCGCTTATCCTGATGGTCGGGCTCGGAGTCGGTCTGAGCAAGGTCATCCTCGCCATCGTACTGGTGGACTGGACCCGATTCTGCCGGGTGCTACGCAGCGAGGTACTGATCGTGGCTCGCAACGACTACGTCGCGGCGGCACGGCTCCTGGGCTTCAGCCATTGGCAGACGATTATGCGCGAAGTGCTGCCGGCGACATTGCCGCTCCTGATCACGCTCGTAAGCCTGGAAATGGCAATTGCGGTGGTAGTCGAGGCAATCCTGTCCTTTGTCGGGCTCGGCGTCGGTGCCGATCAGCCGGCTTGGGGGCAGATGATCGCGGACGCGCGGGAATACGTCTATCAATCGCCATCGAATTTGCTGCTGCCGATCATGGCAATTTTCCTCACTGTGATGGCATTCAACCTGCTCGGCGACGGGCTGCGCCGCACACTCGACATCCGCCTCACCGCAATCGGGCGCTAGCGCATGCTCACCCTGCAGGCCAAAGACCTCGCAGTGGCCATGCACACCGGCAGCGCCGTCGTGCCGGCGATCCGTTCGCTGTCATTCGATCTGGCGCCGAAAAAGATTCTCGCTCTCGTCGGCGAATCCGGCGCCGGCAAGTCAATGGTCGGCCGCGCCATTGCACAGCTGCTGCCGCCGGGCTTTGCGATCACGGGCGGATCGCTGACGTTCGAGGGCGCCGACCTTGTGCGCATGCCGGCAACGCGCCGGCGTGACCTCCTGGGCCGCTCCATTGCGTTCATCCCGCAGGCGCCGCTCTCCGCGCTCAATCCCGTCATGACCGTCGGCGCGCAGTTTGACGAACATCTGGCGCGAGTCGGCGGCAAAGCCGGCGCGGGCAGCCGGCGCGCACGCGCCGTCGCCATGCTCGAAGCGGCGCGCCTGCCGCAGGCGCGCGA
>JBARER010000201.1:0-19760 GCA_049796395.1 Xanthobacteraceae bacterium
CCCCGGCGGTGCGCAGCCGTGCCGCGACGCGCCGCGCGGCGAACGACAATAGCGGGATCAGCGCCATGGTCACGGACGTTACGACCAGCGCGAAGCTCGCCAGCCCCACATCAATCAGCCCGAGTGCGCGCGCTGAACCGATGCCGACAAACGCGAACTCGCCGCCGGGCCCGAGTAATAGCCCCATTTCGACGGCGACCGGCCACGACAGGCGGAACACCTTGGCGAGGCCGATTATCACCAGCGATTTGACGGCAATCAGGCCGACGACCGCGCTGACCAGCGCCAGCGGTTCGCGCAGTAATTCGCGGACGTCGATGTCCATACCGACGGTGAAAAAGAAAATTCCAAGCAGCAGACCCTTGAATGGCTCGATGGTCGCTTCGATCGCCTTGCGATATTCGGTTTCGGCCAGCAGAAGGCCGGCGACAAAAGCGCCAAGCGCCATCGACAATCCGGCCTGGTTGGCGACGACGCCGGCGGCGATGATCACGAACAACGCCGTGGCGATGAACAGGTCGCGCGACCGCGTCGCCGCCACCAAGTTAAACAACGGCTGCAGCAAAACGCGGCCGAACACGACGATCGCGGTGAGCGCCAACGCCGCTTGTAAGAGCGCGCGGCCGAGGCTTGAGAGCACGGAGGCGCCGGATCCCGCGGCCAAGAGCGACACGAACATCAGGATGGGAATGACGGCGAGGTCTTGAAACAGCAGCACGGCGAAGCTGGTACGACCAACGCCGGTCTTGAGCCGCCCCTGCTTCGACAGCAATTCGAGAACGATCGCGGTTGACGACAGCGACAGGCCGGCGCCTAGAATGATCGCTTCGGAGAGCGTGCTCCCGTCATAGACGGCGGCGCCGGCGAGGAGGCCGGTCGTGATCAGTACCTGCAAACCGCCGAGGCCGAACACCAGCCGCCGCATCGTCAACAGCCGGGGCAGCGACAGTTCGAGGCCGATCAGGAACAGCAGGAAGACGACGCCAAGCTCGGCGATGCCGGCGACGTCCTTGGCGTCGCCGACCGTGAACCAGTACAACCCCGGAACAGCGCCGATCAGCGAGCCGAGACCAAACGGGCCCAACAACGCGCCGGCGCCGAGATAACCAAGCACCGGCGAGAAGCCGAGCCGGCTGACGATCGGCACCACAATGCCGGCCGTTCCGAGCACGACCAGCGCGTCGCTATAGGCGGCAACATTGATCGTCGAGGCCACGAAAATCTCCGGCGCAGCTGCGCCGGCGCAGACTACGCCTCCCCGGGCACGCTGTGAATCGCCGTCCGGCGGCTAGACGCCGAGATGCCGATGCAGCATCTCCGGCTGTCCCCGCACCGCCTCTGCGGACAGCGCATCGACGATGTGGCCGTTGTGCATGACATAGATGCGGTCGGCGAGCGTCATGACCGCCGAGATATTCTGCTCGACGATCAAGATGGTCTGTCCGCCTTCGGCGAGCGCCCGGCAAGTGGCGAGAAGATCGCGCACGATGATCGGCGCCAAGCCCTCGAACGGCTCATCGAGCAAAAGGATTTTCGGCTCGCGAACGAGCGCACGGGCGATTGCCAGCATCTGCTGCTCGCCGCCGGAAAGATCGGTGCCGCGGCTTTGCCGCCGCTCCTTCAGCCGCGGGAACATCGTATAGACACGATCGAGCGGCCATCGGGTCGTCGCGGTGAGCCCGGCCAGAATGATGTTCTCCTCGACGTTGAGGCTGCCGAAAATGCGGCGGTCTTCGTGCACGAGCTGCATGCCGGCCTGGGCGATGATGTGGCTTTTCCTGCCGGCGATCTCGGCGCCGTCAAAGACGATCGAACCGGCGCGCGGCGTCACCACACCCATCAGACTCTTCAACGTGGTGGTCTTGCCGGCGCCGTTGCGGCCGAGCAGCGCCACCACCTCATTGCGTTCCACGGCGAGCGCCACATCGAACAGAATGTGTGAATCGCCGTAATAAGTATTGAGTCCGTTGACCTCAAGCAGGCTCATGGCGTGTGCACCCCGCCGAGATAGGCTTCCTGGACCGCCCTATTGCCCTTGATTTCGGCCGGTGTGCCTTCGACCAGTACACGGCCTTCCTGCAGGACGGTCACGCGCTCCACCAGTTCGAACAGCGAATCCATGTCGTGATCGATGATGATCATGGTGCGCCCTTGGCTGATTGATCTCAGCAGCTTCACCATTTCAACGCGCTCCAGCGGACTCATTCCAGCGAGCGGCTCGTCCAGCAACAGCAGGCTCGGCGCGGTAGCAAGCGCCAGGCCGATCTCAAGCCGGCGCTTTTCGCCATAGGCCAGATCGGATACAGGCAAGTCGGCGCGTTCGGTTAGGTGCACAACCTTGAGCGTGTCCTCGACGCGCTGGGTCAGACCCTCGACGTTGGCGACGTGGCGGAGCAGATCGAGCCGGAACGGCCCGCGCCTTTCGGCGAGCGCCGCCATGGTAGCGTTTTCGCGCACGGTCAGCCGGGTAAACAGCTGATTGACCTGATAGCTCTTGGTCAGGCCGAGCTGGCATACGTCGGTGACGCTCATGCCGGTAATGTCGCGGCCTTCGAACACGATGCGCCCTTCGGTCGGATGCATTTCGCACGTCAGCATCTTGAAGAAAGTCGATTTGCCCGCGCCGTTAGGGCCGATGATGCCGCGCCGTTCGCCGCGCCTTACCGAGAAATTGATTGCTTCGTTGGCGAGCAGACCGCCGAACCGCTTGGTCAAGCCTTGCGCCTGGAGAATGGTGTCGCTGTCGCTCAAGGGTTTCGGCCGCCGCGGCGACGGCGTCAGCACGACGACCGGCGCGCTGTCCTTGATCTCAGTCGCAGCCGCTGACGACACCGCGCGCGGGTCGGATTCGGCCGCCTGGCGATGCTTGGACTTGCCGCCGGCGAGCCGTGCCAGATCGGCCAGACCGCCGACAATACCGCGGCGCAGGAAACACACCAGCAGTACGAACACGATGCCGAGCACGAGTTTCCAGGCGGCGCCGAGGTGCAGCGAGGTCTGGAAAAAATCGCTCAGGTAAAGCCAGACCGTGGCACCGACCAGCGGCCCGAACAGCGTGCCGGCGCCCCCAATGGCGGTCTGCATCACCAATTGCCCCGACGTATCGAACATGAAAGCGTCGGGCGGCATGAAGCCTTGCATGATACCGAGAAGACCGCCGGCGAAGCCGGCATAGGCCGCAGCTATGACGAAGGCGGTTAGCTTGTAGCTGTGGATGTTATGGCCGACAGCGGCGGCGCGCAGCGGATTGTCGCGGATCGCGCGCAGGACTGCGCCGACCGGCGAGCGCACGATACGCAGCCCAATGACTATGCCGAGAAAAAACCAGAAGGCGAGGAACCAGTAAAGCATCCGATCGGTATTGAAATGAATGGTGGTGAAGCCGAGATACAAGTTTGGCGTCGGCACCCCGGGCAGGCCGTTCTCGCCGCCGGTGAAGTCCGAGAGCGGATTGAACTCGACGAAGAAGAATACTTCGGCGATTGCCACCGTGATCATGGCGAAATAGATGCCGGTGCGGCGCAACGCGATCAGCCCGACCAGATAACCGATGGCGGCGGCCGCGATCGCGCCGATGAACACCGCCGTCACGACGTTGGGGAAATTCACCACCGTGAGCAGATAGGCGGCGACCATGCCGCCGGTGCCGTAGAAGGCCGATTGACCGAACGACAGCAGGCCGGTGAAGCCGAACAGAATGTCGAAGCCGATGCCGAACAGGCCCCACACCAGGATGCGGTTTATGGTGGTGGGGGCAAATCCGAGATAGGGCAAAACGAACGGCGCCGCGATCAGCCCGGCTGCGGTCAGGGCTTCGATGAGGAAGGGACGTTGCTTGAACATGCGGTGACCGCGCTTACTCGCGGCCGGCGGTGCCGAGCAAGCCGTAAGGCCGCACCACCAGCACCAGTGTCATCGCCACGAATAGCATCACATACGCATAGCCGGGATTGAACATCGACGTGATGCTGATGATCTCACCGGCGATGAGGCCGCCGAGGACTGCCCCGGGAAATGAGCCGACGCCGCCGATGACGACCACGACGAAGGTCTGCACCAGGATCGATTCGCCGACGTCGGGCGCGATCGAGACCACCGGCGCGTTGACGATGCCGGCGAAGCCCGCCGCCATCGCGCCGATGCCGAACACCAGCATGAATACCTTGTAGACGTCGATACCGAGCGAATCGACCATCACCGAATCCTCGATGCCGGCCCGCACGATCATGCCGATGCGCGTGCGATAAAGCACGACGTACAGCACGATCAGCGCCACCGCGACGATGCCGAGAAGCGCGAGCCGATAGGTCGGATAGAACATGAAGCCGATCGGCGTGATGCCGGCGAACGCCGCCGGTGGCGGGAGCGCCTTGGAAAGACTGCCGAAGAAAAAACGCACCGTTTCGACGAAGACGATGCCGAGGCCGAAAGTGACGAGAAGCTGATCCTCGTGCGGCCGTGAGTAGAAGTGCCGGATGACCACGCGCTCCATCACCACGCCGACCAGCATGACGAACAGCGAGCCGGCAACGATGGCGACAAGAAACGAGCCGGTATAGCTATAGGCGACCCAGCCGGCATAGCCGCCAAGCATGAACATCGCGCCGTGCGCGAGATTGAGAACGCCGAGCGTACCGTAGATGATCGTCAGGCCCGACGAGATCAGCGCCAACAGCGCGCCAAGCACAAGGCCGTTGAAGCATTGCGAGACAAAAGTGGGCCAGTTGATCACGCCGTCATCCGCAATCTCTCGGGATGCATTTTGCCGGTCCCGCCGTTTGCATGTCCGGCTTTATGCCGGGCATCTCCGTCATCTGGCAACCCGGCAAAGCGACTGGGCCGCAAGGCGGCGAAGCCGAGCTTCGCCGCCTTGGGCCCAGTCATACGGAAACACGCCTCGTCCGCGACGTCGTGCGGACGAGGCGTCTTAAGGACCGTCAGGTGTAGTCGCCGAGATTGCAGCCGAACGCGTCCGGCTTCTGCATCAGCGGCGCACCGGGCACGATCTGCATCACCTCCCAGTAGTCCTCCTTGTTCTTCATGTCCTTCGGCGCCTTTCCGCGGACGATGATGACAGGACGAACTAGCTGATGGTCCTCGGGGCGGAAATGCACCGAGCCGACGGTGGAGTCGAAGGTTTCGCCCTTCTCATAGGTCTTGATGACGTCCGGCGGATAGAACGTGCCGGCCTCCGACACCATGCGCGCCCAAATGGCGAATTGCATGTAACCGTTGTTGGCGCCCCACTCCGGCTTATAGTTGTACTTCTTGTCGAACGCCTCGACGAACATCTTGGCCAACGGATACTTGTCCTGCAGCGTCCACCAGAAGTCGGTGGCCGCATAGACGCCTTCGGTGAGCTCCGGCCCCACTTCCTTGGCCAGGAAGGGGATTTGGTACGGCACCACCATCTTCATCTTCGGGGTCAGGCCGAACTGCTTGGCCTGCTGGATCGACAGCACCGCATCGCGGCCCCAGTTGACGTTGACGATAAACTCGGCGCCGGAGTTGGCGATGTTGGTGAGATACTGGCTGAAGTCTTGCGTGCCCAGCGGCGAAACCTGGTTGGTCACCATGGTCCAGCCGCCGTTCGCGGTTAGATAATCGTTCACCGACTTGGTCACGGTGTGGCCGTAAGTGTAGTCCGGCGTCATGAACGCCGCCTTCTTGTTCTTGCCGTAGGTCTTGACCAGCACCGGACCGATCGCGTTGGCCGCGGTCTCGCCGTAGAAGCACTGGCGGAACGAGTAGCGGGCGCAGTCTTTGCCGGTGGTGTCGTTGGAGCCGGAGATCGCCACCAGATAGAGAATTTTTTCACGCTCGGCGAATTTGTTGAGCGCCACCGCCACAGCCGAGGAGGTCGCCCCGGTCATCGCCACGATCTTGTTGTCGTTGATGAAAGTCTGCTGTTCCTGCACCGCGTCGTTCGGCTTGGCGCCGCTGTCAGCGACCACCAGATTGACCTGCTTGCCGAGCACGCCCTTGCTCACTTTGGGCGCGATCTTCTTGATCAACGGGTGACCTTCGTTGATGTGCTCGACGGCAAGCTGCATGCCCTTGAGCTCATCCTCGCCCTGCACCGCGTAAGCACCGGTCCGCGGCACCGTGGCGCCGATCGTTACCGTCGACCCCTGCGAGCCGGCCGGCCAGGTGCCGAGCGGCGGCTGATCGTCGGCGAAAGCCGGCACGAACGTGAGACCGCCGACCGAAAGGGCGCCGAAGCCGGCGCCGGTTACAGCAGCGGTACGCAGCAGATGACGCCGTGAAAGCGGTGTCGCAGTGGATCCGTTCTTCTTTGTCATGTCTTCCTCCCGTTATCTTGGTTGTTTTAAGTTCGCGGGCCACATGGCGTGACCGCGCCATTTTTGTCGCCCGCGTCTTCCCATCGACAGATTACAGGCTTGTCCTGACTTGCGCTGCCTATTAGGTCATGCCGCCTGCGAAATTTCGCCGCAATAATACGAAAGACGTAGAGCCGCAGCAATTCGGACAATCCGCAGCAATGGCCACAACTTACCGGCCCGACGGCTGTTGGGATGGCGGCATTGCTGCTATTCTTCGCGACTTTCCCGTCCCGGTCGTTCAACGACGACTTCTTCGGCGGTGCACAAATTTATGCTGGCGCCGGGACACTGCGCTATTCCCGGTGAGCGGCACGGGCCCATCTGCGACCTCGACGACATTATCGATGTTGATACTGTAATGCTGCGGCACTTCCGCCGGCAAAGAGCGCCATAATCCCATGCCCGATATGACCATCACTGCTGTCCGCACCACCATGCTGCGGGTGCCGTGGCCCGATACGCCGTGGCTCAAGGGCCATCCATTCGGCGATACCCGCGACTTCCTGGTGCTCGAGGTCGAAACCAAAGGCGGCATCACCGGGATGGGTTATCTGTTCCTGTATCGGCCGACCATGAAAACCATCGCGGCCTGTCTCGAAGAGGCCATTATCCCGCGCGCCATCGGCGAGGATGCCAGCGCCGTCGAGGCGATCTGGCAGGATCTGTGGAAGACGACCGTTACCTTCGGCCGCGGCGGCATCGCCACCATGGCGATGTCGGCGCTCGACATCGCGCTATGGGACGCACTCGGCAAGGCCGCCAAGCTGCCGCTGCACCGGCTGTGGGGACATTACCGCGCCGAACTGCCGGCTTACGGCTCCGGCTGCTTCCGCGGCACCGGCGGTGACGGCATGATCGCCAAGGCGCTGCATTACAAGGAGCGCGGTTACAAGGCGATCAAGATGCAGGTGGCGCACACCGCAAGCCTCGCCACTGACCTCGACAATGTAAAGCGTATGCGCGAGGCGGTGGGTCCGGACATCGACATCATGATCGATGTGAACATGGGCTGGACCGCCGACGTCGCCATCCTGATGGGCCGGAAATTTCAGGACTATGATGTCTATTGGCTGGAAGAGCCGGTGGTGCCGGACGACTTCGCCGGCTATTTGCGGATCGCCGAGGCGCTCGATCTGCGCATTGTCGGCGGCGAGACGCATTTTACCCGCTTCGACCTCAAGCCGTTTTTCGAGAACCCAAAGCTGCCGATCCTGCAGCCCGATCCGATGCGCGGCGGCATGACCGAACTGCGCAAGATCGCAACTGTCGCCGATACCTGGGGCATGATGCTGGCGCCGCATCTGTTCCCGGAGTTGAATGTGCAATTACTCGCGTCGATCTCGAACGGACTATGGATCGAGGACATGGGGCTCGGCGACGACCTGTGGGTCGATCCGGTTCCGGTCGTGAACGGCATGATCGCCGTGCCGGAGCGGCCGGGCCACGGGCTGGCCTTTCGGCCGGAGATTTTGCGCGATTGCGCGATCAAGACGTGACGGGTTGGTAGCGGGAGCCAGATTCGAACTGGCGACCGCCGGGTTATGATTTATGATTTGCCGCCGCGGACGCCGTGCGCGCCGTGCACTGCCCTGCTCGTCATAACCGACAGGCTTGCGCCCCCGCTTGCCCGGGATGCCTGCCCGCGCGCTGCGGCAGGACGAGAATGCAAGCGACGATCGACACGGCGATGACGGCGGAGGCAATCGGCCGGCTAAATGCCAATCCGCCGTCATGGATCGGCTTATCCAGGAAGTCCCCCAGTGTTGCTCCCAGCGGGCGGGTGAGAATGAAAGCCGCCCAGAACAACAGCACCCGCGAGACATTTGTCCAAAAGTAAAGCGCTGCCAGCACGGCCAACCCAGCACCAAACACCAGGGCACCACCAACATATCCAAGGCCGGTCGTGTCAGCCAGCCAATCGCCGAGCGCGGTCCCTAGTGTCTGCGAAAACGTGATTGTGACCCAATAGAAGACTTCCACTTTTGGCCTTGCAACCGTTTGAACATCTATCGAGCCAAGCGTGAAATACCAAATCGCGAGCGAGCACAAGACGCACGCTAACAAAATCGACGAGCCACCGGTGTAGCCGATCCCCAATGAGCGATCGAAATAGTCGGCCATGGCCGTGCCCACGGTCGTAGAGGCGACGATGGCGATCCAGTAAATCCAGGGATTGAACTTTTTCGCTACAATTTGGGCGATTACAGCCGCAACGAACACGACAATAAATATGCCGGTGCCGATCAAATATCCGCCGTTGTGAGGATGTGCATCCGCGTGCAGCCAGCTCATTGTCACCGAGTCTCCGCCCGTTTCGCCGAGCGTCGTGGCAAGGATTTTGACGACCCAGAAACCGAGGGTGACCTCTGGGATTTTGGTGGCCGCATCGCGCAAGGCGCCGGCTGATTCGCGTGTCATGGTGCCTGTGAGTCGATTGCTGATGATTCGCGGCGTACGCCTGTAAGTAGCTACTGACTGCCGCTCTTGTTCCCAACCAGCAACGTTAAATGTTGCTCATTTTTGGCGGGCCGCCATGCGGCACTTGGTCTCCTAGAATGTGAACAATATTGCCGTGTACCAGGATATGCGATCGGTTTCGTTCGGGTTCTGTATGCCAGTTCTGACAGAGCCCAGCAGATGCAACGTCTTGCTTACATCATAAACCGCGCCCACCCCTACACTGCTGCTTGCTGGCGTCAGTGAAGTGGCCGATTGATGGAATAGCTCGGCACCGACCTGTAAATTCGACAGGAGTTGCCGCGTCAGCACCCATCCCGCCATGCAATTATCCAGCGAGGACTCTCCGTAGACTTGGCAGCCACCGCCGCCGAAGGTTGTCCATCCGTTCCCCAGGTTCCGCTGCGCCCAGACCGGAAGAAAGACGGAAGCCTGGCGATCGCCGACTACACTGGATGCGCTTGGGAGAAAAATCCGCGGAAAGATGGCTACATCCCAACCGAACGTCGACTGTTGCATAAATCGATATTTCGCGGCCAGTTCAACATTGCTCAGTCCAATTTGATTTGTGCCGCCAAGAGGAAAGCTAAAGCCGAGTGGCAATGTCGCGGTTAGTTGAAGATCGGGAGCCGCACCGTAATTGAAATCGATGCCGGTTTCCCCGTCCGTCCCGTCGCGCGTGTCCGTTCCATCATTGAACGTGTAAATCTCGAAGTGCTTGTAATCGGTCGGCTCAGGATCATCTGAAACATAAGGAGGACCAGCAATTGCTGGTTGCGCCATCAAAATCGACAGACAGAAGCCGAGCGCGGCACGGGTCATGCTAGCAGCCTAATCTTCCGGCACCAGCACGTCGATTCGCAACGACGATCGCCTTCCCGAAAAAGGTTGCCCGGAGCGGGCGCAGTCCGTCACATCAAGACGACACCTATTCGCCGCACCGCATTACGACAATGCTGGGCTTCGATGCAAACGTCGGAAGAATTCAGGGGCAATCGATGAAGCGATTTGCAACTACATTCGTCACGGCGGCAATCGCGCTGCTCGCACCCTACGCTTCTGCAACAGCCGCGCCCGCCGCGGAACAATCCGCGTACCACATCACCAAGGTCGTTCCGCTCGGCGCGCCAGATCGCTGGGATTATGTTGTGTTCGACACGGAGTCTCGCAGAGTCTACGTGGCGCATGGCGACCGCGTTACAGTAGCCGACGGCAGCAGCGGCGCCATCATCGGCGCGGTCGAGGGCATGCCGGGCGGCACGCACGGCATCGCGGTCTCACATGCCACCGGCGAAGGCTATACCGACGACGGCAAGGCCGGTGTAGCAGCCGCATTCGACCTGAAAACCTTGAAGGTGGTCAAGCGCATCAAGACTGAGATTGATGCCGATGGCATCGTCTTCGATCCGGCGAGCGGCCACGTTTTCGTTATTGATGGCGATTCCGGCAAAGTGACGATAATTGATCCGAAGATCGACGCCGTTGTGCTCTCGGTCGTCGCAGAGAAATCGCCCGATGATTTTGTGGCATTGCCGGCAATACCAACCCAAATCGGCGCGCGTACGATGGCGATTAATCCCAGGACCGGGCGCATTTATCTGGTGACCGCGGATATGACGGTCAACGAATCCGCAGCGCCGAATGATTTCAGGCGTCGGTACAGCATCAAGCCTGGTTCCCTCAGGCTGTTGTTCCTTGATCGCGGGCCCCTCCGCCATAACCGATGACGGATTTCTGGGCATTTAAGCCAACGGCGAAGCACGTCCGTCTACGGCGAAACAATACTCTCCATCGCGGCATCGGTCGGCTTGGGGCGTAATGGCATTCTGGTTATTCCCAAGTACGGACCTATGGACGGGGCGCGTTGAATGGGCCGATGCGGGAGAGCTAAAAAGAGAGAAATATTCAGAGGCCGGTGCAGCTAGTCGCTTGAAGAATTGGTAGCGGGGGCCAGATTTGAACTGGCGACCTCCGGATTATGATTCCGCTGCTCTAACCAACTGAGCTACCCCGCCAACCGCGACAGTCACTTAGAGCATGATCCGGAAAAGCCTGCCCTCGAACTTGATCCGAGGTGGATGCCGGTTTTCCGAAAAGACCATGCTCCAATCTGAGGAGCGGCCCCGAGCCGCGCCCTCTGCGGAGCGGGAACTGCCCGTACCCCGCCGCATGCGCACATTTATGTCAGGAAGGCCGGCTTTCCAAGCAAGATCTTGCCACCCTCAGGCTATCTTTCCGTAATCGGAGGCCGGCTTTATGCTATTGATAAGAGAAGGTAATAGGCTTCTCGGCCATTAACTCATTGTGGAGATGGCGGGTGCACTTCTACCAAGTGTCGGGACTTTCGGTAGCAAGCGAGATCGAATTGCCGGGGCTGATCACCGCGGCCGCGGGCCAGCCGCCGGAGGTGACGATCCGGCGCGGGCCGGTTCCGGACGCCCTTCCTGGTGCCACCGCTTTGGGACCGACCTGGCAGATCGCCGGCAAGCAATTCCTGATGCGCATCCCCGATATCGCCCGGTTCCTGCTCAAGAACGGCAACGAGATCGTCGTTGCCGCCGAAAACGACGCCAAAGCCGGCGATATTCCGATTTTCATCCTCGGCACAGTGTTCGGCATTCTGCTGCACCAGCGCGAACAGATCGTCCTGCACGCCAGCGCGGTCCGGGTGAACGACCGCGCGGTGCTGTTCTGCGGCGCCTCGGGCGCCGGAAAGTCGACGATCGCCGCCGCGCTGGCGCAACGCGGCTATCCGCTGGTGACCGAAGATGTCTGCACGCTGACGCTCGGCGACAGCGGAGCGTCGCTGGTGCATCCCGACGGACGGCAATTGAAGCTGTGGGCGCAAGCGATCGACCGGCTCGATCTCGCGCAGCAGCGCGGCGAGCGGGTACGCGCCAGCGTGGAAAAATTCTATGTCGAGCCACGCGAAGCGTTCACCGAGCCGCTGCCGCTCGGCGCCGTTTATGCGCTACGCGAGGCGCGGCCGCCGCACGCGCCCGGCATCGAGCGGCCGAACGTCGTCGACGCCGCGCTCTTGTTGCGCCGCAATGCCTACCGGCCGCTGTTGGTGCGGCGCATGGACCAGAAGGCGAGCTATTTTCACGCTGCCACGACGATCGCCAATGTGGCCGGCATCTTCTACCTCACACGCGCGCTCGATTTCGCCAAAATGCCGGAGGTGATGTCCTGGCTCGAGTCGCATTGGCTCGAGCTGCGCCCGATGGAGAAGGCGGCGTGACCCGCACCATCTGGCTCGCCTCCTATCCGAAGTCCGGCAACACCTGGTTCCGGATGCTGGTGGCGAACCTTTCCGCCACCGACAAACCGGTCGACATCAACGATCTGCCGGAGCGCGGCGGCATCGCCAGCGCGCGTGGCCCGTTCGATCATCTCACTTTGATCGATTCCGGCCTACTAAAGAGCGGATACGCGCGCCTGGGCGTCCGGAAGGCAGGTATTGCTGCAAGCCGCGGTGCCATCCGCCGCCGCACTGTCAAAAGCGCAACGTGCACCCTACATGGTCTCGGACACCGCTGCCGAAGTTGGGCAGCACTCCCACGGCCACGCCTGGGCTGACGCATTTTCGTAACGAGCCCGGCGCGACCGTCATGGAATGCGTCATCGAAGCCGTCATAGAAAATGGCGGTCGCGATTTGGCGGGCGGAAAGAGGAGCCTCATTATGCGAATGCGCAGCATCACGCCGATCGCGCTTGCCGTGCTGGCGCTGGCAACCGCGGCGCTATGGCGCGCTCCGGCAGCGCACGCGCAGACCCCGTTCGACGGCCGGTGGAGCGTGTTGATCGTGACCGACGCCGGCACCTGCGATCGCGCGTATCGCTATGCGCTCGATATCGCCAACGGCCTAGTCAGTTACGACGACCCCTCGTTCGATGTTTCAGGCCATGTCGACGCACGCGGCCATGTCAGCGTCAGTATCAGCGCCGGCGGCGAGCGTGCGACCGGGACCGGACAATTGTCGGACGACTATGGCCGCGGCAATTGGATCGGTCACTCGTCGACATCCGCCTGTTCCGGCCACTGGGAAGCCCAGCGCCGCGGCTGAACTGCTTCACGTTCGCTGGCTCGTTAGGCCTTCACAAACCTGATCAGCGAAAAATGCCCGAGCGGCGGCATTGGCCGGCGCTCGAGGAGGCGCACGCCGCCATGATTCGCGGCCCAGCGGGCAAGCCGCTCCCAGCCAAATTCCGGATGCCAGCCGAGCCGGCGAGCCAGCGGCGCGAAACATTTTTCGCCGAACGCGCGCAAGCCCTTTTCGGCGCCCAGATGATTGACCAGCACGATCTCGCCGCCCGGCCGCAGCACCCGCGCGAATTCGTCGAGCGTCGCTTCCGGATTCGGCACCGCGGTGATGACATATTGCGCGACGACGACGTTGAACGCCGCGTCGGTGAAGCCAAGATGGCTCGCATCCATCACGGCGAGAGCTTCGACATTGCCGAGACGCCGATCGACCACGCGCGAGTGGGCCCTGCGCAGCATCGGCTCCGAATAATCGACGCCGATCAGCCGGCTTGACGGCGAATAATCCGGCAACGACAGCCCGGTGCCGACGCCGACTTCGAGGATGCGGCCGCCGATCCGCTCGGCCGCGGCGATCGACGCCCGACGGCCGCGGGCGAACACCGCGCCGAAAACCACATCATAGACCGGCGCCCAGCGCGCATAAGCCCTAGCGATGCCGGCTTTATCGAGTTCTTCGGTCATGCTGATGGGTCATTGAATTTGGCGTCTCGCGCGTCCTGCCCGCTGAGCTGGATCGGCACGATCCCAGCACCGCAGCCGATACCCGCCAAGGCAATCATGTCTCGATAAAAACTATGTGGCAGCGGATACGGCGGCGCCGGCCGAATAATCGATAGCGGCCGCTGCCACGGTGCTGGAAATCACGCCGCCGCCCAAAACGCGGGCCTGGCCTTCGGCGGCGTCGTAGAACACGCAGGCCTGGCCGGGCGACACTCCATCCTCGCCGGCGATCAATTCGACCTCGATGCCGCCGGCACCGGAGCGAAGCCATGCTGGCCGCGGCGGCCGGGTCGAGCGGACCTTCACGAACACCTCAGGGTGACGCTGCAAGGCTGCCTCGATCGTGGCGTCGCCCAGCCAGTTGATGTCGCGCAACCGGATGCGGCTCGTGCGCAACGCCTCGCGCGGGCCGACAACGACGCGCCGCGAGGCAGCATCAAGCCGCACGACGTAAAGCGGCCTGTCCGCGGCGATACCGAGCCCGCGGCGCTGGCCGACGGTGAAGTGAATGATGCCCTCATGATGACCCAGGACGCGTCCGCTGAGATCGACGATTTCACCAGGGCCGGCGGCGCCCGGACGCAACCGCTGGATCGTGTCGGCATAATGCCCGGTCGGAACAAAGCAAATGTCCTGACTGTCCTGCTTGTCGGCCACCGCAAGGCCGAAGCGCCGCGCCAAATCGCGGGTTTCCGCCTTGGTGCGATCGCCGAGCGGAAAGCGCAGGTGATCGAGCTGCGCGGGCGTGGTGGCGAACAGAAAATAACTCTGGTCGCGTTCGACTTCGCGGGCGCGATAGAGCGCCCGGCCGCCGCGCGGCAGGGCGCGCGAGGCGACGTAGTGACCGGTCGCCAGCACCTGCGCGCCGAGATCGCGCGCGGTCTGCAGAAGGTCGCGGAATTTTATCGACTGATTGCACTCCACACAGGGCACCGGCGTTTCGCCGGCCATATAGCTCTCGGCGAAACGATCGATGACGGCTTCTTTGAAGCGGTTTTCATAATCGAGGACGTAATGTGGAATACCGATGCGCTCGGCGACCGCGCGGGCATCGTGGATATCGCGGCCGGCGCAGCAGGCGCCTTTGCGGTGGGTCGCGGCGCCATGGTCGTAAAGCTGCAGAGTAATGCCAACGACATCGTAGCCGGCTTCGGCCAAAAGCGCGGCGGTCACCGAGGAATCCACGCCCCCCGACATCGCGACTACGACGCGGGTCGCCGACGGTTCGCCGTCAATATCGAAGCCACTCAACGTCATGCGGTCCCTGACCCGGTCCAAAGCTGGCGTACTCGTCCTTCGTTTCGGCCGTCCAATATTATAGGCGGCGCTCCCGGAGTCTGCCATGGCAGCCAGCCAACCGGCAAAATTTGCCGGCCTGCCACGAAAAGGCTGCCCTACGCACTTCTCCGCGTGCATCGTAAGTAATTGAAAAAAAACATGTTTTATAGGAGCGGCGAGTGGCCCAGCCGTTGCAAGCCGATACGCAGTCTTGGTGCTTTCAGGAGTTCGCGCGTGTCGGGTATGCCGGGTATAGCGTCCGATTTCGCTACTACAGTTCCGCTCGCCCCGCCGTCGCCAATGCAGACGTCGATACCGAGCCAGGATCCGAGCTCACCGGGTTCTTCCAGCCCACAGTCTTTTGCAGCCTTGCTCGACGCCAATACGTCGACACCGCAGAGTCCCTCTCCGACCCCTCCACAGACCAATTCAACCCCTAGCTCGCCGCAAACCGGCCAACAGCCGACGGCGCAGAACCCAGCTTCGGCGACAGCGCCAACCGCTGACAACGGCAACTCGGAGTCCGCTCCCTCGGCTTCGGTTTCCGGCTCGCCCTCAGCTTCCAGCACGGCACCGTCCCCAGCGGCGGCAAGCCCGCTGGGCTCGAGGTCGCGGGCTACTCTCCAGCAGCCGGTGGGCAGCGGCACGCAGACCGCCACGGCAACGAATACCGGCGGGACGGCGAGCACCACATCAGCAATCTTGAATGCCATTGCCGTTGGCGACGCAAAGCGAGCCGCCGCAGCAACCGCGGTACAGAACACCGATCATGGTGCAGATGCGGACCCAACGCCGGCCGGGCAGCAGGCCAACTCCGGCAGCTCTGACACCGCGACCGCGCCGGCCAATACGACCTCCACGACCGGATCGCTGCCGGCTGCTCCTGGAGATTCGGCTTCGCTCCTCCCGGAAGTCATTGCGGCGGCTGCAGCAGCGGGGGCGAGCGCGTCGACCGACTCGCCCGCTGCGGCAACAAAGAAATCGCCAAGCGATACATCGGACGATCAGCAAGACGCCAGTTCCACAGCCGCAAACGCGACGGCTGCGACGGGAGCGGCGGCAAATCTGCCGACGGCCGTCGCCGCCGCAGTCACGGTCAGCAACCTGGCCGACACCCAGGGTCCGGCCAACGGATCGCCGGGAGCGATCGCCGGCATTGCCGGTCAGCGGGGCCGGTCCGGCCAGACAGCCATAAATGGCCAACTCGCTGTCGCCGCGCAGACCTCTCAGGCCTCCGACGCGGCTCACGAAACTCCGGGGGCGGCGCAAGGAGCGACGCAGGCAGCGCAGCACGCAACGCAGGGAACCAACGCAACTCCCTCGCCGACCGATGCGGCAAAACAGGCGGCCGCGGCCAACGTCGCACCGAACGCGAACTCCGCCGTGCCGCAGCCATCAGCCGGCACCGCCGCGCCATCGGGCGATGCCAACGCGTTGCCCGCCAATCTTGTTGTCCGCCTGGATGCCGCTGCGAACGGCACGCTATCCGCTCCGGCCTCGAATACGCAGGACGCCGTGAAATCGGCCGGTGCGAACCTGCCCAGTTTCGCCGTTCTTGTGACCAACGCGGCGACGACGCAGACCGCAGCGGGGACCGCCGCTCCTGCGGCAGCCGTGTCGATCGCCGGGCTGCCGATCGCCATCGCCGCGCGCATCCAAGCTGGCACCAACCAGTTCGACATCCGGCTCGATCCGCCGGAGCTGGGCCGCATCGACGTGCGCCTCTCCGTCGACGGAAGCGGCCAAGTGACCTCGCACGTCACCGTGGACCGGCCGGAAACGCTGACTCTGCTGCAAAGCCAGCAGCCGCAGCTCCAACGCGCGCTTGAGCAGGCAGGTTTGAAAACGGCGGACAACGGCCTGCAATTCACGCTGCGCGATCAATCATTCGCCGGGCAGAACAACAACGGCGGCGGCACGCAGCCAAATCCGACGCCACAGCTTGTCATTCCCGATAGCGATCTACCGCCCGTCGACGCCGCGCAAATCTATTCGCGTTGGGGTCACGGCACCGGCGTCGACATTACCGTGTGACAGCAATCGTCTGAGGACAGACCATGACGACCACAAGCCCGACCAGCACCACTTCACCGACATCGGCTGCCGCAGCCGGTTCCAGTACCGCCGGCAGCACCAGCAATACCGGACTGGCCCAGCTTGCCGACAATTTCAATTCGTTCCTAACGCTCTTGACCACGCAGTTGCAGAACCAGGACCCGCTCGATCCGCTGGACACCAATCAGTTCACCCAGCAACTGGTCGAGTTCACCGGCGTTCAGCAGCAGGTCGACATGAACACCAACCTGCAGACCCTCATCTCCCTGCAGCAAACATCAGAAGCGACCTCGGCGATGCAGTACCTGGGGTCCAGCGTGACGCTGAGCGGCTCCAGCGCGACGCTCGCTTCGGGTTCGCCCGCCGCCTGGGCTCTGAACTCGCCGTCGCCCGCCACCGGCCAAGTCACCATCACGAACTCGAGCGGCCAGGTCGCCTTTACCGGCACGACTTCGCTGAATGCCGGAACCCAAACTTATAGCTGGAACGGCCAGGGCAATAACGGCGTCACCTGGCCGGCGGGACAGTATACGCTTGCGATCAATGCGACTGGAGCCAGCGGCCAGACCGTCGCCGTCACCACGCAGATCCAGGGCACGGTCAGCGGCGTCGATCTCAGCCAGAACCCGCCGGAGCTGACGGTGAACGGGCAGAGTTATCCGATCACCGCGATCCAGTCGATCAATAGCGGCAGCACGAGCGTCCTTGGCAATCTCAACACCAGCATCGGCAATCTGAACACCAGCATCGGCAATCTGAACCAGCTGCTGTGACGGCTGTCGTTCTAGCGCAAGACTAAAGCTCAGACTCGCAGCGGATGACCCTGCGGACCGCCATCGCCAAAACAGTGCGGTTTCGTCGCGAGGCGAACGAATTGCGGCCAATTGTGCGCGCCGCTTAGGCAAATCTTAAGTGGCCGTGCGTAAGGTCGCCTTCTGTAGTTGTCGAGTACGTGAGAGTTGCTATGACCGAACCCCATCGCCCGAGGGTCAAGTATGTCATCGGGCCAGACGGCTCCCCCCTGACCATCGCCGATCTGCCGGCGCCAGGGACGAAGCGTTGGGTCATCCGCCGCAAGGCGGAAGTCGTTGCCGCCGTCCGTGGTGGACTGCTTTCGCTCGAAGAAGCATGCAACCGCTATACTTTGACGGTCGAGGAATTCCTATCCTGGCAATATTCGATTGACCAGCACGGGTTGGCTGGACTGCGGACCACCCGCATCCAGCAATATCGTCCGTAACAGTCGTTTAATCGATCTTACCGAAACGGCAACGCCGGCGACTGCGCCGGCGTTTTGACGTCGGTCGCGGTGCGGTTGCCGATGCGCCGCCCGCCGCGCGTTTCTAAGCAACGCGGATTCGGCCAACGCAGATGCAGATTAGGTGCATTTCCGGACTTTATTAACCGGCCGCTAACCATCCACCGGGCAAATCTTGCCGGGTAAGCCGCCAATGCGTGCGTCGCATCCGCGGCGAGGCCCTGGGGGAAATCTCGGTGCAAAGTCTGGTGGAGTTTGCCAAGTCGCTCGGCGCGCCGCGCATTGCGGCCATGGGCGCCGTCACGCTCGCGCTGATCGGTTTCTTTGCCTTCCTGATGGTGCGGGTCACCACGCCGCAAATGACGCCGCTGTTCACCGGCCTGTCGCTGGACGACTCCTCCTCGATCGCCAAGGAGCTCGACCGCGAAGGCGTCACTTACGAACTGCGCGATGATGGCAACGTCATTATGGTCCCGCGCGACAAGGTGGCGCGTCTGCGTATGACCATGGCGGAAAGCGGCCTGCCCAAGGGGGGCGACGTCGGTTATGAGATTTTCGACAAATCGGACGCGCTGGGCACCACAAGCTTCGTGCAGAACATCGATAATCTGCGCGCTCTCGAAGGCGAACTCGCCCGCACCATCCGCAGCCTCGATCAGGTCGAGGACGCCCGGGTGCACCTGGTCCTGCCGGAGCGGCCGCTGTTCTCGCGCGATAAGGTCGAACCGTCGGCATCGATCGTACTCAAGCTGCGCGGCACGCTCGAGCCTTCCCAGGTGCGCGCCATCCGCCATCTCGTCGCCACCGCCGTTTCCGGATTGCGGCCGCAACGCATTTCGATTGTCGACGAACGAGGCCAATTGCTGGCGGACGGCGCCAGCGACGACGAGACCGCCGGCGGCGCCGCCGCCGACGAGCGCCAGGCGGCATTCGAAAAGCACATGCGCGAGCAGGTGGAATCGATCGTTTCCTCGGTCGTCGGACCGGGCCATTCGCGGGTCCAGGTCGCCGCCGATTTCGATTTCAATCGCATCACCCAGACCTCCGATAAATACGATCCCGACGGGCGGGTCGTTCGGTCCAGCCAGAGCCGCGAGGAAACGTCGGCCTCGAACCAGGGCGCCAGCAACAATCAGGTCACGGTCGCCAACGAACTGCCCGGCGCCAATCAGCGCCAGCCAAACGACGCCAATAGCGGGCAGAACGATCAGGCCCGTAAGACCGAAGAAATCGTCAATTATGAGATCTCCAAAACGACGAGGACTGAAGTCATCGACGGCGGACGGCTTAATCGGCTGTCGGTCGCCGTGCTGGTCGACGGCACCTATGCCAAGGACGACAAGGGGAATGTGACCTACCAGCCGCGCAGCAAGGAAGAACTCGATCAGATCGGGGCGCTGGTGCGCTCGGCGATCGGATTTGAGCAGAAACGCGGCGATCAGGTTCAAGTCGTCAATCTGCGTTTCGCCGAAACGCCCGCCAACGCCATTATGGAGCCGAGCGGCTGGCTGTCGATGTTCCATTTCAGCCAGGCTGATCTCATGAGCTTGATCGAAACGCTGGTGATGGGCGTCCTTGGCATCGTCGTGCTGCTCTTGGT
>JBARER010000202.1:0-34537 GCA_049796395.1 Xanthobacteraceae bacterium
TGCTGGTTGACGCCAAGCTCTTCGGCGTCGACCATCGCGTAATGCGTCCAGCGGACGAGGTCCTCCCAGGCATCGTCGCCCTGGCGAACGGCCGGGCTGAGCGGCTCCTTGGAGATGATCTCCGGCAGTACGATATTCGCGTTCGGATCGGCGAGCTGCAGGCGCACGCCGTAAAGCCCAGACGAGTCGGTGGTATAGGAATCGCAGCGGTTGGAATCATAGGCTTTGACCGCTTCATCCACCGTCGCGAAGGTCACTGACTTCAGCGACATATGGTTCTGCCGGAAATAATCGGCGAGATTGAGCTCGGTGGTCGTGCCCTGCTGCACGCAGACCGAAGCGCCGTTGAGCTCAAGCGCCGAGTTTACCTTCAGCGATTTGCGCACCATGAAGCCTTGGCCGTCGTAAAAATTCACAGCAGCAAAATCGACACCGAGCGTCGTATCGCGTTCCATCGTCCAGGTTGTATTGCGCGACAGCACGTCGATTTCGCCGGACTGCAGCGCGGTGAAGCGATTGGCGGCGGTCAGCGGCACAAATTTGACCTTGGTCGGATCGTTAAATATTTCGGCTGCGATGGCCCGGCAGAAATCGACGTCGAATCCCGTCCAGTTGCCCTGCGGATCGGGCAGTCCGAAGCCGGCCAGTTGACCGTTGGCGCCGCAATTGAGCACGCCCCGGTCTTTAACCGCCTTAAGCGTCGCCGAGTCCGCCCAGGCCGGTTGCGCGCCTAGCCCAAAGGCGACTGCTCCCGCGATTGCCAAGGCAAGCGTCGCGGTTAAACGCTTCACGATACGTTTCATAACTCGGCCTTTCAGCATGAAATACGAGGCAAAGCCCAAGATTGCCCCATGATCGCCCCCGTGATCGCCCCAAGATCCGCGCGCTCTCGGGATCGTCGATCCCAACGTCCGGCATCTCAGAACGATGCCGCTTGGAGGTCAAGGGGTTGACGAACGCGATCGATGACGGGGTAATGCTGCAGTAACGGCGCCGAACGGCCCAAAGAGACAGAGCGAGCCCAGACAAAACCATGAACGACAAGGGAAATGATGCCGGCGGGCGATCGCGGCGCGCCGCCACCAGGTTGGTGACCGCCGGACGCGATCCCGAATCTTACCACGGCTTCGTCAATCCGCCGGTCTACCACGCGTCGACCGTACTCTACCCGAACGCGGAGGATTTCCTCGCTCATCGCGCGCGCTACCAGTATGGGCGTCGCGGTACGCCGACAACGGAGGCGCTCGAACTTGCGCTGCAGGAGCTGGAGGGTCCGCAATGCGCCGGTGTCTCACTTCTGCCGTCAGGGCTGGCGGCAATTTCGGCGGCGCTGTTGTCGGTGGCGCATGCCGGCGATCATCTTCTTGTCACCGACAGCGCCTACGGACCGACCCGCAATTTCTGCGCTCAAATCCTCTCCCGGCTCGGTGTCGCCACCACCTATTACGATCCGGGCATCGGCGGCGCTATCGCCGACCTGATAAAGCCCAACACCCGCGCGATCTATCTGGAATCGCCCGGATCGCTGTCCTTTGAAATGCAGGACGTCGGCGCGATAGCCAAAGCCGCGCATGCCAAGGGCGCCGTCGTGCTGATGGACAATACCTGGGCGACACCACTCTTCTTCCGTCCGCTAGACCACGGCGTCGATCTCGTCATTCAGGCCGGCACCAAATATATCGGCGGCCATTCAGACGTGATGCTCGGCACGGTATCGGCCAATGCGGCAACGGTCGCGGCGTTGAAAAATACCGTCCGTCTCACCGGCCTGTGCGAGGGACCCGACGACGTCTATCTTGGTTTGCGCGGTCTCCGCACGCTCGGCGTGCGCCTCGAACGGCATTATAAGTCTGGCTTGGCGGTCGCGCGCTGGCTCGAGCGACGGCCGGAAGTCTTGCGCATGCTGCATCCGGCGCTGGAGAGCCATCCGGGCCACGCGATCTGGAAACGCGATTTTACCGGCGCGTCCGGGCTTTTCAGCATGGTGCTAAAGCCGGTGCCGAAAAAGGCGTATCACGCCTTCGTCGACACCCTCGAACTGTTCGGCATCGGCGCCTCTTGGGGCGGTTACGAAAGCCTCGCCATTCCGTTCGACTGCACCCCGTTGCGCACTGCGACTTCCTGGGAGCCCGGCGGTCCGACGGTGCGTTTTCATATCGGGCTCGAAGCGATCGAAGACCTGATCGCTGATCTCGAGGGCGGCTTTGCCGCGCTGGCGGCAGCGACGTAGTCGTTAGGCGGCGCGTATTGCCCTGCGGTCGCGCATGACGAAGTAGAGATTGCGCGCGTAGACGAAGAACGAGAACGCCTGACCCGCGATGAAGACGGCGTCCTTGCGATAGAGCGCATAGATCAGAAGCAGCGCGCCGCCGAAGATCGAGAAAATCCAGAATGCGACCGGGATGACGCTGTGGCCGGCGCGCTCCGAAGCGATCCACTGCACCACGAAACGCGCCGTGAACAGCAACTGCGCCACAATGCCGAGGATCACCCACCAGTCGAGCCGCGTCACGAACACGTCGGTCAGATAGGCGCCTACGGCGTGTGACATATCAACCAGCAAGGGTCACCTCTTCAGCTTTCGGAACGCGTTTTTTGCGCCGCACGAGCCACCACACCCCGGCCAGATCGAGGATGCCGATCCACAGCCGGTCCCAGAAACCGTAATTTGACACGCCATGAGCGCGCGGCCGGTCGATCACGTCGACATAACCAATTTCGAAGCCTTCGCGGCGAACGAGCGCCGGCAGGAAACGGTGCAGCCCATCGAAATACGGCAGCGCCAGAAAAACATCGCGGCGGAATGCCTTTAGTCCGCATCCGGTATCGCGTGTGCCGTCCTTGAGCACGGCGTTGCGCACGCCGTTGGCGATGCGCGATTGCAATTTCTTGAATCCGCTCGCCTTGCGGCCAACGCGCTGGCCGGCAACAAGCCCGATCCGCGGCGCGCCGGCCTCGAGCGCGGCGATAAGCTTCGGAATAAAGGCCGGATCGTTTTGCCCGTCGCCGTCGAGCGTCGCCACAATCGGCGCCTGCGCCATCGCAACGCCGGTACGCACGGCGGCGGACTGCCCGCAGGAGTGCGGGTGACGGATCTGGCGCAAATTGGGATGTTGCGCCATCAGCCGGCGCAATTCCTGCTCCGTCGCATCCGTCGAGCCGTCATTAACATAGACAATCTCGAACACCCTGCCCCGCAGCGCGCTGATAATCTCGGCAACCAGCGGCGCGACGTTGCCGGTCTCGTTGCGAACCGGCACAACGACCGATACCGCGGGCGTGGCGATCGGGGGGGTGGCATCCACAGGCACGGCATTTGAGGACATGGCATTTGAAGACATAGCGCATGCTTCTAAGGCCCATCCGAGCCGGGTTCAATCCGAGTAAAAGCCGCCTGAATTCCATGGCTTAGAGCATGATCCGGAAAAATGGATGCCGCTTTTCCGAAAAGATCATGCGCCAATCGAGAATCCTAGACCATGAGGCTAGGCTTGGCCGGCGAAGACCTCGTGGAGCGCTGCCGAAATCCGCCGCCAGGACGGGCCCGGATAAGGTCGCAAATCGCGAGCGCAAAAGACCAATCGGCGTGCGGCGAACCAACGTCGCACCAAGAAAACGCCGACTGCGCCGGTGAGCGCGCCCGCAATCACATCGCTTGGATGATGCGCCAGCACGAAGACGCGGCTCGCCATGATAACAAGCGCGTAGAGCCACATCGCGATCCGCGTGCGCGGCCAGATGGCGCCGATGGCAATGGCGGCCGATACCGCCGTGGTCGAATGGCCGGACGGCATGCTGGCATAGGCCGGCCGCCAGACGAAGGGCATGTAAAGGAACGGGTTGTCGTGGCCGTGACCGCCGACGAATGGGCGTGCCCGCCCAATCAGGCGTTTGACGATCGTAACGAACAGGCCGGGAGCGCCGACGGCCAGAAACAAGAAGCCAAAGCGGGCAGCAAGCGCAGTCAGTACGCCTTGCGAGCGCCGCGACAGCGCCGGCGACACCACCGCCGCGAGAAACAACAACGCCGCGGCGGACGGAATGAGAAACCAGCCGGAAAGTCCGAAATTCGTGATCTTCTCGAACAGGCCACGAAACCAGCCTGGCTCATGACTGGCCCACTCGCTCGCCGCAGCATCCAGCGCGAACATCGAGGCGACAATCACATAAAGCGTCACCACCGTGGCCGCGACGGCCGGCAAAGACGGCTTTAGCATTTTCCCCGGCGGCACCGGTGCAATGGCAAGACTCCACCGTTCCAGATTCTTCAAGCCATTGTGCGCGAACCGCTCCAGCCTACGCCGCGGCAGTGCGGGAGCGGCGCCGTTTTCGACCGCCAATTCATCGAATGGCGTTCGTGGTTCATTCACGGCGCGGCCGACGACTGAAACACGGCGATGCTGACCGGCTTGCCGACGGCGATATTGTAGCCGTCGATGCGCGGGCCCCGGGTGTAGCGCAACCCGATCGCTTCCGCGCGCAGAGCGAATTCACGCTCTTGCGGCGCGTCGATGAAAGCGAAACGGCAACTGCCGCCGTGCAGAAAATCGGCCGCGCCGTCGGCGTCGATGAAGCGTGTCTTGGTACCGGCGAGGAACACCAGGCTCGGCTCCTGATAGGCGGTCGAGGCGGCTATGGGATCCCGGCATCCCGATTGGTGCAGCACCTGTGCAAGTTCGACACTTGGGAAGGCGGGTGTCAGCGACGGCAGAACCACCCCGTACATGCCGAACGCCATCAGCACCGAGGCTTCGGCCGCGCGCGTAAAAGCGCGCTCGGCTCCGTCATCGTCGTACAATTGCCAGGCAAACAGCCCGCCAACGATTGCGGCGGCGAAGAACGGCCATGCCAACAGCACCATATCCCGGTCGATCACGATGGCGGCGATAATCGCGACAATGCTGATGATGACCGGGACCAAAAACCACCACATGGTGCCGCGCACCATCCACGGCCGGCGCGACAACACCTTGGTTTCCACTGCGCCTGCGATCAAAATGGCGATGGCCGGATAAAGCGGCATCACATAGTGCGGCAGCTTGGTGACAACCAGCTCGAACACGATCCACGACGGCACCAGCCAAGCCAAGAGAAACCGCGCCGCGGGCTCACGGCGCACCGCCCAGACTGCGGGCGCCGCCAATCCCGCCAGCATCGATGCCGGAAAAAACGTGGCGAAAAACAAGACCACATAAAGCCCCGGCGGTGCGCCGTGGGATTCCTGTGCGCCTGCGACTTTGGCCAGCATGTCCTCACCGACCGAAGCGACTAGAAACTGGCTGCCGACGCGGACGAAGATGGCGATGAACCAGGGCAAAACAAGAAGAAACAGCCACGCGACTCCGGCAAACGGACGCAACGCCATAAGCCAGCGCGCCGAGCGGTCGAGAATCGAAAGCGTCGCTGCGGCGAGCCCGACCACCATCAGGATAAGAGGCCCCTTGACGAGAATGCCGGCCGCGAGCGCCGTCCAAAACACGCCGAGCAGTCCGATCCCCGGTCGCGCCGTGCCGCGATGCGGCGCCAGATAGACCCGCGCCAAGACGCTCATCGCAACGACAATTGTAAACAGCAGCACCGCATCGGTCTTGGCCAGTCTGGCTTCGACCCCGAGAATGGTCGAAACGGCCATCATCAAGGCCGACAACACCGCGCCGCGCCGGCTGACAAAGGCCAGCGCGCACCAATAGGTCGCCAGCACCGCACCGATCGCACCAAGAAGCGACGGTATGCGGTAGAGCCAGATCTTCGTCAGCGCGTCGGGCACACCAAGCGCGCTGGCCACATTCACCACGGCGGCCTGGAGCCAATAAATACCGACCGGCTTGCGATACCGCACATCGTCCTGGTAGCGGATGTCGACATAATCGCCGGTCTCGATCATCTGCTTGGTGGCTTGCGCGAAGTAGGCTTCGTCCCGGTCGACCGGCGCGATTTGGAAAAAACCCGGCAGGAATGCGAGTAGCGAAATCAACACCAGCGCGGCCACCGCACGCCGGTGCGAGGTCGCAGCATAGTCGAACAGCGCGGCAAAACCCTTTGCCGGCCAGTAGGACCGAGATGTCCAACTGCTCGTCGTGCCCATTCGATCGCTAGCGTCCGATTGGTTCCGAAGCCCGCCGCGCCGGTTCAAGTCTGATATCCGCACGCCGCCTTAAATCCGCGCCGACAATAGTAAATTCCTGCCCGTGGGAAAAGCGCCGCGGCCCCGCCTTTGCCTCGCCAAAGATCGTGTCGAGGGCGTGGCCGAAAGCACGTAAATCCGTAGCGATTTACCGCGCCTTCGGATGCTGCTTGTACTATATGGTCGGCCGCTTCGGGGCCCCGTAGCTCAGGGGATAGAGCAACAGCCTTCTAAGCTGAAGGTCGCTGGTTCGAATCCAGCCGGGGTCGCCAGTCTCACCGATGTCGGTTCGGCTTCGCGGCAGTCCGCGGATCGTGCCCACTGCGGGCGCTGCCCATTCGTTCGGCGACTCACAACCTCCACTAGCCGGCCACCCGCGATAAGAGTATGTTTGCTTTGACGCCAGTTAAAATCAACA
Organism: Xanthobacteraceae bacterium; assembly: GCA_049796395.1. Classification (GTDB taxonomy): domain Bacteria; phylum Pseudomonadota; class Alphaproteobacteria; order Rhizobiales; family Xanthobacteraceae; genus BOG-931. The sequence continues at coordinate 6,543 of JBARER010000202.1, forward strand.
AAGATCATGGCGCCGATAGGGAGGATTGATACGATGAGCGTCACTCGCCTGCCTGCACAATCGCGCAAGATTTCCCGCCGCAGCATTCTCAGGTCCGCGGCGCTCGGCTCCGCCGCTACCCTCGCCGCGCCCTATGGGAGAGGCGCTTACGCCGCCGGCTCGCTGTCGCTCGGCGTCTGGGATCATTGGGTGCCCGGCGCCAACAAAGCTCTCACCGCGCTGTGCAATGAGTGGGGCGCCAAGAACAATTGCGAGGTCAAGATCGACTACATCACCTCGCAGGGCGAAAAGGACAAACTGACCGCCGCGGCGGAAGCCCAGGCCGGCACCGGCCACGACATCATGTCTCATCGGGACTGGAACATCCGCATCCACGCCGAGGTGCTCGAACCGCTCGATGACGTCGTCAATGGATTGACCAAACAATACGGTCCGATCAGCCCGGTTGCCGAATACCTCGCCAGGATCAAAGGTTCCTGGCGCGGCGTTCCGACCACGGTGGGGAGTCAGGTGAAGCCCTGCTGCTCGCGCTTCGATCTCTATCAGCAGCATGCCGGCATCGACGTGCGCGAAATGTTTCCAGCCGACGAGACCAAATACGACAAGGCCAAGGTCGACAATTGGAATTGGGACACCTATCTCGACTCCGCCCAGAAGCTCTACAAGGCCGGCTATCCGGTCGGATTAGCGATGGGCCAGACCAGCGACGCAGTCGACTGGGTCGGCGCGCTGTTCGCCTCGTACGGCGTGGTGATGGTCGACGGCAACGACAACATCAAGATCAATTCCGACGAGACCCGTCAGGCGATGGAATATCTCAAGAAGCTGATGGCGGTGAATCCGCCGGAAGTTTACGCTTGGGACGATGCCGGCAATAACCGCTGGCTGATCTCCGGCAAGGGTTCGAGCATCATGAATCCGCCGAGCGCCTGGGCGGTCGCCAAGCGCGACAATCCTCAAGTCGCCGCCAATTGCTGGACCCACGCCATGCCGCGCGGACCGAAGGGACGGTTCGTCGGGCAATTGCCGCAATTCTACGGCCTGTGGAGCTTCTCCAAGAACAAGCCGGCGGCCAAGGAACTCCTCACCTTCATCTCGCAGAAGGAGTCCGCGGCGAAACTGGTTGCTGCGTCTTTCGGTTACGATCTGCCGTCATTCAAGACCATGTATGACTTCGATACCTGGAAAACCGTCGAGCCGCCGGTCGGCACGGTCTACAGCTATCCGCCGCGCGGCGACGAGCAGACCTCGATCGCCGGTTCGCCGGCACGATCTGAAGTCGGAGCGCAAATCTACAATCAGGCGATCAACACCGTGATGGTCGCCAAGTTCACCCAAGGCGATGAGAAACTCGAAGACGTTATCAAGTGGGCGGAGAACGAGCTCGAAGGAACACTACGCGCCTAACACGTTGATTGCAGGGATGCGGGCAACGGGGCCCGCTCCCTGCAAGCCGCGCCGCGGCGGCGTCGTTCGCAGTACGGGCCGTTTGCGAGTCCGAGACGGCACGTCCGGGATCAGGGGCTAACCCGCAAGGGACGACGAGATGGCCGACACGGTTCAGACATGGACGACCCCTGGGCTTCGTGGCGCGGCCGTCGCACCCTCGACTTGGCAAGCGCTGCAGCGTTTCTCACGCCGCCGCTCGACCATCGCCTTCCTGATGTGCTTGCCGTTGATGGTCATCATCGCCGGACTCGTGATCTATCCGGCCTGTTATTCGATCTATCTGTCGATGCTTAATCGCGCGCAAACCCATTTCATCGGCCTTGGCAATTTCAAGTTCCTGTTGTCCCGCGACGTCTTTCAGATGGTGGTGGAACAAACCGCCATCTTCGCGCTCAGCGCGGTATTCTTCAAAGCCCTGATCGGCCTTATCACCGCGCATCTCATCAACAACCTGCCGGCCAAAGGCCAGCGCAAATGGCGCGGCATGATGCTAGTGCCCTGGGTTATCCCGCTGGCTTTGTCGTCGCTCGGCTGGTGGTGGCTGTTCGATCCGACGCACTCCGCCTTCAATTATGTCATCGAGGAACTCGGCTTTAAGGAAATTCCATGGCTGAGCGAGCCCGATTGGGCGCGCTTCTCGGTTATTCTGGTCAATGTCTGGTTCGGCGCGCCGTTTTTCCTGATCATGTACCTGGCCGCCTTGAAATCGGTACCGGAGCAGCTCTACGAGGCGGCCGCAATCGACGGCGCCAGCGCCTGGCAGAAATTCGTCCACATCACCTTGCCGATGATGCGCAACATCATCGCCATTACCGTGCTGTTTTCGCTGATTGTGACGTTCGCCAATTTCGACATCGTGCAGATCATGACCGGCGGCGGTCCGCGCAACACCACGCATGTATTTGCAACTTACGCCTTCATGCTCGGGATCCGCTCCGGCGATCTGCCGCTTGGCGCCGCCACCTCGCTGTTCATGCTCCCGATCCTCGCGGTCGCCGCCGTCCTGATCCTGCGCGGGGTGCGCAAACGCGGCAGGGAGATCGGATGAGCACGGCCGCGCTCGCCGCACGCGCCAATTCGAGTTCCCGGTTGCGCTCGAGTCTTCGCCGCGATCGCCGCTGGGCGCTGATCACGTCCTACGTTTTCTTAGCGGCGTTCGCAGTTTTCTTCCTGATCCCGCCCTATTACATGATCGTCACCGCGTTCAAAAGCGATGCGGAGATGGCGCGGATGGCGACCAACCCGTGGCTTATCGCCGATGGCGTCACGCTCGATCAGTTCCGCATCCTGTTGACGCAGACCGACTTTCTGATCTTTTTTCGTAACACTGTCATCGTCACGGTGTGCGTGGTGGCGATCACCATGGTGGTCAGCGTGCTGGCGGCGTTTTCGCTCGGTCGGATGAAGTTCTGGGGCTCTGGCGTGCTGGCGACCGGAATCTTTCTCACCTATCTCGTGCCCGATACTCTGCTTTTCATTCCGCTGTTCCAGATCGTAAGGGCGCTTGGGCTGTTGAACTCCTTCTGGGGCATGGTGGTTGTCTATCCGACGCTCACGGTGCCGTTCTGCACCTGGATCATGATCGGATACTTCCAGTCGATCCCGATGGAGCTCGATGAAGCGGCCCTGATCGACGGCGCCAGCCACTTTCAGATGCTCACAAAGATCTTCATCCCCGTGGCATTGCCCGGCATCATCGCGGCGATGATCTTCGCCTTCACGGTCTCCTGGGCGGCATTCGTCTATCCCATGGCCTTCCTCTACTCGTCGGATCAGCAGGTGCTGACCGTCGGCACGGTCACGAGCCTGATCCGCGGCGACGTCTATAAGTGGGGCATGCTGATGGCCGGCGCGCTGATCGCCGCCGCGCCGCCGCTCGTCATCTACGCGTTTCTGATGGACTATTACATCGCCGGTCTCACGGCAGGCGCCACCAAGGGCTGAACGAGGAAACGATGGCCGAAGTCGCATTGCGTAACGTGGTCAAGCGGTACGACGATGTCGAAGCGGTGCGGAGCATCAATCTCGACATTCCCGATAACGAATTTGTCGTGCTGGTCGGACCCTCGGGCTGCGGCAAATCGACGACGCTGCGCATGATCGCCGGCCTGGAGGAGGTGACTGCCGGCGACATCTATATCGGCGGCCAGATCGTCAACGATTTGCCGCCAAAGGATCGCGATATCGCAATGGTGTTCCAGAATTACGCGCTCTATCCGCATATGAGCGCGTTCGAGAACATGTCGTTCGGGCTGAAGCTACGCAAATTCCCCAAGGACGAGATCAAAAGGCGGGTCGACCACGCCGCGCGTATTCTCGACATCACCGAGCTCCTCGACCGCAAACCCAAAGCGCTTTCCGGCGGCCAGCGCCAGCGGGTCGCCATGGGCCGCGCCATCGTGCGCAATCCCAAAGTCTTTCTGTTCGACGAACCGCTGTCCAATCTCGACGCCAAGCTGCGCGTGCAGATGCGCACCGAGATCAAGCGCGTGCATCAGTTGGTGAAGACCACCACGGTCTACGTCACGCACGACCAGATCGAGGCCATGACGCTCGCCGACCGCGTGGTGGTCATGAACGGCGGCCTGATCGAGCAGATCGCCACCCCCCACGATCTCTATCACCATCCGAACACGCATTTTGTAGCCGGCTTCATTGGCTCGCCGGCGATGAATTTCATGCGCTGCCGCCTGGAGCAGAATGGCGTCGGTTTGCGCGCGCGCGTCTCGGATAAGATCAGCCTGCCGGTGCCGCCGCCGCTGTCGGGCCGCTTGCAGCCGCTCCTTGGCAAGGATCTGATCTTCGGATTGCGGCCCGAGCACATCACCGAACCGCGGCGAAGCGACCGCGATCAGAGCGCCGAGTTCTCCGCGACGCTCGACGTCGTCGAACCGATGGGCATGGAAACGATGGTGTATTTCACGGTCGACGGTCAGGAAATCTGCGGCCGCGTCGACCCCGCCAGCGGCGCCGCGCCGAGCCAATCTATGCGGCTCTCGGCAAACATGAATCACATGCACCTGATCGACCCGCAAAGTGGGGCCGTACTCTAACAAATCTTTCGAAATAAAAATCGCCGGGGCGTTTTTAGCACCCCGGCGACAACGAAGTCTTGGCGATAGGCCTTAGCGACCATCGTACTCCGCTGAGATGTCCTTGCCGGTGTAGTCCGGCATCATCGCCGTCGCTATCAGAGTGATGATAGCGCAGGCGGCGATGTAAATCGCCACTGCGTAGCCGGAGCCATAGGCTGCGAACAGCGCCGTGGCGATGATCGGCGCCGGCCCGCCGGCGATGATGGATGCCAACTGATAGCCGAGAGAGGAACCGCTGTAGCGCAGCCGCGGCGTGAACGCTTCGGCAATCAACGCCGACTGCGGCCCGTACTGCATGTCATGCGGTATGAGCGACAGCACGATGGCGATGAAGACCAGCGCCGGTGTCGCGGTGTCCACCATGGCGAAATAGATGAATCCGAAGATGCCCATCGTCACGGCACCGATCATGTACATGTTCTTGCGTCCGATCTTGTCGGAGATGTGCCCCGAGATTGGAATCGTAAAGAACGACACGATGGCTGCCACGATGACCGCGGAAAGGATGAAATCCCGCGGCATCTTCAGCGTGCCCACGGCATAAGAGAAGATGAATGCCGTAAAGATGTAGAATGGCGCCTGCTCCGACATCCGCAGGAACGCGGAGAGGATGATTTCCTTCGGCTGCTTCTTGATCACTTCGATGATCGGAGCGTTTTCGATCTTTTTTTCGTCCAGGAGCCTCTGGAACACCGGTGTCTCGAGGATGCCGAGCCGGATCCATAGGCCGATGCCGACCAGGACGATCGACAACGCAAATGGAATGCGCCAGCCCCAGACCGCAAACTGATCGCCGGTCCAGTAGCTGAACAGCGCAATTGCGCCCGTTGAGAGTAGAAGCCCGCAGGGAACGCCGAATTGCGGCCATGACGCCACAAGGCCTCGCTGCCCATGCGTGCGCGACCACTCCATCGACATGAGCACCGAGCCGCCCCATTCGCCGCCGACGCCGATGCCTTGCAGCGCCCGCAGGACTGTCAGGAGCACCGCGCCCCAGATTCCGATAGAACCGTAGGTCGGCACAAAGGCGATGGCGAAGGTCGCCAGCCCCATGCACATCAGCGTGATGATCAGCGTCGCCTTGCGACCGATCCGGTCGCCATAATGGCCGAAGATCGCCGCGCCGATCGGGCGGGAGGCGAAACCGATGAAGTAAGTCCCAAAGGCGAGCAACGTGCCCGTCAGCACATCGTGGTTGGGGAAATAGGCCTTGCCGAAGATCAACCCTGCCGCGGTGCCGTAGAGGAAAAAGTCGTACCACTCGATCGCGGTACCAACGGTCGACGCGATCACCGCCTTACGCAGCTGAGCACTATGCTCAGCCTCGGGCAATGTCCCATATGTCGTTGCCATAGCCATGGCGTATCTCCCCCCGGGGTTCATTTGTTCTGCGGAAGCGTCTCGAAAGCGCGCCTCCTACCGCGAGGATATACGCAGATGTCGCCGCATAGCTAGCGCCGAGAGCGTTACGCACACCCTCGTGAAGAAAATTTGGTGCACTGCAGCGGAGAAAGAAAACGCGGCGCTACTTGAAACGCCGCGTCTGAAAGCGACTACTGCGTGGGCTTGTTTGACGCCAGCACGGTCACCGGAAGGTCCCGATAATAATCCGGGAACATCCGTTTGAGATTTTCCACCTTGGGCAGATCATTGAACACGATATAGGGATAGCTCGGGTGAACCACGGCGAAATCCTGGTGATAATCCTCGGCCGGGTAGAAGCCCTTCAGCGGCTCCAGTGTGGTCACGATAGGACCGCTGAAAGCGTGCGCCTTGTCGAGTTGCTCGATATAGGCCGATGCGACGCGTTTTTGCTCGTCATTGGCATAGAAGATGGTGGAACGATACGAAGTCCCGCTGTCGGGCCCCTGGTAATTGAGCTCGGTGGGATTGTGCGCGACCGAAAAATAGATTTGCAGGATTTTGCCAAGCGAAATCTGCCGCGGATCGTAGGTGACGGAAACAGATTCGGCATGCCCGGTGCGTTCCGTTCCGACCATTTGGTAATGCGCGGTCTCCTTGGATCCGCCGGAATATCCCGAGACCGCCAGGGTTACGCCCTTGGTATGCTCGTAGACGGCTTGCATGCCCCAGAAGCAACCGCCGGCAACGACCACACTCTGCAAACCGCCGCCGGCCGGCGTGGCGTCGTCAACAGCAGGGGGTGGGATGGCGACCGCCGGTTCCGCAGCCTGGGAGCCGCCGGAGGCCAGCATCAAGAGCGGTGCAAGGAGCAAGGCTCCCGCAATCAAAACGCCGGTCGATTTCATCTTTACCATCGGTTCCCTCCAGCGAATCCAGCAATGGGCGTGGTGCCCGCCTATGATGTAAGTGACGTCCCTCGACACGCGCCAATCACATTTGCCGCCACGGGTCGTCGCGGCGCGGTCACGGTCCCGTGACACCATGAGCCACCTTGGCCTCGGCGCACGGCGTCATTCGATCAGCCCATAGCCGCGAAATGACCGCCTGTAAGCCAAATCCCTAAGAATTGCGGGGCCACGCAGTGACTCGATCCTAGCCCTGTCGAAACCCGCGATTAACAATTTACGTCAATGATGACACATCCGGTTAAGGCGTTCACCGCGGTCGCGGCAGCCGCTCCGACTATGGCTCAATTGGGCGATGAGCGTAAAACTGGCGCAGTCCCCACCCGTTGCCGCCGCCGTGCCGTCCGAACCGGGCGTCGCACGCACGCCGGTCTGCTTCGTCATCGACGGCGACGCCAGCATCCGACATTTTCTTTCGCTCATTTTGCATGGTGTCGGCATCGATACCGTGGAGTTCGCTGATGGGCAGGGCTTACGTCAGGCGCTGGCGAGCCGGGCGCCGGACCTGATTTTCCTCGACATCCCCCTGGAGTCCGCCGAAGCGATCGCCTGTGTGGTAGCGTTCGGAGCCGCGCGTTACGGCGGCCAGGTCCAACTAGTGTCGGCACGCGGCTCGGCGGTCTTGGCGCACGTCAAGAGCATCGGCGAACAGCAACATCTGCAGATGCTCCCGGTCCTGCGCAAACCGTTCGAGACCAATGCCGTCCTGAAATTGCTCGCCGACCTCAAACTCGGGCACCCGCCGGCAGTAGCGGGCCGCATCGATCTCGCGGAAGCGCTGGCCCGGAATTGGATCGAATTCTGGTATCAGCCCAAGATCGACCTGCGCAAAAAGCAACTGGTCGGCGCCGAAGCGTTCGCGCGCGCGCGCCATCCCAACTACGGCATTCTGTTGCCGAGCGCATTCATGCCGGGCGCCAAGGAGGCGAGCCTCATTGCTTTATCGGAGCTTGTGCTGACCAAGGCGCTGAGCGCCGCGCTTGGCTTCACCAAGCTCGGGGTAAACCTGCGGATGGCGGTCAATATCCCGGTCGAGGCCTTGGTCAAGATCGACGTCGCCCCGATTGTGGAAGACTACCGCCGGCAATTCGAGAAATGGCCGGGCCTCATCATCGACGTCAGCGAAGAGCAGATCGTTACCGATCTGGCGCTGGCCAACGACATCAGCAGCCGCCTGCAGCCGCTCAACATTCAACTCGCGATCGACGAATTCGGCCGCGGCTATTCCTCGCTGGTCCGCCTCAAGGAACTACCGTTTGCCGAACTCAAGCTCGACCGCGCTTTCGTCACCGATTGCGGCAGTGACAAAGTCAACGCGCCGTTGTGCAAGACCGTGATCGACCTGGCTCATAACTTTGGCAGCGTGGCGGTCGCGATCGGTATTGAAAAAGCCTCCGACGCGCTCGCTCTGGTCAGTATGGGCTGCGATTACGGCCAGGGCTTCCTACTCGGCCAGCCGATGCCGGAAGAACGCTTCGCCGCACTGTTGCGCCAGCGCACGGTGATGGGCACGCACTCGCGCGCCGCCAGCGAACCACCCAACGCCTTGGAGAAGCGGCTCGCCTGATATTTTTGGTACCGCAGGATTAATGCGTCCAGGCGCCACGCCGGCTATAGGCGAAATTGTCGGAATATGAGATACGCGGCCGCTTGTGGAGCACGCTCTCGAACACCTCGTAAGCGATGCTATTCCGCTCGCAGTAAGCGACCGCCTCATCCTTGGTGTCGAAATGAAGCCGCACTTGCTGCTTCATATCGCCCGAGCTGGTCCAGCCCATCAAAGGTTCGATGGCGCGCGGCTGCTCCGGCTCGTAATCGAGCACCCATTCCTTCGTCTTGGCCGTGCCGGATTGCATCGCGGTGCGGGCTGGCTTGTAGATGCGGGCGGTCATGCGAATTGTGTTCTCCGGGTTAACACGCCGTCCAGTCCGGCTTCGCCGAGGCTACGGCGTGACACCCGCAAACTTGCCGCGCCGTAGCGACAGCGAAGGCGGGTGGTCGGGGCAGCAGGATTTGAACCTGCGACCTGCAGTACCCAAAACTGCCGCGCTACCAGGCTGCGCTATACCCCGCCCGGTGCGGCATGGGATAGCTGTTTCGGTCGCCCCCAGCAAGCCAAACGGCCGCCAGCCGCCGATCAGTGGTTACCGAAAATCGAGCCAGTGACGCGGTCGCCCGCCGCGATATGGAGCTTTCGGGCCGTGCCGGCGATGACCTCCAGAACCGCCCGTACCGGACCGCCGGAGGGGATAAGATCGTCCGACATCGGCTTGGCGTTTTCGGCGACCCGCAGAATGCGCCCATCGCCGCGGATAAAGATCATGTCGAGCGAAATATAGGTGTTGTGCATCCAGAACTGCACCGGCTGGTCGGTCTTGAAATCGAACAGCATGCCGTGACCTTCCGGCAGCGATTTGCGGAACATCAGGCCGAGCGCCCGTTCCGCATCGTTGGTCGCGAGCTCGACCGAGAATGCATGCACGCCGGAACTGGTCACGATCTCGATTGTGTCCCCTCCGGCGGCGCGGGCGGGGCTTTGTGCCACCGGAACGGCGCAGCCGGCGACAAACAGGATCGCTGCCAGGCCGAGCGCGCGCAGGTGTAGCCGCGAGCGATGAAGGGCGTACGCCGCTAATGCGAGGCGGGACCGAGCGAACCGGTTTCGGGCCGAACCTCCGCCGCCATTAGCCCCTTGGGGCCGGGCCCAAAGCGAACCAGGATGAACTGGCCGGGCCGCAGTTCGGTCATCCCGAACCGGCGTAGTGTCTCCATGTGGACGAAAATGTCCGGTGTCCCGTCGCCCCGAGTCACAAAACCGAAGCCGCGCAAGCGATTGAACCATTTGACCTGTGCCCGTTCGAGACCGCTGGTGGGCGTCACAGTGACATGAGTGCGCGGCGGCGGCATCTGGGCCGGGTGGATCGCCGTCGACTCGTCCATGGACAGAATGCGGAACGCCTGAAGGCCCTTAGGCCCAGGCAAAACCTCGCAGACGATCCTGGCGCCCTCATAAGCTGTTTGAAAACCGTCCCGGCGCAGGCAGGTCACGTGCAAGAGCACATCGCCCATCCCGCTGTCCGGAACGATGAAGCCATATCCCTTGGCGACATCAAACCACTTGATAACACCGGCGATCTCAACGATACGCGCCGCTTCATCGGGAAGCGCCACGTCGGGTCCGAGACCCGATTGAGTCGACTTTGATTCGATCCCGTCCGACGCCATGACGCGTGGCTGCCGCTTTTCTGCTAACGCCCGACGGGCGCATCGCGAATCTGTTGAATCGAAGATAACACCGGCAGTCCGACGCGAAAGGGTAAAAATGCAACACTGGCGCAAAAGCGTCACGCCCTGTGCACAAGGCGGATTTTATTCAGTGCACGAGGAGGGGCTCGAGAACGGTACCGATGTCTTGGTGCACGACAAGGTCGGCGATCTCGTCAAACTCGGTCGGTTCACGATTGAGAATGACAAGCAGCGCCCCGTTTCTCTTCGCCATCAAGGGGAAGCCGGCGGCCGGCCAAACGACGAGCGAAGAGCCGATAGCCAGAAACAGATCGCTAGATCGCGCAAGGTCTTGGGCATGCCGCATTGCCGCATCGGGCATGGCTTGACCGAACGACACCGTCGCAGTCTTGATGAAGCCGCCGCAGGCCGGGCAATCCGGGGCGCAGCCATTGCCAACCTCCATCCGCCCGCGCACCCACGACAATTCATAGCGCATGGTGCAGTCGAGGCAGGTGGCGAAGGTGGTGTTGCCGTGCAATTCGACCACATGTTCCGCGGCAATTCCCGAGGCCTGGTGGAGATTATCGATGTTTTGCGTGATGACGCCCGGCACCTTGCCCATTCGATAGAGGCTGGCGAGCGCATGGTGGCCGCGACTGGGTTTAGCCCCGCCGAACTGCTTCTCCATGGCGAAGCGCCGCCGCCACGACTCGTTGCGCGCCTCTTGGCTCGCCAGGAACTCATCGAAGGGAATGGGCCGGTATTTGGTCCACAGACCGCCCGGCGAGCGAAAATCGGGAATTCCCGATTCCGTCGATATCCCAGCCCCGGTGAACGGCACAATCGCACCGGCCTCCTGGACCATGTCCCGCAGCCGGGCAATGGCGCTGTCGAGTTGGGGCGCACTCATTCGTCAAAGCCACGCTTCATAGCCGCCGGCGGTCGTCTTACATTAGCAGCCTCGTTGACAGCCTCGTTTCCTGCCATTTCGACCAGCGGAGGGTTCCATAATGCGGTATCTGCACACAATGCTGCGCGTGCGCAATCTCGACGACGCGCTCGATTTTTATTGCAACAAGCTCGGCTTGAAGGAAATTCGCCGTCGGGTCGACGAGAAAGCCAAATTCACGCTGGTTTTCCTAGGCGCACCCCAGGACGACGACCTGATCGCCAAGGGACCGGCGACCCGTCAGGCGCCGCTGGTCGAATTGACCTATAATTGGGACGGCGGCGAAGACTACGGTGAAGCGCGCTATTTCGGACACCTCGCCTATGAGGTGGACGATATCTATACGCTTTGCGAAAAACTGATGAAGTCGGGCGTGACGATCAACCGCCCGCCCCGCGACGGGCAAATGGCCTTCGTCCGCTCGCCCGACAAGCAGTCGATCGAACTGCTGCAAAAGGGCGCCGCCCTGCCGCCCAAGGAGCCCTGGCTTTCCATGCCGAATGTCGGGAAATGGTAGGCTTTCTCGCTTTCTTGCCGGCTCCGGCAAATCTCTCTATATGTCGCCGGCCTTCGGTACCGAGCGCGCCTAGGCGCTCGAACTTGCGCCCTTCGTCTAGCGGTCTAGGACACCGCCCTTTCACGGCGGTAACACGGGTTCGAGTCCCGTAGGGCGCGCCAATCAAACTCATCACGACCAAAACCACCACATCCAAATCCGCCAACGATGCCCGACGCGCTCAAACTTTTGACCACCCGCCGCTCGTTCAAGCCGGTCGAACTCGGCGGCCCTCCCCCGTCGCCGGCCGAGATCGATCAACTCCTAACCATTGCGTCGCGGGTGCCGGACCATGGCAAGCTCGCGCCGTGGCGCTTCATCGTGTTCGAAGGCGACGCGCGACGGGCCGCCGGCGACGTGATCGCGGCGGCGTTTGCCGCCAAATATCCGGACGCCAAGCCCGAGCATATCGAAGCTGAGCGCATGCGCCTGACGCGCGCGCCTTTGGTCGTGGCGGTGGTGAGCCGCGCCGCGGCCCATGTAAAAATTCCAGAGTGGGAGCAAGTCCTGTCCGCCGGCGCCGCGGCGATGAATCTGGTTCTGGCGGCGCATGCCCTGGGTTTCGGCGCGAGCTGGATCACCGAGTGGTATGCCTATGACCGTGGCGTGCTCGATGCCTTTGGTCTTACACCCCACGAGCGTATTGCTGGCTTCGTTCACATCGGCCGGCCGCCGGGACCGCCGGAAGACCGGCCGCGGCCACTGCTTTCCGAAATCGCCACACGCTTCTCCGCTTAGCTTGGCCGACTTGGAATGCCCACGGAGGTCGCCAATTGGATACGACCGCAAAGATTTCGCACTTGGCCGAGCGCCCAAGACGCGATCAATTCATCCCGGTTCGCAAAGAAGACCTCTTCAACGCCGTCGTCGAGCAGGGTGGCTTAACAGACGGTGCGGAACGTGAGCTTTTTTGGCGTTTTGCGCGCACGCTGCGTACGATCTGTCACTACGAATATTCCCAGACGCTCGATCAGCTCCGCGACGACTATTACTATTTCAATCCTGAAATCGCGGGCCACGCGGCGGCCAACCGAGCGAAGAACGAGGGCGCTTATGACAATCTGATCCGATCGTTGGATAAGCTTCTCAAAAATGCGAATTTTGAGGAACTGCCGCAGGAAGACGTCGTGGACGCCCACCGCAGACGCACGGTCCCGATCGAAGTCAGGGCAGAGCACGACGACTTCCGAGAGGTGCGCTTTTACAAGCGCGGCCGCAGCGTCGAGCAGCTTGAAGTTAAAAAATGGTTCGGCTGGTGGCGGCGCGAAGTTGATGCCGAGGTATTCGACGACGTCGTACTGGTAGTGGCAATAAAGAGTCAGGCCGAAATCGCTTCAGCGCGCGAATTGCGCATCTTAAAGCGCCGTAACATCGTCCCGGGGTCGGTGCTGCTGAAGCATTTTCACAATATCCCGTGCGGCGATCTCTACGCTCTTTTTCCAAATGCCCGCGTCGTCATGAGCAATTTCGACAAGGCTTTTCTCGGCGTACCGGCAATTGCGGGCGGCATTCCCATCCTGCTCAAGCTCTACGCCACGATTTCCGTCCTGTTCGTTGTGGTGGGACTCTATTTCGGGGGACATGGATCGGTTGCAGCCGCCGACATGAAAACCGCCCTCGCCGCCCTGATGGGAATCGTCGCGCTCGGCGGTCTCGCCGTTCGCCAGTGGCTGAAATACAAGCATCAAACGCTGAAGTACCACATGGAGCTCACCGGAAATATCTATTTCCGCAACGTCAACAACAATGCGGGGATTTTCGATCACTTGATCGCCACCGCCGAGGATCAAGAAACCAAGGAAGCGTCGCTCGCCTATCACTTCATCCGCAAGGCCGAGGGATCGCCAACGGCGGCCGAGGTTGCCGGCGGTGTCGAGACGTGGCTTGCAAGGACCTTTTCGGTCAATGTCGATTTCAATCTTGCCCATGCGCTTGAGATCCTCAATCGCTTTGGTCTCATGCGAGATGAAGACGAACGGCTGTCTGTTCTGCCGCTCGAGCCGGCGATCGCGCAATTGCATCACGTTTGGGACAGTTTTTTTAGCGTGAGTAGATGGCAGCCGGACAAGCTTACGCACTTACTCGCTCGACCCGGTGGGCAATAACGCAAGGCGCCGACCGCGGCCGGTGCCCTCGCCTACGCTCTCGCTCACGGACTACATTCCGTTATTGATCATATACTGCTGCGTCGCCGCATTGGCCGCATCGTTTTGCGCTTCCGCCGCCGCATTGCTGGCATTCATGCCTTGGATGTTTTGGTCCATCTGCTGGATGGCTTGATCCGACTCGTCGATGGCCGCCTGCGACTGGCTGTTATCGACGTCGACCGTGGGCGACGGCGTATCGAAGGTGGGGTCGTAGCCGCCGGTTAGCGCCGAGGAGCCACCGCTAACACACGGCCATCCGTGATCGGGGGGTTCCCGACGGAGGTCCCCGTCCCCGCTTCGGTACTGGGCAACGTTCCCGGCGTCGTCGGCGCTGACACGGGGATCTCCTGCTGCTGGGGAATGGTCAGCGAGCTTGCCGGATTTTGCGCATGCGCAATCGCCGCATAAGCGGCGATAAAGAACAGGGTACAGGCCCCGAGCAAAAAAGCCGTCAATGCCGTTTGTTCAATGCGCCGCACCCGCATGGCAATATTCTTCCCTCTTCACTCGTCCCTGAGTGGCACCCGTCCCTGGGTGGCACCTCCTCCGCGGAGCTTCACCGGCAAAGTCAGTGCATGTGCAACGCGCATGGAACCTGCAAGTTCCCGGCGGGTGCACCGCACAATTCATCGAATTGATACAACACGACCGGAATTTTCCCCGCGGCGTTCACGCCGGCGACCCATGTCCGTCACGGCAGGGCCACAGAGCGCCCCTACACCTCGATGGCACGGTGAGGGGATGATTCAGGGAGGAAGGATCATGGCTCCACGAATAGATACGGCGGCGCGAGCCCGCTTGGCGATCAACGGCAAAAACAGCTGTCCGCAATGCAGCGAATGGCTGCTCGCACCCGAGTGGTCGGAATATCTCAACGACCGCTGCGTGCGGCACACATGGTCGTGTGACTCCTGCGGCTATCAGTTCGAAACCGCGGTGTTCTTTGCACAAGCGGCCTGATCGCCAGACAAATGCGGCGGATAGGCGTGGCTCCGGCCATTGAAATCCTCGACTGACGTGCAGTCCGCGTCGAGATAGCGCGGCCCGATTGGCGATTTGCCGTGGCCGCCGGGAATATCGAGAACGTAGGTCGGCTGGCACAGACCTGAGTAGCGTCCGTGCAGCGCGCGCATCAGGTCTTGGCCCTGGGCGATCGGCGTGCGCAGATGCGCCGTTCCGGGCGCGAGATCGGCGTGATGCAGGTAGTATGGCTTTACCCGGCACTCGACGAGAGCCCGCATCAGCGCGCCGAGCGTTTCGACATCGTCGTTGACGCCGCGCAGCAGCACGGATTGGCTGAGCACGGGAATACCAACATCCACGAAGCGTGCGATGGCCGAGCGTGCTGTCGCGGTCAATTCGCGTGGATGATTGGCATGCAGGACAACGAAGGTCGCTTTGTCGCAGCGTAACGCGCGCGCCAGCACCGGCGTAATCCGATCCGGTGCCGCAATGGGAAGCCGTGTGTGCAGGCGGATCACCTTGACGTGGTCGATCGCCGCGAGTTCCGACACAATATTTCTCAAGCGCCTGGACGACAAAACCAGCGGATCGCCGCCGGTCAGGATCACCTCCCAGATTTGCGGCTTCGACCGGATATAGTCGAGCGCAGCGGCGAGCGCGTTGCGCGATAGCATTTCCCGCCCCGGCCCGACCATTTCGCGGCGGAAACAAAAGCGGCAATACACCGCGCAAACACTGACGAGCTTGAGCAGCACGCGATCGGGATAGCGGTGGACGATGCCTTCGACCGGGCTATGCGCGTTGTCGCCAATGGGGTCGCTCAATTCCTGCGGCTGCTGCTCGAGCTCGCGGGCGTCCGGAACGAATTGCCGGGCGATCGGATCGTCCGGATCGGTCGGGTCGATCAGTTCGGCCATCGCCGGCGTGATCGCCACCGCATAGCGCGCGGCGACCTTTTCCAGAGCCGCGCGCCGATCCTCGCCCACCACTCGTGCCGTAACGAGTTCGGATGCCGTGCGTATCGCCGTCATTGCATCTCTCCTGCCGACCACCGTGCCAACCTGTTGGCAATCACTCCTGAACGGGCGTCCATAGCACTTGATCGAGGCGCGTCGCGCCGGTCGCCAGCATCACCAGGCGGTCGAGCCCAAGCGCGATGCCGGAGGCTTGCGGCATGTGCGCCAGCGCGGCGATAAAATCCTCATCGATCGGATAGCGCTCGCCATAGATGCGTTGGCGCTCCGCCATCTGCTCCTCGAAACGGCGGCGCTGCTCCGCGGCGTCATTGAGTTCGCCGAAGCCGTTGGCAAGCTCGACACCGCAGACGTAAAGCTCGAAGCGTTCGGCGACGCGCGGATCAGACGCCGGACGCGCCAAAGCCGACAGCACCGTCGGATAGCGGTCGAGGATCGTGGCGCGGCCAATGCCGAGGTTGGCTTCGATGCGTTCGACCAGCACTCGGCTGAAAATGTCGCCCCACGTATCGTTGCCGGCGACGCGGATACCGACGGATCGCGCGGCTTGCGCAAACATTGCGCTGTCCGCCTCACCCCCTGGCATCGTCGCCAGCAGATCGATGCCGGCGAAGCGGGCGAAAGCCTCCGCCACGCTGAGCCGCTCAGGCTCCGCGAAAGCATCGGCCGAACGGCCGCGAAACGAAAGCTGTCGCGTCTGCGCTGCGCGCGCCGCCGCAGCGAGGATCGCCGCGCAATCGGCCATCAGCACCGTATAAGCCTCGCCGACACGATACCATTCGACCAGCGTGAATTCGGGATGGTGCAATGCGCCGCGCTCGCGATCGCGGAACACTTTGGCGAACTCGACGATGCGGCGCTCGCCGGCAGCGAGGAGCTTTTTGCAGGCGAACTCCGGCGACGTGCGCAAATAACGCGGCGAGGCGGTGCCGTCGGGGGCGTTAAGCATCGCGGCGATGGCATGCAGGTGAAGTTCGTTGCCTGGCGACACTTGCAGCGCCGCGGTATCCACTTCGACGAAATCCGCCTCCGCGAACAATGCGCGCAGCGCCGCCACGATGCGGCCCCGCGCCAACAGCACCGGCCGGCGATCGGCGTGAACATGCGGCGCCCAAAAGGGCGAGGAAACCGGCGGACGGGTCGACATAACCGTGCCTACGCGCGTTTAAGGAAATAACTGGCAGTCTGGCTCAGGATCGGTATGGTGCCCACGAATCCCGATTATTAGCATCGAGGAACCCGTGAAAGTCATCGCCAGTTCGTTGCGCAAAGGCAATATTGTCGAAATCGACGGCAAACTCGCAGTCATTATGGCTACCGAGAATATCCACCCCGGCAAGGGCACGCCGGTGACCCAGATGGACGTGCGCCGAATTGCCGACGGGGTGAAGGTCGCGTTGCGTTACAAGACCACCGACCCGGTCGAGCGCGCATTCGTCGAGGATCGCAAGCATCAATACATGTATCAGGACAGCGACGGCTATCACTTCATGAACATGGAAAGCTATGACCAGGTCGCCGTACCGGCCGATATCATCGGCGACCAGACCGCCTATTTGCAGCCCGAAATGGAAGTGACGTTAAGCCTGCATGAAGGCAACCCGGTCGCCATCGAGCTGCCGCCGCGGGCGACGCTGGAAGTGGTTGAGACCGAGCCGGCAATGAAGGGGCAAACCGCGTCTTCGTCCTACAAGCCGGCGGTCCTCTCAAACGGCGTGCGCACCATGGTGCCGCCCTTCATCACCACCGGCACCAAGATCGTCGTGATGACGACCGACGGCAGCTACGTCGAGCGGTCCAAAGATTGATACGGCAAGCTATCTCAATCTGAATATCTGTTCAGGTTTGTTACGTGCTGCGCGATAAACCAGCGCGGAGACGGCTTGGCAGCAGCCGCGTTGCTGGCGATAGTGGCAAGTCTCGCATTTGGGATTTGACGCGTGCGCGCTGCCGTCACGATCAGTCTTCTGGCAACAGGGATTTCCGGCGCGATATGGCTTGGCTGCCCGCAAGTAGCCTTCGCCACCAATTGCGAGCCGCACCATTTCCGCGCACCATTTTTTATCAAAGACATGGGCGCTTGCGCCTTCGATGCTGAGACTTTGAGTTACGGCGGAACGCCGGTCGAACAGGCCATGTGTTTGATGCGGGGCATGGATGCGACGCGCAATCTCGGACCGCCGCTGACCTCGCTGCCGCCGGCGCTCGCGAGCCGCATCGGCGAAACCAACGGCCTGCCGTCGCGCGAAGTCCTCTCGAGCTATCTGTCCAAAGAAAACCTCGAAGCTGATTTTGCCGCGCATCTGTGGGAGCCATTGTCGCGCGCCCACGACAACGATCCGGATTCGCCGACGGCACGCTATTTCGTCATCCACGACACTAGCGGGCCGAATTACGGCCACCGCGCATTCCCGGACGATATCAACACCGATGCACATTACGAAAATCTCGCGGATTACGCCTGCTCCGACGGCTGGGGGCGCGCACACGTGTTTATCAATCGCATCGGCGAGATGCTATTGGCGCACGATTATTCGGTTCCATGGCGCGAAACCAAATTCGAGCAGGCGGAAGAATTCGGCGGCGCGCTCCAGGGCCTATTTCTGCACAATGAGCTTGTGCAGCCGCGCAAAAGCGCAGCCGGCCATGGTTGGCGCAACGATGCGCAATCGCCCGATCCCGCCTTCACTCCGGCGCAATACGACCGCCTCGCGCTCCTCTACACCATCGCGGCTGTGCGCAAGGGCAAATGGCTTGTTCCCGCTTTCCACGCCGCCATCGACGCCGACATCCCCAACGGCCACGACGATCCGCTGCATTTCGATATCGACAGTTTTGCCGCAAGCTTGGACGGACTGGCCGAAAAACTGGAGCAGCCGGTGGTCGTCCAAGCCGCCCACTAAGCACCCCACTGGGCAACGGCCGGCGTGCAGCCCGCATCGGGCCGGATGGCGGCTATGCCAACGTGAGCCATTTCGCCCGGTTGCGCCACGCTTGCCGATCAGGTTGGATAGGTGTGACCAGCCCCAACCTTGAAACTTGAGGAAATGCCCGCCATGACGCCGTCTCAATCCGCGACCGCACGCGCCACCACCGATGCCGACCCGGCAGTCGCCAAGATCGAACGGCCGACGCCGGCCGGGGCCAATGCGCCCGGATTCGGCTCGGACGTAATCGCAGACGCGCTGCGCGCGCTCGATATCCCCTATATCGCGCTCACCCCGGGGGCGAGCTATCGCGGCCTGCACGATTCGATCGTCAATTACCTCGGCAATACCAAGCCGCAAATGCTGCTTTGCCTGCACGAGGAAGCGGCCGTCGCCATCGCCCATGGCTATGCGAAGGTGACCGGCAAGGCGATGGTCACCGCGGTGCACTCGAATGTCGGGCTGATGCATGCCACCATGGCAATGTTCAACGCCTGGTGCGACCGCATGCCGGTTATTGTGCTCGGCGCCACCGGCCCGGTCGATGCGGTCAAGCGCCGGCCGTGGATCGACTGGATTCACACCGCGCGCGATCAGGGCGCTCTGGTTCGCGAGTACACCAAATGGGACGATCAGCCCTCCTCGCCAGGCGCCGCACGCGAAGCGATCCTGCGCGGCACCTGGATCGCCAATACCGTGCCGCAGGGCCCGGTCTATATCAATTTCGACGCCGAGCTACAGGAAGGCAAGGTCTCCGAGCCACTGCCGCAGATCGATATCGCGCGCTACATGCCGCAGGTTTCAACCGCCGCGCCGGCCGAGGTCATCCGCGAAGCCGCCGCCGTCCTTAAAGCTGCCAAGCAGGTTTTGATCCTGGCTGGCCGCGCCTCGCGCGACGAGGCGGCGTGGAATGCCCGCGTCGCGCTGGCCGAAGCGCTCAATGCGCGCGTTGTCACCGATCTGAAAATCGGCGCGACATTCCCGACCGACCATCCGCTCTATGTCGGCTCGCCCCGGGCCATCAATCCCGAGAGCGTCGAAGGCCTGAAGAACGTTGACGTCGTGTTATCTCTCGATTGGGTCGATCTCGCCGGCGCGCTACGCTTTTTCGGCCCGACGCCGTCGGTCAAAGTGATCCAGGTGTCGCTCGATCACCGCATCCACAACGGCTGGAGCATGGACCATCAGGCGCTGCCGCCGGTCGATTTGCTGCTCTCGGCCGATCCCGACTTGGTCGTGCCCGAACTGGTCAAGGAGGTCGGCAAGAGCGCCAAGCCGCACGCCATGCCGACACCGCGGCAAACCGGGGACAAGGAGCCTGCGGCGGGCTTCACCAACGAGCATATCGCCCGAGCCTTGCGCAAAGTTCTGGGCGACCGGCCGGTGACCTATACGCATCTGCCGCTGTCTTGGGACGATAGCTGGATCACATTCCGCCACCCGCTCGACTACGTCGGCTCCGACGGCGGCGGTGGCGTTGGCGGCGGCCCGGGCATTTCGGTCGGTGCGGCGCTGGCGCTCAAAGGCGCCGGGCGGCTGCCGATCGCGATCTGCGGTGACGGCGATTTCCTGATGGGCGTGACCGCGGTGTGGACCGCGGTGCATTACAAAATTCCGCTGCTGTTCGTCCTCGCCAATAATCGCTCTTTCTACAACGACGAACTGCACCAGGAGCGGATGGCGCGCGCGCGCAATCGCCCTGTCGAGAACAAATGGATCGGGCAGCGCATGTCCGACCCCGAAGTCGACCTTGCCGCCATGGGTCGCGCCCAAGGTGCTGTCGGCTTCGGACCGGTCACCAAGTCCGCCGATCTCGCCGGCGTTCTGGAAAAGGCGATCGCCGCGGTGGACGCCGGCGGCGTCGCAGTCGTCGATGTGCGCGTCGAGCCCGGCTATACCGCGGTGATGACGGCGGCGATGACACGCGCCGGAAGTTAGCAACTATCTGCCGGGAGACCATCATGAACGAAGCGGTTCCGCCGAAAAGCCTGAAGACTCAGACGCTCAATCTGCCGCAGCATCGCGACGCGTTTTACGGCGGCAAATGGCATAAGGCGAAGTCCGGCCGTGCCGCGGATTCCATCAATCCCGGCACCGGCGAGTCGCTCGGGCCGGTCGCCGACTGCGGCGCGGCGGACATCGATGCCGCCGTGCAGGCGGCCAAGGCTGCGTTTCCGGCCTGGCGCGACACGCCGCCGCTCGAACGTGCGCGCATGCTCAAGCGCATTGCCAATGTGCTGCGCGAACACGCCGAGGAATTGGCACTCATCGACGCGGCCGATTGCGGCAATCCTTTTGCCGAAATGGTCAAGGACGCGACCATCGCCGCGGCACAGATCGAGTTCTATGCCGGGCTGGTCACCGAGATGAAGGGCGCCTCGGTGCCGATGGGTCCCGGCGTGGTGAATTTTTCCGTCCGCGAGCCGCGCGGCGTCGTCGGCCGCATCATTCCGTTCAATCATCCCTTCATGTTCTGCGCCGGCAAGGCCGGCGCGCCGCTCGCCGCCGGGAACACCGTGGTGATGAAGCCGCCGGACCAAGCGCCGTTATCATCGCTGCGGCTCGCCGAACTGATCGGCGATATTTTGCCGCCGGGCGTGTTCAATCTTGTCCCGGGCGGCCGCGAAGCCGGCTCTTCGCTGGCCTCGCATCCCGACGTCGCCATGATCGCGCTGATCGGCTCGGTGCCGACCGGCCGTGCGGTGATGAAAGCGGCCGCCGACACGCTCAAGGCGGTGATGCTCGAGCTCGGCGGCAAGAATGCGCTGATTGCCTATCCTGATGCCGACCCCGATGAAGTGGCCGACGGCGTGATCGGCGGCATGAACTTCACCTGGTGCGGGCAGTCCTGCGGCTCGACCAGCCGCGCCTTCATTCACGAGAAAATCTATGAAGCGGTGCTGGCCAAGGTGAAAGCCAAGATCACGCACTACAAGCCCGGCGTCGCTACCGACCCGGCAACCACCATGGGTTCTATTATCTCCAAAACCCAGTACGAGCGCATCCTCGGCTTCATCGACAGCGCCAAGCAGGAAGGCGCCCGGCTTCTCACTGGCGGCGGCCGACCGTCCGACCCGGCGCTGGCCAAAGGCTTTTTCATCGACCCGACGGTATTCGCCGACGTGCAGCCGAATATGCGCATTGCGCGCGAGGAAATTTTCGGACCCGTGCTCGCGGTGTTCAAATGGAGTGACGAGAAGAAAATGCTCGAACAGGTTAATGAGGTCGAATACGGGCTGACCGCCTCGATCTGGACCAACGACATCTCAACCGCGCATCGCACCGCGGCCGCGGTGCAGGCCGGCTTCATCTGGATCAACGAGGTGTCGAAGCACTTTCTCGGCGCGCCGTTCGGCGGCTACAAGCAATCGGGCATCGGCCGCGAGGAATGTTTTGAGGAAATGCTCGCCTATACGCAGGAGAAGAATATCCACGTGCGGCTGAGGCCGGCGAAGACCTAATGCAACCCGCACCTGCGTTTACAACTAGCCGTCAATAGCGTCCGGCAAGCGGCCGGCCTAATTTGGCGCACCGGCGCGCAATCCGGACCGATGCCAAGAACTGAACCGCGGCACGGAATTCAAGGGGCACAGTTCGTTGCGCCCGCGGGGAGGAAATCATCATGTCTACTCGTCGCGATGTGCTCGCGTTTGGTTCCGCGGCGGTGCTGCTTGCGTCGATCCGGCAAACGCGCGCGGAAGTCTACCCCAATCGGCCGATCCGCGTTTATCTTCCCGTTGCCGCCGGCACCGGCCTCGACGTCGATGCGCGGGCTATCATGGAGGAACTTTCTCGCCAAATCGGTCAGCCGGCAGTTATTTTCAATGAACCGCAGGCTGGCGGGAATGTCGCAATGACCGACGTTGCGCATGCGGCACCGGACGGTTATTCCCTGATCGCGGCCGGTCTCGGCCCGGTCGTCGCCAACGGCTACCTTTACAAGCAACTCGACTTTGACCCCCAGCACGACTTCGCGCCCATCAGCCTCATGGAAATTCTACCGTCGGTGTTGGTTGTGCATCCTTCGCTTGGCGTGAATTCCGCGGCCGAGCTGATTGCGCTCGCCAAAGCCAAGCCTGGTGAAATCACTTATGCCTCCCAGGGGATCGGCACCTTCGTACATCTTGCCGTCGAGCAATTCATGGCGGTGACTGGGACCAAGCTGACCCACGTGCCCTATGGACGTCAGAGTCCCTTCACCGACCTCGCCGGCGGTCACGTGCAGATGATGATCAGCGGCATCGCGCCAGTCATCGGCTTCATCAAATCCGGCACGGTCAAACCGCTTGTGGTTTCGGCGAAACAGCGGGTCGCCATTCTGAGCAACGTGCCCACCGCAGCCGAAGCCGGGATCCCTGAATTTCAGGCGTACGCCTGGAACGGCCTACTCGCACCCCGCGACACGCCCCAGCCCATTCTCGCCGAGCTCAATCGCGCCATCGGAACCGCGGTGAATTCGCCGCCGGTGGCCCAGCGCATGGAGAAATTCGGCGGTTATCCGGCGCCTGGCACACCCGAGGAATTTGTCTCATTCCTCAACAGCGAACGCGAGAAATGGCGTAAGGTTATCGCAGCGGCGAAAGTGCAATTGGATTGAATGAGCGCCGGTGTTCACCGGCAATAGGCGGTCGACAAATGACTACGGTAGATCATGCGGCATCGGCGGCAAGTTTAAAGCTTGCAGACTATTCCCGCGATCTTACGGCGCTCAACGCCAAGCCCCTTTGGGAGCGCACCACGCGTATGGCGCCGGGTACAACGGCGGTGCCGGCTGTCTGGCGCTACAAGGAAATGCGGCCGCAATTGCTGCGCGCCGCCGAGTTGATCTCCACGCAGCAGGCTGAGCGCCGCGTGCTGATGCTGGAAAATCCCGGGCTGCCCGGCACTGGCTACATCACGAGTTCGCTCTATTCCGGCATGCAAATCATATTGCCGGGCGAAGTCGCCGGCGCACACCGGCATGCATCCAACGCCATGCGTTTCATCATCGAAGGGACCGGCGCATATTCGACCATCGAAGGCGAACGGGTGCCGATGCACCCGGGAGATTTCGTGCTCACGCCCTATTGGAGCTGGCATGATCACGGCCATGCCGGCAGCGAGCCGGTGATCTGGCTCGACGCTCTTGATAATCCATTCGCGCAGTTCTTCGGCACAATGTTTCGCGAGAACTATCCGCACGAGAAGCAGGCGGTGTCGCTTACAGCCGGGCATACCGAGGCGCGTTACGGCACCGGGCTGCTGCCGGTCGAATACCGCGGCGCTAAACTCGCCTCTCCGCTGCTGGCTTATCCGTACGATCGCACGCGCGATGCCCTCGACAAGCTTGCAAAAGACGGGCCGTTGCATCCTTCGCACGGCGTTAAGATGCGCTACGCGAACCCGACCACGGGCGGCAACGTCTTTCCCACCATCTCCGTTTATGTGCAGTGGCTGCCGAAGGGATTCGCCGGCCAGACTTATCGCAGCACCGAGAGTGCGATCTTCTGCGGTATCGAGGGAGGCGGGAGCGTGATGGCCGGCGACGTCGAATTCTCATTCGAGGCGCACGACGTGTTTACGGTGCCGAGCTGGATACCCTACCGCATCGAGGCTGAGGACGACTGCGTGCTGTTTTCCTATTCCGATCGTGGACCGCAGGAGGCTCTTGGCTTGTTCCGCGAAGAGAACCCATCGAACTCGTAGCCCCGCAGCGCGCCGGGCGGCGCGACGATGACATGGACTCCGGGCTCGCTGCCCTCCGGAATTACAACAGCTTGAACGTCTTAGCAATTTGCTGCGTCCGCTTGCGTGCCACCACTCTTTTATTTGTGCTCCCCTGTGCGCTAGGCTTTTTAAATGAAGCGCAAACCGAACTTATTCCAAGTTCCATCGGGTACAATGAAAAGACGTGAATTTATCGCGCTGATCGGCGGCGCGGCGGCATCGCCGGTTTCGGCGCCGTTAGCCGCGCGGGCGCAGCAACCGAAACCGATGCGCCGCATCGGCGTGCTGATGGCCGGCCTCGCTAGCGCTCCGGACAATCAGGCGCGGTTAACGGCATTCCGACTGGGGCTGGCGGATCTCGGCTGGAGAGACGGCGACAACGTCCACATTGAATATCGGTGGTCGTCCGGTAAAGAGGAGCTGATAAGCCGCTATGCCGAGGAACTCGTGGCGCTCGCCCCCGACGTTATCCTCGCCAACAGCACCCCCGTCGTCGCCGAGTTCAAAAAGATTGCCACCACCATCCCGATCGTATTCGCGCTGGATATAGACCCGGTCGGACAAGGTCACGTCGCGAGCTTGGCGCATCCGGGCGGTAACATCACCGGCTTCACCTTTGTCAATCCAGAGCTGATCGGCAAATGGATGGAGTTGCTCAAGAGTGTATCCCCTGACATCACCGAAGCCAGCGTGTTGTTCAATCCGGCGACCACGCCGACTTATGACAAGTGGGTGCATGAGATCGAAACAAGCCATACCCCGGCCGTGATCCATCTCGCGGCGATGCCTGCCGCAACGTCTGCCGACTTGGAAAGCGGTATCAAGGCACTGGCCCAAAGTCCCGGCAAAAGCCTGATCGTTGGACCCGATCCGTTCAATCAGGTTCTCATCAAACAGATCGCGCAACTGGCCACGCAAAACCGTTTGCCGTCAGTCTCGGTGTATCGTCCGTTCGTCGCGGCCGGCGGACTGTTGGCGTACGGACCCGATACCGCAGACATATTTCGTCGCGCTGCGGCCTATGTGGACCGGATTCTCAAAGGCGCAAAACCGGCGGACCTGCCGGTTCAACAGCCGACTAAGTTCGAGTTCGTCATCAATCTGAAAACCGCCAAAGCGCTTGGCCTCACCGTGCCGCCGACTATGCTCGCGCTGGCCGACGAGGTGATCGAGTGAAGCGGCGGGAGTTCATTGCAATCGTTGGCAGCACGGCAATGGCTGCGCGTCTCGCGTCTTGGCCGCGGCCCGCGTGCGCGCAGCAGGAGGCGAAGCCTCTTATTGGAATACTTCAACCCGTTTCGCCCCAAGGGAATGCCAGGCGCATCGATGCCTTTCTGAAAGGTTTGGCAGAGGCAGGCTTTATCGACGGCAAGAATGTGACGATCACGTATCGCTGGGCGGAAAATAGGTTGGAAAGGCTTTCCCCGCTTGCGGCAGACCTGGTTAGGCACAACGTGGCGGTGATCGTCACCCCCGCCAGCATGCCGGCGACGCGCGCCGCCCAAGCCGCGACATCGACCATTCCTATCGTGTTCGCGACCGGCGCCGATCCTGTCGCCGCGGGTGAAGTGGCAAGCCTCAATCGGCCCGGTGGCAATGTTACCGGAGTTACGTCTTTGAATATCGACATCGCATCAAAGCGCCTCGACATGCTGCATCAGCTGGTGCCGCAGGCGAAACGCTGTTTCGTGCTCGTTAACCCAGCCTCGCCATTTTCAGCTTCGTTCATCAGGATGTGCAGGCCGGCGCCGCCAAGCTCGGTATTCAAATCGACACGCTGGACGCCAACACCGAGGGCGAGATCGACGCGGCCTTTGCCGGCCTGCCGGCTGGCTCCGGAAAAATGCTGCTGTCTAGCCCCGAGGCGTTCCTTTACAGCCGCCGCGCGCAAATTATTGCGCTTACCTCACGCTACGAGGTGCCGGCAGCGTTTGATACCAGAGACTATGTCGATGATGGCGGGTTGCTAAGCTATGGCGCCGACTTTCTCGACGTTATGCGACGGGCAGGTGTCTATGTCGGTCGTATTCTCAAGGGAGAAAAGCCCGAGACCTTGCCGGTCGAACAATCCGAAAAGTTTGAGTTAGCCATCAATCTGAAAACTGCAAAAACGCTCGGTCTGACAGTTCCACCTGAGCTGCTCGCGCTCGCCGACGAGGTGATCGAGTGAAACGGCGGCGATGAGGAATCGGCGCGAGCGAAAGCCCCCCGCTCCCGCTCACACGGGCCCGCATCAATGCCGCAGATAGACTTCCGCCGGCAGTGCGCCGCACGGCGTGCCTTCGGCATTGCAAATCCACGTTTCGCCTTTGGTCCAATAGTGAGTACAGCCGCAGGCCGGGCAATCGATACGCGCCGGTACGTCCGGCAAGGCTGCGAAAGTGTCGATGTCGGTTTTGATTCCGGTCGGCACAAATTTGCCGGTACGGACACAGGCAAGCATGATCTGGAGCATCGGAATTTCTCCGTTTGCTCCCCCCAATAGGCCTGAGCATGAAGCATAAAAGTTAAGTTAAAGTTTACAGGATGGGTCATTGGCCGACACCGCCATGTCGGGAACAACAACCGCGCAGGGTTTTCCGAACGATCGAACAGCGGTCAGATCGCAAACGTCTCGTAGGTCGCCGGATGAAACATTTCGTCGACCGAAACGCGGCGCGGCGATAGGCCCTCGGCGTGGTGCTGGGCAAGAAAATAGTCCAGCACTTTGCGGTTCGGACCGACGCCGTAGGACCAGAAATCGTGACCCATCAAGTCGCGCGCTTCCTTCAAGCGCTCCTCGACAAACGGCAGCGTAACTTTGGTGGCGGAGGTGTCGGATAGTTTGCGCAAACACGCTTCCTTGGCCTGCGCGAACGCCTTGAGCACCGCGCCGGGCAGCCAGGGGTGCTGCTCGGCAAGCGCTCGCCGGATGCCGACCACGTGCATGATCGGAAAAAATCCGGTGCGCCGGTAATAATCCTTCGCCACGGCCGTCGGGTCGGGAAACAGCCAGCCGATATGCGGATGGCCCTTTTCGATCAGCGTCGGCGGCCGCGGCGCTATGAAGCCGTCGATCTCGCCTGATTCAAGCAGGCCGGAAATCGTCGCCCCTTCCGGCGCATTGTCGAGCCGTACGCCCGCCGGCAGCTTCACCGTAATTTTCTCCGGCCGTCCCGCCTCCTCGATGCCGCCGCGGATCCAGTGGATGTCCGAGCGCTTGACGCCGTAGTCGTCCTCCAGGAAAGCGCGCGCCCAGACATTGGCGGTGAGCTGATATTCCGGCACGCCGACTTTGCGGCCCTTTAAATCTTCCGGCTTCTTGATGCGGTCAGTGCGGACGTAAACCGCAGTGTGGCGAAAGGCGCGCGAGACGAAGGCCGGCACCGCGATATAGGGACAGTCTTTCAGAGCTGTCTTGACCGTATAGCTCGACAGCGACAATTCGCAGATGTCGAACTCGGCAGCGCGGAAGGCACGGAAGAAAATCTCCTCCGGCACCAGCGTCATATAGACCGGATCGACACCGTCGATCTGCACGCTGCCGTCGATCAAGGCGCGGGTGCGGTCGTAATCGCCGACCGCCACGGAGAGGTTGAGCTTGGCCATTTCGCTTCCCTAAATGCATCCACAGTGATTTCACTCGCGACAGATAGCCGCCTCCGGTGGGTCGTGCCAAGATGCTATTGGAC
>JBARER010000203.1:0-6673 GCA_049796395.1 Xanthobacteraceae bacterium
TCTACGAGCGTACGCTGACGGTGAACGGCTGCTCGAAAGCCTATTGCATGACCGGCTGGCGCATCGGCTATGCCGGCGGCCCGGAGAATCTGATCAAGGCGATGGCGATGATCCAGTCGCAGTCGACGTCGAATCCGACCGCGGTGGCGCAATATGCCGCAATCGAGGCGCTCGACGGGCCGCAGGACTTCATCCCCAAGCACAATAAAATCTTCAAGGAGCGCCGCGACCTCTGCGTGTCGATGCTCAACCAGGCCAACGGCATCCAGTGCCCGAAGCCGGAAGGCGCGTTCTACGTCTATCCGTCCTGCGCCGGCACCATCGGCAAGACCGCGCCGACCGGCAAGAAGCTCGCTACCGACGAGGATTTCGTCTCCGAGCTTCTGGAGGCCGAAGGCGTCGCGGTGGTGCAGGGCACGCCGTTCGGCGTCGGGCCGGCGTTCCGTATCTCTTATGCGACGGCGACCTCGGCACTCGAAGAAGCCTGCACGCGCATCCAGCGCTTCTGCGGCAATTTGCGATAAGAGATAAGAGAAATGTCCTGCCCCGCGATAGCGGGGAAGGGGGGACCACGCGTAGCGTGGTGGAAGGGGCTCGGGACTCGCCGAGTGTTCTGCGACGAAAGTGGCGCGTTGAGTCAGACGCCCCTTCCACCGCCCTTCGGGCGATCCCCCTCCCCCGCTCGCGCGGGGGAGGATGTAATAAAGCTTACCCCGTCGGCGGGGCAATCTCGTCGAGACTCTTCTGCCGCGCCTCGGGTCCGAGCTGCGTCACCGCCACGGCGGCGATCACCAGCAGGATCGCCAGTGACACGAACACCGTGGTCAGGCCGTAGCCGTTCTGCACCCACAAAATCGTCGGCATAATGACCGCGGTCGCTAGCCGGCCGACGCCTGCCGCCATGCCGAAGCCCGACGTGCGCGCGTTGGTCGGAAATACCTCCGAGGCGAAGATCTGCATCGAATTGCCGGCGACCTGGACGAAGAAGATCATGATGAAGCCGGCCACGATGAGCTCGACCGCGGTCACGGCGTTGGCGAACACGATCGCCATCAGACCGGCGCAGACGAAGGTGCAGACCGAGGTGATCTTGCGGCCGAACTTATCGAGCGCGTACATCATGAACAGGCTGGCGCACGGCACTGCGAAATTCATCGCCAGCGTATATTGCAGCGAATGGGTGATCGAGAAGCCCTTGCTGGCCATGATGTTGGGCAACCACGCGCCGAGCCCGATGGCGACGCCGAAGAACGCCGTGAAGCAGATCATGCCGGCGACGACGCGCTTCGGGAACTGCTGGAATACCACGGCGAATGGGTCGCTCTTGGTGTTGCTGGCGGCGTCGGTCGACAGCGGCTGCGTCGGCCCGGCAATGCCGAGCCGGCCGAGCACCTTGATGGCTTCGTCGCCGCGGCCATGGGTCGCCAGATAACGCGGCGATTCCGGCAGCGAGAAGCGCAGCACCCAGACAATCAGCGCGCCGACGCCGACGATCACCCAGACTGCCCGCCAAACATTTTCGGGCACCGAGACGGTGCTGCCGAGAATGAGGACCAGCGCGGTGCCGATCGGCCACACGCAGGCGCCGCCGATGAAATGAATGATCGACAGGATGCGCCCGCGGATGCGTTTGGGTGAGTATTCGCCGGCATAGACGAAGCAGAGCGGTTGCTCGGCGCCCAGCCCAATGCCGGCGATGAAGCGGCAAACGATCAACAGCGTGACGCTCGGGGCGAACGCACCCAGAAGGGTGAAGACGCCGAAAATGAGCAGATTGAATTGATAGATGAAGCGCCGCCCGAACCGGTCCGCGAACTCGCCCTGACCGGCAGTGCCGAGGAACAGGCCGAACACGGTGGCGCTGCCGATGGCTGCGACTTGGGCTCCGGTCGCGAACTTGGACTGCAGGATGAAGGGAACCAGCGAGCCGAACACCGTGAAATCGATAACGTCGAAGAAATAACCCGCGGCGATGAGCGCCACGATCTTGCGGTGCAGCGGCGAAATCTTCGCTTCATCGAGTGCATTGCCGACGAATGCTTCGACGGTCTGGGCGCCCCCGCCCATCTGCGCTGCCGTGACTGTTGCAGCCATGTCTTCCTCCCCTAAAAGCCCCAAGACCGGCGACGCGGTCCATTATTGTGCGCGAGAGTATTGGAAGGGCGCGCGCCCACTGTCAATGCGGGAGCGACTACTTACCGCTGCGGGAAATTTTCTTCCGGCTGGCGCGGGAATAAGCGGTCCCGCCAATCATTTTCCCTCGAACTGCAGAATGTAAAGGCCGGCGTTGTTGTCGGTGACATAGATGACGCCGTCCTTGTCGACGAAGCAGTCGGCCGACTGGATCACCTGCGGCCGGTTCGGCCGCGGGTCGAACATGCGTGCCGGGTCGGGCGGCACGAAATAACCGGCTTCGCGCGGCTGGAACGGATTCTTGATGTCGTAGGCGCACACGCCGGCGTTGTGCATCGTGGCGAAGATGATGTCCGAGCTCTGGAACGCGCCGGGCCGGTTTTCCCATAGATTATGCGGGCCGAAATTGCCGCCCTTCTTGCAATAATCGATGTCGTCCGGAACCGGCATGGTGGCGATGCTGACCGGATTGGTCGGCTCGCGCACGTCGAACACCCAGATGTAGCGCAGCCCAAGCTTGCAGTCGGCGAAATTCGCCTCGTCGGCGACCACCAGCAGGTTGCGGTCGGGCAATGGCAGCGGCGAATGCGTACCGCCGCCGAACGGCGGATCCCAATTCCGATACGCCACCATTGAAGGCTTGGCCGGATCGCCGACGTCGACGATGGCGAGGCCGCCGTCGCGCCAGGCCGAGTAGGCGAGATTGCCGGCGACCAGCGCATGGTGCAGCGCGTAGCGCTTGCCCTTGGGCCAGTTCGGCGTCTCGCCGGCGGCCTTGTTCATGCCCGGCAGCCAGAACTTGCCGGCGACTTCCGGCCTGGTCGGGTCCTTCATGTCGACGATGACCAGCATATGGTCGGAGAATTCCGGCAAATGCACCGACACATAGGCGTAGCGCTCGCCGACATACCAGATGCGATGCGGTCCGAGGCCGCCAAGCGGCAGAAAGGCGATCTCGCGCGGCGCTTCCGGCTTGGCGAGGTCGTAAACGCGCAAGCCGGCGGTGAATTGCTGGCCCTTGAGCACATCCCCGGACGTTCCGGTGAAATACGATTCCTGGCTCACCTGCATCGTCCACACGCTCGGGCCGTTGACCGCGAGCAACAGCCCGCCGAAGTCTTTATGGGTCGCGGTTTGCAGATGATGCGCGCGTGTGTTCGGCGGGCAGGCGAGAAAATTGACCGTCTTCGGGTTCTTGGCATCGCGCACGTCGATGATGGTGATGCCGTTGGAAAAGCCGTGGCCGATATAGGCGTAGCCGCGCTCGACCATGATCTGTACGCCGTCGCCGCGGCCGCCCTGATCGCTGTGGCTGAGGAAGGTGATGTTATGCGACGCGACGGCGGTCATGAAATATTCTCCTCAATGTCGTTGTCCCAATGTCATTGTCCCAATGTCGTTACGGGACGCGGGCGAACCCCGCCTGAAGCCTGCTGGCGGCGCTGGATGTGTAGGATGGACTGCGCGAAACCTCTTGCCGCAACCGAGTGCGCCTGAATCGAGACTGGATCAAAACGCCTTCGCTAATCCGGCCTCTTTGAGAACTCCGTTGGCCGTAAACTTCGATTTCAGCTTCCGGTCGACCGTCACCCGCGCACCCGTTTTAGAGTTCCACCAGATTTCGTGATCGCCGCGTCCTTGCCGCTTGAATTCATAACCTGCGTCGCGCAGCAAGCGGATTATGTCACGATAATAATCCGCCACGGCTACTCGGCGGCGATCAGCCGATCGCTGGCGCGAGCGACGATTTCAATCGAAGCGGGCGGATCGGACACACCGTACTCCTCAAGAAGATCGAGGATCATGCCAGGCAATTTCGCCCGCAGAGCTTCCATTGTGTCGGCCTCAGTGACGAGGCCTTTCAAGTCATTCGTCGTCGCCACCCAGACGGCGGCCTCCGGGTCCCAGTCTGCGTGAATGACGATGGGGCGGGCCATGCGCTGTTCCTCTAGCTGCCAACAATGTTACCACAGGCCGCCAAGTCTTTTGAACGAAAAAGCGCTGAGGCTAGTGGTCCGATTCTAACGTTCGCACCCCCGTCCGGCATGCCATCATGCGAATGTTAGAATCAAAGGACCACTAGCAAATGTCAGTCCTAGTGGAGCTTTTGGATTTGACATTCGCTTCACGAGTTTGCGGCTGGGTGGGTAGCGAATGTCAAATCCGCTCCACTAGGTGGAGATTCAACGTCGGTTCATACCGCGGACGCGGCGGCGCCGGCATCCATAACCACGAATGGCGGGATTGTTAATGCCGCCGGGGCCGCCCCGGCCGCAAGCTCACGGCCGTCAACGCGCGGCTTTCGCCGCACTATACGGGTAGATCAGGTTGCCGGTCTTGTATTTGTCCGGCGTGACGATGGTTTGCGTCTTCTCGACGTCGCGAAACTGCTCGATGCCGTTACCGGCGATGTCGTGAAATTGCGTCTGGATCACCCGCGGCACAGCCCATTCGCCATCCTTGCCGAATTTCACGTCGCCGACCACGGTGTGGAACGTGGCGCTGTGAAAATCCTCGGCGATCTTGGCGTCGCTGATGCTCTTGGTATCGGTGATGGCCTGGCCGAGCACCTGCAGATCGGCATAGGCCCACGGCGCGATGTAGTAGCCGAGCGGATCGACGCCCGCGGCCGCGGCCTTGGCCTGATAGCGCTTGACGAATTCGAGCGCGCCGGGGAACTGCATGGTTTTCGCCGGCAGCCAAAAGGTGAAATCGACGAAACCGTTCAGCAATGCACCAAGCTGCATTTGCATGGCGGGCGACTGCGGGCCGACCATGGCGCCGCCGACGAGCTTCGGCGCATAGCCAATCTCATTGATGGCGCGCACCATCCCGGCCGAGTCCAGCGGGAACGACGCGATCAGCAGCACGTCGGGATTGGCGGCCTGGATCGCCCGCACGATCGGCGAATAATCGGTGGTCATCGGCGGATAGGACTGATCGTAAACGATCTTCAATCCGGCGGCCTTGGCGTTCGCCCGCGCGCCTTCCATGGCGTTCTTGGAGAATTCCGCGTCGGCGCCGACGATGGCGATGGTCTTCGGCTTGGGGTTTTGCGCCATCGCGGCGTCGAAGAAGCCGGAGCTGATGGTCGCCTTCGCGTCCGGTCCGTTCGGCGTCATCGATACGTAGCGCGGATAATGAAACATGCTGTTGGCGGCGAGCGCGAACAGGCTGATGAAGGCCTTGCCGTGCTGCATGACGACCGGAATAGCCGGCGCCACCATGTTGGTCGCATAGCCGCTCACCACCAGATCGACTTTGTCGACGTCGAGCAGCTTGGTGTAGATGCCGGGGACGGTCGAAGGATTGCTCTGGTCGTCGTAAAAGACGAGCTTCACCGGACGGCCGAGCAACCCGCCGGCGGCATTGACGTCATCCTGCCAGATCTGCATGGCGAGCAACGCCGACTTGCCGTTGACGGCGAGCGGTCCGCTCTGCGCCATGGAAAAGCCGATGGTGATCGGATCGGCGGCGCGCGCCGGCGCCGGCAGCGTGGCGACAACCGCCATTGCCGCACCGGCGATGAGCGAGGCGGTTCGCCGGCGGCGCAATAAGCCTGTCGGACAGGCCCGCATCTTGTCACGCATCTTGTCATCCCCCCTTTGTGCGCGCGGTGCGAGCGCTTTTGTCGGCAACTTTTGCGCCATCTTGTCGCCGCCGCTATAAATTGCAAGGCGCTTGCGGCTGCCCGCGCTGCGGGACTAAGCATTCGCGTGCGGAGGAAGAAAACGATGGCAGACGTTGAACACGGCATGATCGCGGTCGACAAGATCGGGACCAAGGTCCTGTTTCTCAACCCGCAGACTTTCGCGACCGAAGTCGTGATCGACGGCTTCGACAAGACCGTGCACGAGCTCCTGATCGTGCCGGACGCTGGCGGCCGGCCTGCCATGGCCTATGTGCCGATCTTCGGCGACGGCGTGCACGGCCGCAATCCCAATCCGCAGCATCAGCTGTGCGTGTTCGATCTGCATAAGCGCGCCCAGGTCGCCACCATCGACCTTTCGCCCTATATCGCGCCGCATACGCTGCGCCTCGGGCCGGACGGCTACATCTACATCACCTGCGAGAACTCGGCGAAGGTGCTGGTGATCGATCACCGGGCCAACAAGGTGATCGACGCCATTGATTCCGGCTCGACCAACGGCCACCGCCTGATCATCGCGCCGGATGGCGCGCGGCTCTATACCGAAAACGAGGAGGATGCCACCGTCTCGGTGATCGATCTGCCAAAGCGCAAGCTGCTCGGTAAGATCGCAACGCCGCGGCCGCTCGCCGGCATCGCCATCACGCCTGACGGCGGCACCGTCATCGCCGTCGACGATGTGCAGCCGACGTTATTCCTGATCGACACGGCGGCCGGCAAAGTGCGCGAAGAACTCGTCCTCAAGGACGTGCCTAAGGCGGCGCAGATCGCCCGCTTTGCGCCGGACAATTCCCTACTCGCCGTCACCAGCCTCAACAGCGACACCGTCAGCCTGATCGATCCGTCGTTCAAAGCGCAGACCGCGATCAAGGTCGGCTCGCAGCCGATGGA
>JBARER010000204.1:0-6300 GCA_049796395.1 Xanthobacteraceae bacterium
CTCCTCGACCGCGGGCGTGATCAGATAGAGACGGGGGGTAGTTATCCGCCCCCGCGGTAGCGGGGGAGGGGGACCGCCCCGGAGGGGCGGTGGAGGGGGCGTCTGACTCAAAGTTTCACCGTCGCCATACGGACAATTGCATCGGCCGTTTCATCAATATTGCGCATGAGTTCAGCCGCCGGGATGCGGACTACAATCACGTGGTGCTTTCGGAGCCAAGCGTCGCGATCGATATCGCGCTCTCCGCGCTCGGCCATGTCGTGGCTTATGCCGTCGATCTCAATTCCGAGATTCGCTTTGGGACAGTAGAAGTCGAGCACATATGGTCCGATTGGGTGCTGTCGGCGGAATATAGGTTGGCCCGGGCGGCGCGTGCGCAGACGGCTCCATAGCCGTGCTTCCGGCGCCGATAGGGTACGCCGAAGATGGCGGGCACTGCCGATGACTTTTTTCGGCGCTCTCATGGTCGGCGAGTCACGCGCCCCTTCCACCACGCTTCGCGTGGTCCCCCTTCCCCGCTATCGCGGGGCAGGATGACATCCTACGCCGCTTTGCGCTCGAGGTCGGCCTGCCATTGGCCGGTGGTGGCCAGCCCATTCATCATGGCGCGGTGGCCGAAGGCGCGCTGCGCCGCGGCGACGTTTTCCGTTTTTCCCGACCACGTCGTCTGCGGCGCATGCTGCAGCGCGCGCCCATAGGAAAACGTCACGTGCCACGGCAGCGATCCTGAGCGGTTGATGGCGTCGAGATGCGCGGTCGCCTCTTCGTCGCTCTGCCCGCCGGAGAGAAACGCAATGCCGGGCACCGCGGCTGGCACGGTGGCCTTGAGCACGCGCAGCGTCTTGTCGGCGACCTCTTCGACGGAGGCGCGCTTGCCGGACTTCTTGCCGGGCACCACCATGTTGGGTTTGAGCACCATGCCTTCGAGCGCGACGCCCTGATAATAAAGCTGCTCGAACACGGTTTTGAGCACCCATTCGCTGGTCTCGGCGCAGCGGTCGATGTCGTGATCGCCGTCCATCAGCACTTCCGGCTCGACGATCGGCACGATGCCTTCGTCCTGGCAGAGCGCGGCGTAGCGCGCGAGCGCATGCGCGTTGGTCAGGACGCCGGCGTAGCTCGGAATAGTGGCGCCGATATCGATCACCGCGCGCCATTTGGCGAATTTGGCGCCGAGCGAGCGATACTCGACGAGCCGCTCGCGCAAGCCGTCGAGCCCCTCGGTGATGACTTCGCCGGGGCGGAAGGGCAGCGGTTTAGTGCCCTTGTCGACCTTGATGCCCGGCAGCGCGCCCGCCTTCTCGATCAGCTTGACCAGCGGCGTGCCGTCCTTGGCGTTCTGGCGGATGGTCTCGTCATAAAGAATGACGCCGGAAATATATTTCGACATCGCCTCGGTCGAGCGGAACAGCATTTCGCGATAATCGCGGCGGCTGTCGGCGGTGGACTGCACGCCGAGCACGTCGAAGCGCTTCTTGATGGTGCCGGTGGATTCGTCGGCGGCGAGGATGCCGCGGCCCGGCGCCACCATGGCTTCCGCAACTTTGTTCAGTTCGGCAAGGTTCATTTTGCCCTCCTGTTCGCGCCGGCGTTCCGGCTGCGTGTGGATATCAGACCTCTAACGTGGCGGAAGCCGGCTGCGCTTTCAACACCGCTACGCCCGGCAGCGTCTTGCCTTCGAGCCATTCCAGAAACGCGCCGCCGGCGGTCGAGACGTAGGTGAAACGGCTGGTGACGCCGGCGAGATTGAGTGCGGCCATGGTGTCGCCGCCGCCGGCTATGCTGACAAGCCGTCCGTCCGCGGTGAGTTCCGCCGCGGCCTCGGCGACCGCCACGGTTCCGTTATCGAACGGCTCCTGCTCGAAGGCGCCGAACGGGCCGTTCCAGACCAGCGTCTTGGCTCGCCCCAGCACCGAGACGACCTGTTCGATCGAGCGCGGCCCGATATCGAGGATCATGTCGGCAGGGCCGACCTCGTCGACCGAAACGACGCGGCTCGTGACGCCGGCCGCGAGCTTCGGCGCCACCACGACATCGACCGGCAAAACGATGCTGCGGCCGGCGGCCTTGGCCTTGGCGAGAATGTCGCGCGCGGTTGGCACCAGATCCGGCTCGACCAGCGATTTGCCGACGCTCTCGCCGAGCGCGAGCAGGAACGTGTTCGCCATGGCGCCGCCGATGATCAGCGTATCCACCGTGCTCATCAGGTTGCCGAGCAGATCGAGCTTGGTCGAAATCTTGGCGCCGCCGACGATGGCCGCCACCGGCCGATCCGGCGCGTGCAAAGCCATATTCAGCGCTTCGAGCTCTTCTTGCATGGCGCGTCCGGCATAGGACGGCAGCAGATGCGCGATCGCCTCGACCGAGGCATGGGCGCGATGCGCCACCGAGAATGCGTCGTCGACGAAAATGTCGCCGAGCCGCGCCAGCCGTTTGGCGAAGTCGCGGTCGTTCTTTTCCTCGCCGGCATGAAAGCGGGTGTTCTCCAGGCAGATAATATCGCCGGGTTTGAGGGCCGCGACTGCCCGCTCGGCGGCCTCACCGACGCAGTCGCCGACGAAGCCGATCGGCCGGCCGATGATGGCCGAGACCGCGGCGGCCACCGGCTTGAGCGAGTCCTTCAAATCGCGGCCCTTGGGCCGGCCGTAATGCGACAGCAACACGACCCTGCCGCCCTTGTCGGCGATCTCGGTAATGGTCGGCGCGTTGCGCTCGATCCGCGATACGTCGGCGACCTTGCCGTCGCTCATCGGCACGTTGAAGTCGACGCGCACGAGAACGCGCTTACCTTTGACTTGGGCGTCGTCGAGTGTCGGAAAGGACTGCATGGGGCGCGTGCGGATTACGTCTCGTTACACTCAACCGAGCTTGCCCATCGCCACCGCGGTGTCGACCATGCGATTGGAGAAGCCCCACTCATTGTCGTACCACGACATCACCCGCACCAGCGTGCCGTCCATGACCTTGGTCTGGTCCATGTGAAAAATCGCCGAATGCGGGTCGTGGTTGAAGTCGCTCGATACGTTGGGCGCGTCGGTGAAGCCGAGGATGCCCTTGAGCTCCTGCCCGGCCGCGCGGCGAACCGCGCCGTTGATCTCGTCCTTCGAGGTTGAGCGCTTGGCGACGAATTTCAAATCGATCACCGAGACGTTGGCGGTCGGCACGCGAATGGAAACCCCATCGAGTTTGCCGGCGAGCTCCGGCAGGACGAGGCCCACCGCCTTGGCTGCCCCGGTGGAGGTCGGGATCATGTTGAGGGCGGCGGCGCGCGCCCGGTAGAGGTCCTTGTGCACCTGATCGAGCGACGGTTGATCGTTGGTGTAGGAGTGCACCGTGGTCATGAAGCCCTTGTCGATGCCGACGGCGTCGTTGAGCACCTTGGCGACCGGCGCCAGGCAATTGGTGGTGCAGGAGGCATTGGAGACGACGGTGTGGGACTTGTTGAGCTTGTCGTGATTGACGCCATAGACCACGGTGAGGTCGACGCCATCGGCCGGAGCCGACACCAGAACGCGCTTGGCGCCGGCGGTCAGATGCGCCGAAGCTTTGTCCTTCGAGGTGAAAATGCCGGTACATTCCAGCGCCACGTCGATGCCGAGCTCTTTCCACGGCAGTTGCGTGGGGTCCCTCACCGCGGTGACCCTGATGGCGCCGTTGCCGACGCTGATGGTGTCGCCTTTGACCGTCACCTCGCCGGGAAAGCGGCCGTGCACGGAATCGAAGCGCAGCAGATGCGCGTTGGTCTCGACCGGGGCGAGATCGTTGATGGCGACGATTTCGATGTCGTGGCGCTCCGCCTCGACCGCAGCGCGCAAAATATTGCGGCCGATGCGGCCAAATCCATTAATCGCGACGCGAACAGACATTCCCGGTCTCCCACGTTCCCTTCTTGAGGTGCCGCCCGGCGCGGCTGCCTTATATTTATGTCTTCGTTCTGATCTCGCCAATTTATAGTCGCGCGATAGCCGCTTCCGCCACCTTTTGCGCGGTCAATCCGAATACCTGGTAAAGCTCTTTATAGGGCGCGCTGGCGCCAAAGCCCTTCATGCCGACAAAGGTTCCCTCGGAGCCGATAATGGCGTCCCAGCCCTGGCGGATGCCGGCCTCGACCGCGACATTGACCGGAGCGCCGCCGATGATCGCCGCGCGCCGGTCGTCCGGCAAAGCCAGGAAAAGCTCGAAGCACGGCACCGAGACCACCCGCGCCGAGATTTTGCGCTCGGCGAGGAGTGTCCTCGCCTCGACCGCGATGGAAACCTCGGAGCCGGTGGCGAACAGCGACACCGCGGCGTCGTCGTCAGCGGCGGCAATAAGCTCGTAGGCGCCGGTCGCGCAGACATTGCGTTCGTCGAAGCCGTGGCGCAGTTGCGGCACATTCTGCCGCGTCAGTGCCAAGAGGCTCGGCGCATCGTTGCTTTGCAGCGCAAGCTGCCAGCACTCGACGGTTTCCACCACGTCGGCCGGGCGAAACACTTTGAGATTCGGGATGGCGCGCAGCGCCGCGATCTGCTCGACCGGCTGGTGGGTCGGGCCGTCCTCGCCGAGCCCGATCGAATCGTGGGTCATCACATGGATGACGCGCTGGCCCATCAGGGCGGCAAGCCGGATCGCCGGGCGGCAGTAATCGGAGAACACCAGAAACGTGCCGGAATAGGGCACGATGCCGCCATGCAGCGCCATGCCGTTCATCGCCGCCGCCATGCCGTGCTCGCGCACGCCGTAATGGATGAAGGTGCCGGCATAGTCGGACGGCTTCATCGCCTTCATCGTCTTGGCGCGGGTATTGTTGGAGCCGGTGAGATCGGCCGAACCGCCGATCATCTCCGGCAGTGCCGCCGTGAGCGACTCCAGTGCAAGTTCGGAAGCCGCGCGCGTGGCGATTTCTTTCGGCGCGGCGGCAAGCTTCTCTTTCAAGTCTTTCACCGCCGTCGCGAACTTTCCCGACAGCGTGCCGCCGATGCGGCGCGCGAACTCGGCGCGCGTATCGGGATTAAGCGCGGCCAATCGCTTTTCCCAGGCGAGCCGGCCGCCCCGGCCGCGGGCGCCTGCGGCGCGCCACGCTTGCAGAATCTCCAGCGGGATTTCGAACGGCGGATAAGGCCAGCCGAGCTTTTCGCGCGCCGCCGCGACCTCCTCGGCGCCGAGCGCCGCGCCATGGCTCTTTTCGGTGCCGCCCTTGTTCGGCGCGCCGTAGCCGATAGTGGTGCGGCAGGCGATCATCGACGGGGAAGCGGATTTTTTCGCGGCTTCAATGGCCGCGGCGATCGCCTCGGGATCGTGGCCGTCAATGCGCGAGGCGGTCCAGTTGGCGGAGCGGAAGCGTTCCACCTGATCGACCGAATCGGACAGCGATGTCGGCCCGTCGATGGAAATGTGATTGTCATCGTACAGCACGATGAGCTTGTTCAGCTTGAGATGTCCGGCGAGCGCGATCGCCTCCTGGCTGATGCCTTCCATCAGATCGCCGTCGGAGACGAGCGCGTAAGTCGTGTGGTCGACGACGTCGCCGAACACTGCGGCGAGATGGCGTTCGGCGATCGCCATGCCGACGGCATTGCCGAGGCCCTGGCCGAGCGGGCCGGTGGTGGTCTCGACGCCGGGCGTATGGCCATGCTCGGGATGGCCGGGCGTCAACGAGCCGCGCTGGCGGAAGCGCTTGATCTCGTCGATCGTCATCGTCTCGTAGCCGACGAGATAAAACAGCGCGTAGAGCAGCATCGAGCCGTGGCCGGCGGAGAGCACGAAACGGTCGCGATCGGGCCAGCGCGGGGCCGCCGGATCGAATTTCAGAAAGCGCGTGAACAGGACGGTGGCAACATCGGCCGCGCCCATCGGCAGACCGGGATGTCCCGACTTCGCCTTTTCGACAGCATCCATCGCCAAGGCGCGGATGGCGTTCGCCATACGATCGTGCTCGGCGCGCGCGGCCGGCTGCGCAGCGGTGCCGGGAAAGCGGGGCGAGTGGGCGAGATTAGCGCTCGCCGCGGCGAGAACGTCCGGATTGCTCATGGGATTGGCCACTTGCGGCATGACAGCGGGCGCCGCGCCGACCGAGATAACATGGGGGAACCTCATGTCAAACCTGCCGCCGCACGTGGATCAAGTCATGCACAGGTCATCCAATGCGCCGTTGACGATTTCCCGCGATACGACGTAAGCTTCCCCCGATAAATCGTTGCCGGCACACACTTTTCGCGAGGCTGCGATGCTAATGGCCGCAACCGAGGGGCAAGCGCAGGAAGGCGATGCGATCGCGGCCGCGGCGACGCGGCTGTCGCTCGCGCTCGAAGCGCTGGAGGC
>JBARER010000205.1:0-20724 GCA_049796395.1 Xanthobacteraceae bacterium
GCTTTCGAGCGGCCCGGGATGGCGTGGGCCGGGATGGCCTGGGCGATGACATCGATCAGCGGCTCCAGGCCCGCGGCAAAGGCTGCGCGCACCGGTTTGCCGCAGCGTGCCGCGTCGCCGCTGAGCGCGGCGAAGGCGCAGCCCTGGTCCGGGCGGTCGCGATGGCGCGGCGACAGATAATGATCGAGCAGCGCTGCATAGGGATCGTTCGGCGCGGCGGCGACGACTTTGCCCCAATTGGTGGCGGCAAGCGCCATGGCCCGGCGGCTTGCTTGCGTGACCAGATCGTCTTTCGAGGCGAAATGGCCGTAGAATCCGCCATGCGTCAGGTCGGCCGCCTGCATGATATCGGCGACCCCGATACCGCCGAAGCCATTGGCGCGGAACAAGGCGCTCGCCGCATCGAGGATGCGTTCGCGGTTTTCCGCCGACTTCTGCCGGGTTACTCTCATGACGCGTCTCTGCTATGCAGCCGTATGATTGACAAGTTATATGACGACCGTCATCAATAAGCAAGAAATGATGATGACCGTCATCTAACCGACGGTCGCACACGCACCCCAAGGCGACGGACAAAGGTCATGGCAACGACAGCGCTGGCGCAAGCTTTAGGCCGCCGCGACATCCATTACGGCTGGGTCGTGGTCGGCGTGACCTTTCTGACGCTCCTGGTCACCGCCGCCGCCATGGGCACGCCCGGCGTGCTGATCGTGCCGCTGGAACACGAATTTGGCTGGAGCGATGCCGAGATTTCCTCGGCGCTCGCTTTGCGCATCCTGTTGTTCGGCTTGTTCGGGCCGTTCGCGGCGGCGTTCATGAACCGTTATGGCGTGCGCCGGGTGATCATCTGCGCGCTGGCGCTGATCGCGGCCGGCCTGTTGGCGTCGCTCGGCATGACGCAGCTCTGGCAGCTTATCGTCTTGTGGGGCATCGTGGTCGGCGTCGGCACCGGGCTGACCGCCATGGTGCTGGCGGCGACGGTGGCGACCCGCTGGTTCAACCACCGCCGCGGCCTGGTCATGGGCATGCTGGCGGCAAGCTCGGCGACCGGGCAATTGATTTTCCTGCCGCTGATCGCGGAACTGACCACCCGCTACGGCTGGCGCATGGCGCTGGTTTTTGTCTCGGCGGTTCTTGGCCTGACCGCGCTGGTCACGCTGTTTTTGATGCAGGACCGGCCGAGCGACCTCGATCTGCCGCTCTACGGCGAAACCGCAATCTCGCCGCCGCCACCGACCGGCGTCGGCTTGGGCTCGCTGTTGCTGTCGCCCTTGATCGTGCTGCGCGATTGCGCGCGCGTGCCGGTGTTCTGGGTCTTGTTCGCGACCTTCTTCGTCTGCGGCTGCAGCACCAACGGCCTGGTGCAAACCCACTTCGTCGCGCTGTGCCACGACTACGGGCTGGAAGCGACCGCGGCGGCGGGCGTGCTGGCGATGATGGGCGCGTTCGACTTCGTCGGCACCATCGGCTCCGGCTGGCTGTCCGACCGCTTCGACGGCCGCTGGCTGTTGTTCTGGTATTA
This sequence comes from Xanthobacteraceae bacterium, assembly GCA_049796395.1. Taxonomy (GTDB): domain Bacteria; phylum Pseudomonadota; class Alphaproteobacteria; order Rhizobiales; family Xanthobacteraceae; genus BOG-931. Next base: position 1,523 of record JBARER010000205.1, read on the forward strand.
CGGGCTACGCGGCCTGTCGCTGCTCTATCTGCCGTTCACGAACTTCACCTTGTACGGCCTGTCGATGTTCGCGGTGTTCTACGGCCTCGACTGGATCGCCACCGTGCCGCCGACCGTGAAGCTGACCGCCGACCGCTTCGGGCGCGAGCGCGCCGGCATGGTGTTCGGTTGGATCTTCACCGGCCACCAGATCGGCGCGGCGTCGGCGGCGATCGGCGCCGGCATCATCCGCACCGAGTATTCGACCTATCTGCCGGCGTTCTTCTTTGCCGGGCTGCTCTGCATTGCCGCCGCGTTCCTGGCGATCTCGGTGCGCAAATCCACCCCGCATTTCGCCGTGGCATCCCCGGCGCCGGCGGCGGGGTAAAGGCCCGATGGGGATTGAGGCGGTTGGCAGGAAGGGACCTGATGTCTCGGTACCTCGCGATCGTTGACGGCAAGCCCGGCGCGTTCGGCGTGGTCGTTCCCGACCTACCGGGTTGCACTTCGGGTGGTCGCACCGTTGACGACGCGGTCCGTAACACCGTCGAGGCTGTTGCGCTGTGGGTGGAGGATGCCGCCGCCGACGGTGAGACTATCCCGAACCCGCGTTCGGCGGAAAAGCTGCGCGCCGACCCGCAAGTCGCCGCGGCGCTGAAGCGTGGCGGCGCTCTTGCTTATGTGCCAGTGAAATCCACAATTCCGGATGTCGTCAGATCGGAAGATTAGGGAGACTACAACCCTCACGACTAGGACGATATATTCTCCCTTCACAGTTTAGATCTTTGGCGCTACAACTTGGTGTCGAAAACTGTGAAGGATGCGAATATGAAACGCTCCGTTTGTTTTCACATGATCCTCGTGAGTAGCAGTTTGGTACTTTCGGCAGCGGCCAACGCGCAATATCATGAGGTAATGCCCACTCCAATGCCGGCAATCGAGACGCCGAGAATAATCGAGACGCCGACAACCCCTGCGGGAGTTGCAGCAGGCGCGGGAGGCGGTCCTCTTTACGTGCAGTCGCCGCCGCCGATCATTGCCGCGTGCCCATCCGCCTGTAGCCAGTCAAATTGCAATCGCCCAGGCGCACAGATATGCGCCGGTGATTGCGGGTGTCAGTAAGCTGCGCCTAACAGATATGGCATAGCCAGTTACTGGCCGGCGCGTAGAAAGGCGATCCACCCGACGAGGCCGCCGATCCACAGCGGCTCATGCCACCAGCGCGACGGTCGGGTAGAGCGGCGATATTTCGGGTCAAGCGGATCACCGCTTGGCATCGAGGCCGTTAACGGCGTTGCGGTTGCCGTTGCCAATATCAATGCAAGGGCTCAGCCCTTCACAGTGCACGTTGCTGAATGTGTTGTCATTCCCGGCGCCTAGTCGCAGCCCCGGCGAATTGGGCTGGACGGGAACGGCGGCCACGGGGGTTTGGCCGATTGGCTTGGTCGGCGCCGCAGCAAGCTCGGTGCGCAAGTCATCTATTAGCGCCGCTTGCGTCCTTTCTGCCGTATCAGCCCTGTCTCTTTCGCCAGCCACTTGGGACGGCGAAGGCCATAGGATGCCAAGCCGATCTACGGCATCCATCCCCACGGCAAGGACGATAATCAACAACGCGACGGTCTGAATAGCTCGGCTACCGCGCATTTTACGAACCCACTCGGAATAGAGCGGGACAGCGGCAGCCATTGCCGCCGGCAGAACCAAGGCATCGCCGATTATCACGATACTTTCGAAAGAGAGTGCCATTTATGCGCGCATACCACCCGTTGAGAGAGGTTTGCAAGGTTCATGAACAACATCGGCCCTACTGGTGGTTCCGCTTCTCCTCGATCTTGTCCCAGATCAGCGCCGCGATATCGGCGCCACCGAAATTTTTCACCGAGCGGATGCCAGTCGGCGAGGTAACGTTGATCTCGGTGAGATAATCGCCGATCACATCGATACCGACGAACAAGAGCCCGCGCTGCCGCAGCGCCGGGCCGAGGCGCTTGCAGATTTCGCGCTCGCGGTCGGTGAGGTCGGTCGCCTTGGGCAATCCGCCGCGCACCATGTTGGAGCGCAGATCGTCGGGCGCCGGCACGCGATTGACCGCGCCGGCGAATTCGCCGTCGACCAGAATGATGCGCTTGTCGCCGTCCTTCACCGCCGGCAAGAATTTCTGCACCACCCATTGTTCGCGAAACGTTACGGCAAACAGATCGTAGAGCGAGCCGAAATTAAGGTCTTCGGGAGCCAGGCGGAATACCGCCTCGCCGCCTTTGCCGTAGAGCGGCTTCATGACGATGTCGCCGTGCTCGGCGCGAAACGCCTTGATCGCTTCGAGGTCGCGGGTGACCAGCGTCGGCGGCATCAGATCGGGAAATTCGGTGACGAACACTTTCTCCGGCGCGTTGCGCACATGCGCCGGGTCGTTGACCACCAGCGTGCCGGGCTGCACGCGCTCGAGCATATGCGTCGAGGTGATGTAAGCGAGATCGAACGGCGGGTCCTGCCGCAGCAAAATGACGTCGAACGACGTCAGCGCCACGTGGCGCGGCTCGCCCAGCGAAAAATGCGCGCCGATCTCGTCGCGCACCGACACCGGCTGCACCCGGGCGGACACTTTGCCGTCGCGCAGCTCCAGCCGGTCAGGCGTGTAATAGGACAGCGGATAGCCGCGCGCCTGTGCTTCCAACAGCAGCGCGAACGTGGAATCGCCGCGGATATTGATCCGCTCGATCGGGTCCATCTGCACGGCAACGTTCAAGGGCATGTCAGGGCTCGTGTTCGGGGCTTTTGGCGAAGGTCCAAAGAAGTCTGCGTCAGGCTCGTCTTACTGAGAGGCATCGAAGGCATTGGCAAGGTGCCGCGGTATTTTTCCCGGCGCGACTGAAATCACGTCGAAGCGGATTTCGGCTTTCGCGTCGCCGGGATGCTGCGCCAGCCAGAAATGCGCAGCATCGACGATGCGGTGCTTGCCGCGTTCGCTCACCGCCGCAACCGCCTCGTCGATGGTATCGCGCGCCTTGACCTCGACAAAAACGAGCGCGCGCCGGCGCCGGGCGACGATATCGATCTCGCCGAATGGCGTGCGATAACGCCGTGCCACGATGCGGTAGGCCTTGGCGAGCAGGAAAAACGCGGCGCGGCTTTCCGCCGAAATGCCGAGCCGGAACGCCGCCACGCGCTCCGGGCGCGGCGCGGCTTTGACCGGCTTTAAGGGTTCAGCGCGGCGCGCCATGGGCGTCTTTCTGGCTTTCTTTCTTGTCGGCTTTGGCCAGCGCCAGGGCCTGCTGATAAATCTCGCGGCGCGGCAGCCCGGTGGCGTCGGCGACTTCGCCGACGGCATCCTTCAGCGAGACGCGCGCTAATGCTTGTCGGAGAAGGCTCTCGGTCTCGGCGGCGCTGGCGGCGGGCGCTTCGCAGGGCGGTGCGATGACAAGGACGATCTCGCCGCGCGGCGCCTCCTGCGCGTAAATCTCGGCGAGGCTCGCCAGGTCGCCGCGCCGGGTCTCCTCGTGCAGCTTGGTCAGTTCGCGGCACACCGCCGCCTCGCGCTGCGGGCCTAGCCCGGCGGCGAGGTCGGCCAGACTGTCGCCAAGCCGCGGGCCTGACTCGAATAGCACCAGCGTTGCCGGCACGCGGGCAAGCTCGGCAATACGGGCGCGCCGCGCCGCCTGCTTGGGCGGCAAAAATCCGGCGAACAGGAAAGCATCGGTCGGCAGTCCGGCGACGGCGAGCGCCGTTAGCGTGGCGGAGGCGCCGGGCAAGGCCGTGACCGGGTGGCCGGCATCCTGCACGGCGCGGACCAGCTTGTATCCGGGATCGGAAACCAGCGGCGTGCCGGCGTCCGAAACCAGCGCAATCCCGGCGCCCTCGGCCAGCCGGCGCAACAACAGCGGGCGCGCTTTCGCCGCGTTGTGCTCGTGGTAGGGCGAAAGCGGCGTCGCGATGCCATAGCGATCCAAAAGCTTGCGGGTGACGCGGGTGTCCTCGCAGGCGATCAGGTCGGCCCCGGCCAGCGTTTCGAGCGCGCGCAGCGTGATGTCGCCGAGATTACCGATCGGGGTGGCGACGATGTGCAGGCCGCCGGCGAGCCACGCGACCTCGACCGCCTTCCCGGCAAGCGCATAGCTCCTTCGGCGGTCGTCTTGCTTTGGCAGGGAACTGGGTGCGGCGTCGCTCATTGTCGGCACTCTAGCGGTCCTGCCTTGTGGCGTCATGCCGCGGGAAATTCACTATCCTTTTCATTTAGTTAACCATTCGCCGCCATTATGTCTGATTGGCGTAGCATCGACGTTAGGGGCGTCGTGGGGAGATTCGCCGTGTCCGCGTCTAGGCAGCTTTGGGGGGCGGCGGTCATGCCTACGCGGCGCCGCTCGATGGCGGGCCTCTTGGCAACCGCAGGCGCGCTCCTCGCCGGCTGCTCCAGCAATTCGAATTCGCAGTATCTGTCGACCGCGCCGGGACCGCAAAGCACCCAGGCGGCCGCGGGCGCGACCATCGGCGCCGGTCAAGTCAAGGCTGGCCTCATTTTGCCGTTGTCGGCGCCAGGCAATGCCGGTGTTGCCGGCCAGTCGATGCGCAACGCCGCGGACATGGCGATCGCCGAATTCCAAAGTCCCAACATCCAGCTCCTGGTCAAGGATGACGGCGGCACGGCCGAGGCGGCGCGAATTGCTGCGCAGCAATCGCTCGACGAAGGCGCACAAATCATCCTCGGGCCGCTGTTCTCGCAGTCGGTCGGCGTCGTCGCCCAGGTGGCGCGGCCGCGCAATGTGCCGATCATCGCTTTCTCCACCGATGCCAGCGTCGCTTCGAACGGGGTGTATCTGTTGAGTTTCCTGCCGGAATCCGACGTCGACCGCATCGTGCAATATGCTACCTCGACCGGCAAGCGCTCCTATGCGGCGCTCATCCCCGATAATCCCTATGGAGCGGTGGTCGAAGCCGCGTTCAAGCAGGCGATCGGCCGCCGCCGTGGTAGCCAGATCGTCGCGCTCGAACGCTACCCCCATGACAAGGCCGCCATGGCGGCGCCGATCCGCAACATCGCGCAAGGCTCGACGCGCGCCGATGCCTTGTTCATTCCGGACGGCGGCGATGCCGTTCCGGACGTGGTGGCGGGGCTCGTGGCCGACGGCGTCAATCTGCGGCGGCTGCAGCTTCTCGGCACCGGCCTGTGGGACGACCCGCGGATTTTCGCCACGGCGGCCCTTGCCGGCGGCTGCTACGCGGCGCCCGACGGCACCGGTTACCGGAATTTCGCCACCCGCTACCGTCAACGCTACAATCAGGACCCGGTGCGGACCGCGACGCTGTCTTACGATGCCGTCGCGCTCATCGCCGCTTTGGTGAAGACTCAGGGACCGCAGGCCTTTTCGCCGCAAATTCTGACCAATCCGTCGGGCTTTTCCGGCATCGACGGGCTATTCCGCTTCCGGCCCGACGGCACCAATGAGCGCGGGCTGGCGGTACTGCGGGTCGCCGCCGGTGGCGCGCAGGTGATCTCGCCGGCGCCGCACAGCTTTGCCGGTTCGGCCGCGGGATAATAGTAGGCTTATTAAAATACGGGTTAAAATACGGGCTGATCCGGAAGGTTCGATGGCAGCCTCGACAGGCAACCCGTCACGGGCTTGCTGCGCGTCATTCAAGCGGTCCCGCAAGTTATCTTGCTCGTGCGCCGAATTTTTCAGGCGATCGGGCGGAAGATAATAAGCTAGCTTATGAAATATGAGGGTGATTTTGCTCCCATTTCGGAGGCAGTGGCTTCCCGCCCCAACACTCGCTTCCCCCAACGCCACCGCCTTTCAGCTTTCGGGTGGCCTCGCCGCCCGCCATGACACAATGGGGAGGCACACGCGCAAGCGCCCCCGGAGCGATCGCCATGCCGGCTCCCGAGCCAAACCTCCTGTCCCAGCACGTAACCGGCTCGTCGGTCGTCGTGCGGGTCGGTTCGCTCGATTGGCAGGCGATCGGGGCCGATCTCGACGCCTATGGCTGCGCCACCACCGGGCCGCTGTTGAACCCGGCGGAATGTGCGGCACTGATCCAAGCTTATCCTGACGACTCGCCTTACCGCAGCCGGATCGTGATGGCGCGTCACGGCTTCGGGCGCGGCGAATACAAGTATTTCGCCTATCCGCTGCCGTCCGTCGTGGCAGCCTTGCGCGAAGAGCTTTTCCCGCCGCTGGCGCGGCTGGCCAATCGCTGGAACGAAATGCTCGGCGTGGCGACCGTCTATCCGCCCGATCACGCGCGTTATCTGCGGCAGTGTCATGCGGCAGGCCAGATCAAGCCCACGCCGCTTCTGCTGCAGTACGGCGCTGGCGACTATAACTGCCTGCACCAGGACATTTACGGCGACCATGTCTTCCCGCTGCAAGTGGCCTTTCTGCTGTCGCGGCCGGACGCCGATTTTACCGGCGGTGAATTCGTGCTGGTCGAGCAGCGGCCGCGGATGCAGTCGCGCGCCGAGATCGTGCCGCTCGCCCAGGGCGAGGGGGTCATCTTCCCGGTGCACCATCGTCCGGTGCAGGGCACCCGCGGCACCTATCGGGTCAATCTGCGGCACGGCGTCAGCCGGCTGCGGTCAGGGCGCCGCTATACGCTGGGCGTCATCTTCCATGATGCTGCGTGACGCGGCTAGGCAACGGCCGCGCCGAGACCCAAAATCTCAGTAATTAGTAAGCAAGCTTATGAATTATTCGGCCTAAACCGGCCTCTGGCTTAGCCAGTTTATGGCCTTCAGGCCGCGAGATCGGCAACGACGGCGTCAAGCACCGGAAATCCGGGCAAGGTGACGCGCAAGCGCCCCTCGCGGGTGGTTTCCACCAGGCCATGGCCGCAGAGCGCGGCGATGCGGACCGGATCGAGCGGCCGCCCGGATACTTCGGCATAGCGCGCCAAGTCGATCCCCTCGGCGAGCCGCAAGCCCATCAGCAGGAATTCGTCCGACCGTTCCTCGCGGATCAGCACCTCGTCGTTGACCACGCCGTGGCCGCGGCTCTCGACCAGATCGAGCCAGGCTTCGGGCCGCTTCTGGGTCGCGGTGGCGTGCCGTTCGCCGTCGATATCGAGCCGGCCATGGGCGCCGGGGCCGATGCCGGCATATTCCTGCGCGCGCCAATACACCAGGTTATGCCGGCATTCGCCCCCAGGACGGGCGTGATTGGAAATCTCGTAGGCCGGCAATCCATGGGCGGCGCAGAGTTCCTGGGTCACGTCATAGAGCGCGCGCGCGGTGTCATCGTTGGGGGTGCGCAATTTGCCGGCGGCGTGCAGCGCGGAAAACGGCGTGTCGGCCTCGATGGTCAGCTGGTAGAGCGACAAATGGTCCCCAGCTTCCAGGAGCGCCGCTTTCAGCTCCGTGGCCCAGGCCTTCGGCTCTTGGTTCGGCCGCGCATAAATGAGGTCGAACGAGTAGCGGCCGAACACCGTGCGCGCGATGTCAACGGCATCGAGCGCTTCGCGGGCGGTATGGGTGCGGCCGAGCTCGGCGAGCGCCCGGTCGTCCAGCGCCTGGACGCCGAGCGACACGCGATTGACGCCGGCTGCGCGGTAGCCGCGAAAGCGGCCGGCCTCGACGCTGGTCGGATTGGCTTCCAGGGTGACTTCCGCGTCAGGAGCGACCCGCCACTGCCGGGCGATGGAATTGAGCACGCCGGCGATGGTCGACGGCTGCATCAGCGAGGGCGTGCCACCCCCGAAGAAAATCGTCGATACGGTGCGGTCGCGCACTTGTTCGGCGGTCTTGCCGATTTCGCTGTGAAAGGCGCGCAAAAACCGCTGCTCGTCGATGGCGCTGTGCCGCACATGGCTGTTGAAGTCGCAATACGGGCATTTCGACAGGCAGAACGGCCAGTGGATATAGACGCCAAAGGCTTGCTCAGGCTCGGACAAGAGCTCAGGTTCGGACAAGACATGCCTCCGCCAGCTTGAGAAAGGCGCGGGCGCGGTGCGACAGGCCTTTGCCGCGCGGCGGCAGGCCGTGCTTCTCCACACTGTCCATTTCGCCAAAAGTCCGTTCGTGACCATCTGGCAGGAACATCGGATCGTAGCCGAAACCCTGGTCGCCGCGTGGCGGCCAGACCAGCGCGCCGTCGACGCGGGCCTCGAAATCTTCACTATGGCCGTCCGGCCAGGCGAGGCAGAGCGCCGAGACGAAATGCGCCTTGCGGCGGTTCGGCGTGGTTGCGCCGCGCTCGCGCAATTTGTCTTCGATCGACTGCATGGCCGCTTGAAAATCTTTCTTGGGCCCGGCCCAGCGCGCCGAATAAATCCCAGGCGCTCCGTCAAGCGCATCGACGACCAGCCCGGAATCGTCGGCAAAGGCGGGCAGGCCGGTCGTGTTCGCCGCCGCCGCAGCCTTGATATGGGCGTTGTCGCGAAAGCTCATTCCGGTTTCCTCCGGCTCCTTAAGCCCGAGCTCGCCTGCGGATGTGGCGTCGATTCCGTAGGGCGCAAGCAAGTCGCGCATTTCGATGAGCTTGCCGGCATTATGCGTCGCGATCACGAGACGCCCGGCGAGGCGGCGATGATCGGTCGTCCTCACATCACCGCCATCTTCTGCAGATCGACCAGCTTGCCGATGCCTTTGCGCGCCAAGCCCAGCAACGCCGAGAACTGCGCCTCGGAGAACGGGACCTTTTCCGCCGTCGCTTGCACCTCAACAATGTCGCCCGAGCCGGTGAGCACGAAATTCGCGTCGGTATCGGCTTGCGAATCCTCGGCATAGTCGAGGTCAAGCACCGCCGTGCCCGAATAGACGCCGCAGGAAATCGCCGCGACGTGATCGCGCAACACCTCGGTCGCGATCATCGACCGCGCCTTCATCCAGGCGAGGCAGTCGTAAAGCGCGATCCAGGCCCCGGTAATGGATGCGGTGCGGGTGCCGCCATCGGCCTGAATCACGTCGCAATCGATGGTGATCTGCCGTTCGCCGAGGGCTTTGAGATCGACTACCGAGCGCAGGCTGCGCCCGATCAGGCGCTGAATCTCGACGGTGCGGCCGTTCTGCTTGCCGGCCGCCGCCTCGCGGCGCGTGCGCTCAAGCGTCGCCCGCGGCAGCATGCCGTACTCGGCGGTGATCCAGCCGCGCGCTTGGCCCTTGAGCCAGGGCGGCAGGCGGTCCTCGAGCGTCGCCGTCACCAGCACATGAGTCTCGCCAAATTTCACGAAACATGATCCTTCGGCGAACTTGACCACCCCGCGCTCGAGCGAGACAGGACGTAATTCATCAGGTTGTCGGCGGCTTGGCCGCATAAAGGGCTCCCGGTTGCCGGCCATGACGGCGCCGGCGCTTCAGGCTTTTAGAGCATGTTCCGTAAAAGTGGAAACCGGTTTTGCGAAAAGAACATGCTGAAACAAACAGCTAGGAGCGTATTCGGATTTTGCTAAATCGGAATGCGCTCCAGTGTCAGCCATGATTCCTACAAGGGACGGCTCCCACAAGGCCGCCAAACGGCGCCATAAACGCCGATTGCCTTTGGCTGCGGCTAACCGCTACGCTGCGACTTAAGTTTTGCGGGGACCAAGAATTCCGGGACCAAGATTTTCACCGGGACATTGCCGGGAGTGCGCTATGGCGGCGGATGTAAGTCAAGAACCGACACAAGAAGCAACACAGCAGCTGGCGCAATTCGCCGCACAGCTCGACTACGACGCTTTGCCCGCGGGCGCGCGCGAACACAGCAAAAAATTGTTGCTTGATGCGCTGGCCTGCGCCGTCGCCGGCCATCTTGGCGAGGAAACCGGCCAGATGGCGGCGCTCGCCTCGGCCTTGGCGCAGGGCTCCGAATCGAGCGTGATCGGCGGCGGCCACTTGTCGCTCGCCGGCGCGACGCTCCTGAACGGCTATCTCATCACCGCGGTGACCATGTGCGACGCGCACCGTGCGACCATGACCCACATCACGCCGGAGGTCGTGCCGCCGGCGCTCGCCATCGCCGAGCGTGACGACCTGTCCGGCCGCGATCTGTTGGTGGCGATCGCGGCGGGTGCCGAAGTGACGACACGCGTCGGCATCGGTCTCGACTATCCCGCCTTCCGCGCCCGCGGCTTCCACGGACCGGGCGTGCTCGGTCCGTTCGGCGCCGCGGCCGCCGTCGGGCGCTTGCTGAAACTCGATGTCGACACCATGGCACGCGCGTTCGGTCTCGCCGGCAGTCAGGCGGCCGGCACTTTTGCCGCCTGGGGCACGCCGACGGTGAAATTTCATCAGTGCCGCGGCGCGCTATCGGGCTTGATGGCGGCTTTGCTGGCGCAGCAGGACTTTGTCGCCACCCGGCAGTTTCTCACGGCCAAGGACGGCGGCCTCTACAACGCCTACGCCAATGGCGGCAAACCCGAACTGGCCACCGCCGATCTGGGGCGGCGCTTCGAACTCGAACAGATCGCGCTACGGCTGTGGCCGTCGGCGTCGCTGATCCAGGGGCTGAACACGGCGCTGTTCGAGATCGTCGCAAAGCACAGCATCGATCCCGCACACGTGCGCAAGGTCGCCATCGCGCTGAGCCCGCCGACCTTCGACTTCCACGGTGGCTTCGGCCGCTACCAGGCAAAATTCGAGGCGCTGCTGTCGGCCCATTACAGTGCCGCGGCGATCCTGCATGACCGGGCGCTGAGTTTGGCGCAATTCGCGCCCGCGCGTTATGACGATCCGAAGCTTCGCCGCTTCGCCGCGGAAAAGGTCGAGGTCCGCGCCGATGCCGCCATCGCCGGCCCGCAAGCGCAAGTCGAGGTGACGATGGACGACGGCGCGCTTTTTTCGGCGCGCTGCGACTATCCGCTTGGCTCGCCGGAAAATCCACTGTCGCGCGGCCAGGTCGAGCAGAAATTCCGCACCTATGCCGAGGGCGTCATTGCCGACGCCCATATCGACGACGTCATTGCCGCGGTCGATCGGCTCGAGGACTATGGCTCGGTGCGCTCGCTCATGGCGCTGCTGCGTGCCCCGCGCGCGCGGGCGATGGCGGCGGCGGAGTGATAGAGACGCCAGCGAGGGTGTCGCATTCGGTGGGAGCGCGGTTTGTCGAGCCATGACTTTCCGCTGGGCGTGAACCAGCAGGGCCTCGCCCAGCTCAACGAGCGTTCACGCGAGATATTTCGTCTGGTCGTCGAGAGCTATCTCGCGACCGGCGAACCGGTCGGCTCGCGCAACCTGTCGCGCATCCTGCCGATGACCTTGTCGCCGGCCTCGGTGCGCAACGTCATGTCGGATCTCGAGCAGCTTGGTCTGGTTTATGCGCCGCATACCTCGGCCGGCCGATTGCCGACCGAGATGGGCCTGCGTTTTTTTGTCGATGCATTGATGCAGATCGGCGACCTCACCGAACAGGATCGCAAGGCCATCGAAGCGCAGGTCGCGGCCGCGGGTCATCCGAAATCGGTCGAGGCGGTGCTGACCGAAGCCTCAGGGCTATTATCCGGCCTCAGCCGCGCGGCCGGCGTGGTGCTCACGTCCAAAGCCAATCCGCGGCTCAAGCATATCGAATTCGTGCGGCTCGAACCGGAGCGCGCGCTGGTGATCCTGGTCGGCGAGGACGGCCAGGTTGAAAACCGCGTGCTCCGTACCCCGATCGGCCTGCCGACCTCGGCCCTGACCGAAGCCGGAAATTTCCTCAACGCCCGCATCCGCGGCCACACTCTCGACGAAGTAAGAGCCGAGGTGCAACGGACGCTGACGGAGGGCCAGGCGGAACTCGACCAATTGACCACCCGGATCGTCGCCGATGGCTTGGCGAGCTGGTCGGGCGGCGAGAGCGACGAGCGCAAGCTCATTGTGCGCGGCCAGGCGCATTTGCTCGACGATCTTAAAGCCGTCGCCGACCTCGAACGTGTCCGGCTGCTATTCGACGATCTGGAGACCCGCCGCGAGGTGATCGATCTGCTCGGCCGTGCCGAGCGCGCCGAGGGGGTGCGGGTCTTTATCGGGTCGGAAAACAAGCTGTTTTCGCTGTCCGGCTCCTCCACCATCGTGGCGCCGTATCACGATGCCTCCGGCCATATCGTCGGCGTGCTCGGCGTCATCGGTCCGACCCGGCTCAATTACGCGCGCATCGTCCCCATGGTGGATTACACCGCCAAGATCGTCAGCAAGCTGTTGGGGAGCTGACGGAAGTCCAGGCCTTTCCTCGGATGGCCCCGGAATACCGGCCTTTTCGGCGGCCGTCTGACCGCCCGGGCGCTTTCCTTGGCGAGGGCTGGGCTTGCGCGATGCGGGCCAATCGACTTGATTTTTACCCGCCGAACCCTGATATGCGGGGCGTCAAAGGATGGAAAAACCATGACGGAACAGACCGCTCGCGCTGAGGACGAAGCGGCCATGGCGCAAAATACTGCCGCGCAAAAAACCGCCGCCGCCGAACCCGTGCCGTCTACGGCGCTGGAACGCGAGCATGGCGAGATGAAAGACCGGCTGTTGCGCACGCTTGCCGAGATGGAAAATCTGCGCAAGCGCACCGACCGCGAGATTGCGGATTCGCGAATCTACGGCGTCAGCGGCTTTGCCCGCGACATCCTTGGCATCGCCGACAATATGCGCCGCGCCTTGGAAGCGGTCGCGCCGGAATTGCGGGCCAGCGCCGAGAGCGGCGTGAAGGCGCTGATCGAAGGGGTTGAATTGACCGAGCGCGAGCTTCAGAAGGCGCTGGAAAAGAACGGCGTCCGCCAGTTCACGCCGCAAGCCGAGAAGTTCGATCCCAACCGGCATCAGGCCATGTTCGAAGTCACCGACGCCACGGTCCCGGCTGGCAGCGTCGTTCAAGTGGTGCAGCCCGGCTATATGATCGGCGAGCGGGTGCTGCGTCCGGCCCTGGTCGGCGTGTCGAAGGGCGGTCCGAAGACGGCGCCCGCTTCGGCGATCAACGACAACGCCAGATCGGCTGCGGATTAAACCCGCTTCTTATTTGGTGTCGATACTGTCGCGCACGGTGCGCATGCGCATGAACACGTCGGTCCAGACGTCGGCCTTTGCGGTGCCGATGATTTGCATATAGCCGCCGGTGCCGAAGCGGAGCCATTGCACCACCATCAGATCGGTCTTGCCCGGCGCATCCTTGGCCTTGGCCAAAGTCTCATAGCCCGATTGGCCGCCAAGCCGCAGTGGCTCGGCATCCTGGACACGGACATCGCTGATTCCGCCGATTTCATTGAAGGTCGTCCGGGCAAAATCGTCATCGTCTTTGGCATCGGCCGGGCCGCCCGGCAGCGCCGCGATCAGGAGACGCGCATCGATGGGGTGACCTTCGACATCGGTATTCTCGGGCGCCGAACTCGCGTTGGCCGAATCCTTGTCAGCCGCGTTCTTGCCGGCCGAACCTTTATCCGCCGCCGCCGCCACCGGATGCACCAGCATCAAAGCCCGCCCCGGCAACACGTCTTCGATTTTGAATCCCGCCAGATTGCCGACCGTGAACGGCAACAGGCTCAGGCGCTCGGCGTCCGGTATGCTGGCGCGCACCGCCACCGTCGCCAGCGCCGCGCGCACCGCCTGATCGGTGTATTTGGAATCCTGCGCCGGAGCCCGCACCGTGACCAGCGCCGTTACATTGCCGGCCGGCGCGATCAGCATCCACTGGCGGAAAGTCACGGGTCCTACCGGCCGCTGGCCGGTGAGAAGAAACCCGTTGCCAATCGCAGCCTGGAACGGCTCGCGCTTCTCGATGCCTTGGTTCGCCAGCGCGCTGGGAACCATGGACTTGTCGAGCGTCGCGAAGGCTTCGCCCGGAAAGGTCGCCAGCAGTATGGCGGCATTGTCGGCGGAATCGACGAAGCCCTCGAACGTCGGGCTCAGCGACATGCCGGCGGGCGGCACTAGCCCGATGCGGGAACCGACCGGATAAATCGGATCGGCGGCGAGCGCTGGAATCGTCCAGATGATGAAAGCCAATATCCCAGAGGCGAGAAACGCACACACGCGGGTCATGGATGCTCTGCTCGAATCTATCATGGATGTTGGCCTGGAAGAGTGTCCGCGGGGTGCGATGGCCCAGCGGCAGCCGGCCGGGTCACCCGCCGCATGGTCAAATTGATCCGTCCGCCCTCGGCGAGCAAGCTCGACGTGCCCGGATAGATGCGGTCGACACCGTGAAAGCCGAGCCGGGCATCGCCACCCAAGACCAGCGCATCGCCGGAATTAAGGCGCAGGGATCGCGTCGGATCGCCGCGTTTCGTCCCGCCGATGCGGAACAAGCAGGCGTCGCCGAGCGATAGCGACACCACCGGCGCGGTGAAATCCGCCTCGTCGCGGTCCTGATGCAGGCCCATTTTCGCCGCCGGTCCGTAGACATTGACCAGACAGGCTTCCGGCGGATGGAAATATTCCGCAATGTCATTCCAGACGGCGATCAGCATTTCCGGGATCGGCGGCCAGGGGCGGCCGGTTTCGGGGTGGACCGGCTCGTAGCGGTAGCCGCGCTCGTCGGACAGCCAGCCGAGCGCGCCGCAATTCGTCATGCGCACCGACATCGGCCGCCCGGATTTCGGCATGCGCGAGGTGTAAAGCGGCGCTCCGGCCAAAACCTCGCGAATGGCGGCGACAAGATCGTCCTGACACCGGCGGTCGAGATAGCCGGGATAAACGCGGAAGCCTTCCGGCGTCGTTTGGCTGCGAGCAAAGTCGGCATCGAACGACGGCGCGATGGCCGGGTCGAAGGTTCGGTCGACGGCTGCTTTCATTGGTTTTTTACCGGTTCGCCATGGCGGTTGCGCCGATGTCCTTCGCCTCGTCCAACGTTGCCCCCAACGCCGCCATGGTGGACGGCACGCATTTCGTGCTTGGCCGCGACTTTCTCAATACCTGGATGGGCGGACGTTCGGGCCTTCTCGCGGGCCGGCGCCATGGTTCGATCCGGTCGCCTATAACACGGCGCTGCACGATATGCTCGGCGCTCCTTACCAGGACCATTACTGGTCGTACCCGCCGGTCTAAGCGCGATCCGGCCTGCTCCTACCGCCGCTGCGAGGAAATTAAAGGATGCCCCACTTCATCTGCACCGCCTGCGGCACGCAATATGCGGAGAGCGAACGCGCGCCCAGTCATTGCATCGTCTGCGACGAAGAGCGGCAATACGTGCCGCCGCGTGGGCAGACCTGGACCACGCTTGCGGCGCTGCGGCAAAGCCATGGCAACAGCTTTCACCAATACGACAAGGACATCATCGGCATCGGCTCGACGCCGGCATTCGCCATCGGTCAGCGCGCGCTGCTGCTGCGCACGGCGAACGGCAATATTCTGTGGGATTGCATCGCCACCCTCGACGACGCGACGATGACGTTGATCGAAGGTCTCGGCGGCGTCGATGCCATCGCCATCTCGCATCCGCATTTCTATACGACGATGGTGGAGTGGGCGCGGACGTTTACGGCGCGCATTCACCTGCATGCGGCCGACCGGCAATGGATCATGCGCAACGATCCCGCCGTCGAACTATGGGACGGCGAAACCAATGCGTTGTGGGATGGCGTCACGCTCGTGCGCTGCGGCGGCCATTTCGAAGGCGGCACGGTGCTGCATTGGGCCGGCGGGGCGGGCGGACGCGGCGTCGTTTGCTCGGGCGACATTCTGACGGTGACCACCGATCGCAAGTGGCTGTCGTTCATGCGCAGCTATCCCAATCTCATTCCGTTATCGGCGGCGACCGTCGAGCGCATCGGCGCGGCGCTCAAGCCGTTTGCGTTTGAAAGCATCTACGGCCACTATTCCGACCGCGTCATCGCCACGGACGGCAAGGCTGTGCTGGAAAGGTCGGTGGCGCGCTACGTCGCCGCGGTCGAAGGCAAGCGCGGCTATGAATAGGCGAGATTAAGCCGCCCGTTCCTTGGCGGCTTTTTCCGGCACCAGCCGCACGCTGGCGAGCGCGCTTTGCGCGCCCGTCTCGCCCGCCTCGTGATATTCGGCGTCCTCGTTGACGTTCCAGACGTCATAGTGCCGCGCGCCGGCGAGGATATTCCGCGCCGTGAGCATGGCCGTCATCATCGCATGGTCCTGGTTGTTGTAGCGGTGCATGCCGTTGCGCCCGATCAGGTGCAGCGTCGGGTAGCTGCCTTCGAGATCACGGCGGACGACCGCGACATTATCGCGATAGTCTTCGTCGTAGACCGGATAGGCCTTGGCCTGGCGCACCACGCAGGCGTCGACGACGTCGGCTGCGGTTACCAGCCCGATCTGTGCGACTTCTTTTTTCGCCAGCGCGATAAGCTCGCTATCGGGCGCATTCCACAGCCCGTCGCCTTCGAAACAAAAATATTCCAGCCCCAGGCAGGTCATGCCGGCGGGAACCATTTCCGGCGACCAGGAGCGGAAGTTCTGCACGCGGCCGACCTGGACGCTCGAATCGTGAATGTAGATCCAATTGTCCGGGAACAGTTCCTCTTTGCGCACCATCAGCGCCACGGTGAGGAAGTCGCGATAGCGCAAGGCACGGCCGTGCAACAGCGAGATCGGCGTCGGCTTGATGCGTTCGACCAGTTCACGCAGCGGCGCCGAGCTGATGACCTCGCGCGCGGTATAGAGTTCGCACTCGCCGTCGCCGGTGACGACCTCGATGCGCCAATGATTGTGCGCCGCATCGAATTCGAGCCTGCCAAGCTCGCGTCCCATCAGGATGCGGCCGCCGTGCGCCTTGATCTGGCGCGCCGCCGCGTCCCACATCATGCCCGGACCCTTGCGGGGATACTGAAAGCTCTCGATCAGCGTCTTGACCGTATCGCCGCCGCCGCCGCCGCCGTTGCCGGCGAAAGGCAGCGAACGCTTGAGGCCGTTGAGCACCGCTGTCGCCAGATCGAGGCCCTTGATGCGCTGGGCCGCCCAGTCGGCGGAAATCTCGTCGCACGACATGCCCCACACCTTCTCGGTGTAGGTTTTGAAGAAGATCCGAAACAGCCGTTCGCCGAACTGATTGCGTACCCAGTCGTGGAACGTCCGTGTCTCGGCGACCGGAAAGACCCTCGCGTAGAGATAGGACACAAGGCACGCCGCGCTCTCGAACAGGCCGAGCTTGAGCAGCGCCTCGAAGGCCTTGAGCGGATAGGAGAAGAATTTGCCGTTGTAATAAATCCGCGACAGCCGCGGCCGAGCGATGAAGTCGTCGGGCAGGATTTCCCGCCACAGCGCCACGACCTCCTGCGATTTGGAAAAGAAGCGGTGGCCGCCGATATCGAACAGGAAGCCCTTGTAATCGACGGTGCGGCTGATGCCGCCGACATAGACCGGGTCGCGCTCGATCACCAGCACCGAGCGCGCCGCCTTGGCGAGGCAATAGGCGGCGGTCAGGCCGGCCGGTCCGGCGCCGATCACGAACACATCGGCGTCGACGGCCGCGTCGCGAGCGGACCGGTCGCCCAGGGTCTTGCCGCTGGTTTTGTGGCTGGTTTTGTGGCTAGTTTTGGCGCTGGTCATGGCGCGCCCGTCAGGTCCGCCGCAGCGGCTGGAACGCAAAAAACGCTTGGCCGCAGTAAGAGATCGAGGCGCCGGCCGCGGCGCCGGCGATCGCCGCCAGTTGCGGCATGACATTCGGCAAGGCCAGGACGACGGCCGCGAAAATGCCGTAGCTCACGGTTTGTGCGATGGCGGCGACCAAAGCGTAGCGCATGGCCTCGTCGGCCGGACGGCGGCCGCTGCCGGCGAAGGTCAGCGCCCGGTTCAGCCGCCAGGTCACCGTCGTCGCCACGGCGAGCGATGCCGCGCGCGCGGCCAGCGGGTTAAGCCCGTGGGCGATGAGCAGCGTGAGCACCGCGAGGTCGACGATGAGCCCAAGACCGCCGACGCCGAGGAAACGAACGGGCCGCGGCAAGATCGCCAATAGCGCCCGAACAGGGTCGTCGATTCCGGCCGCACCAGCCGCCGGCGCCGCGGCCCCCGCCACGCCGCGGTCGACAAAACTCCAACGCATAACGGGACTCCACGCCTGGCGCGGCGTTGTTTCGGTGCCGTTTCCGGCCAGCCGGATTTTCTCTCTGTCTCTCTGCCAGTCCTTCGACCACGCCATCCGTGGCAGGATTTCCTTAATGGCGGACTAGCGCTGCGCCGCGCGCCGAAATCTGCGCACGGCACCGTTAAGAGACCTTCACCGCGATGGCGCGGGCGAAGCCCGTCCGGCGGCTTGCTCGGGCGACGTTAATAGGCGGCGGATCGGCAAGACTTGTCCTCACGACTGCCTTGCAGGCGCATGTGGCCCTCCTATATGAGCCAAGGGAAATCGTCCGCGGCAGCAGGGTTTGGCAGCGGTCTTTTGGCCAGCGGTTTTGGGGCGAGGGCGTCTCAAAGCGGCCAGCCGAAACCGGCCGGACAAACCGGGCCAGAAACTGGGCCAGGGCGAAGAGTAATAAGGGGGTCGGATGCTCGGCGCCTTTGGGGCCAAGCTGACCTGCCGCAAATTAGAGAGGATGTTAAACCATGGCCAAGGTCATCGGTATCGATCTCGGGACCACCAATTCCTGCGTCGCCGTCATGGAAGGCAAGACGCCGAAGGTCATCGAGAACGCAGAGGGAATGCGCACCACGCCGTCCATCGTTGCTTTCACCGACGAGGGCGAGCGGCTGGTCGGCCAGCCGGCAAAACGCCAGGCGGTTACCAATCCGGAGCGCACGATTTTCGCAGTCAAACGCCTGATCGGCCGTCGCTACGACGATCCGATGGTGGAAAAGGACAAGAAGCTCGTCCCGTACAAAATTTCGCGCGCCTCTAACGGCGACGCCTGGGTCGAGATCGAGGGCAAGACCTATTCGCCGTCGCAGATTTCCGCGTTCATCCTGCAGAAGATGAAGGAGACGGCGGAAGCCTATCTCGGCAGCAAGGTCGAGCAGGCCGTCATCACCGTTCCGGCCTATTTCAACGACGCGCAGCGTCAGGCCACCAAGGACGCCGGCAAGATCGCCGGCCTCGAAGTGTTGCGCATCATCAACGAGCCGACCGCGGCGGCGCTCGCCTACGGTCTCGACAAGAACAAGACCGGCATCATCGCGGTGTACGATCTCGGCGGCGGTACGTTCGACGTTTCGATTCTCGAAATCGGCGACGGCGTGTTCGAGGTGAAGTCGACCAACGGCGACACCTTCCTCGGCGGCGAAGACTTCGACATGCGGCTGGTCAATTATCTGGCCGACGAGTTTCAGAAGGAGCAGGGCATCGACCTGCGCCGCGACAAGCTGGCTTTGCAGCGGCTGAAGGAGGCCGCGGAGAAGGCCAAGATCGAGCTGTCTTCGACCACGCAGACCGAAATCAATCTGCCGTTCATCACCG
>JBARER010000206.1:0-2389 GCA_049796395.1 Xanthobacteraceae bacterium
CGCGGGGCCGCCTCGTCCTCGTCCGCTTCTTCCTCAGCATCATCGCGGTCCGCGGGATCGAAATTCGGCTCGAGCCGGCGGCGCGGTATTGCGACCTCGCCGCCGGGCGGCAGCGGCGTGCGGCGGCGGCCGAACAACAGTAGCGACAGCCGGGCGCGGAAACTCAACAGGTAATGCGCCAACAATCCGAGCGGAATGGCGCCGCGTTCGTCTTCGCCGTCGTCCTCGGCCGGCTCTTCCTCTTCTTCGTCCTCGTCTTCTTCCTCGTCATGCGCGTCGATCGGCTCGCGCCACAGGATGCCGGCGGCACCGGCGAACGTGAACAACGCCGCCGCGCCGAGCATGATGGCGGCGCCGACGAGATGCGTGCCGGTCAGCGATATGTGCAGCAGCATCGCCGGCAGCCGCAGCACGGCATCGCCAACTACGCCGCCGAGTCCGGACGGCAGCGGCCAATGCGGACTGCGCGGCAAGGACGAGGCGAAGGCCGCCGTCAGAATGGCGCCGGCGAGCCAGAGCAAGACCCGCAGCCGCTCGTGCCGCAACGGCCGGTGGCCGAGCAGCCGATAGCCCCACACCGCGATCGGCAACAATAGCGCCAGCGAGCCGAGCCCCAGTAATTGCATCATCAAGTCGGCGGCGACCGCGCCGGGCAGACCGAGCAGATTATGCACCGGCGCGTCGGTGGCGTGGCTCAGCGACGGATCGTGCACCGACCACGTCGCGAGCGCGATCGCCGCGATGATGGCGAGGGTAAGCAGCGCGATGCCGCCGAGCTCGCGCAACCGGCGCTGCAACATGGCGCCGAGCTGGCCCGTGAGATGGGCCATGCCGTCGAGGCTGCGCTCGATCATCGACATCGGTGCGTCGCCCTAAAGCCTGTTCCGCTCATTCCCGCGCAAGCGGGAATCCAGATCGCTTTGCTGCGAGCTGTTCTGGGTCCCCGCTTTCGCGGGGACGAGCGGAGGTGAAATCGAACCAATCCAATCGATCATGGGCTAACCCAGCACCTCGACCAGCCGATGCATGGCCTCGGCGGTGATCTCGTTGTTGTGCACCATGGCGACGCGAATGTAGTCGGCGCCGGGATTGGAGCCGTCGGCTTGCTCGCGCGCTAGATAGCGTCCCGGCACCACGCGCAAGCCGCCCTCGCGCCACAGCCGCAGCGTGGCGGCTTCGCTGCCGCCCTGGGCCGAAACGTCGAGCCAGAGGAAGAAACCGCCGGCCGGCCGCTCATAGCCGTAGCGGTCGCCGACGATCTGATCGGCGAGGTCGAATTTCTCGCGATAGAGCCGGCGGTTTTCCTCGACGTGGGTCTCGTCGTTGTAGGCGGCGATGGCGACGTGCTGCATCGGCGTCGGCACCATCGGCGCGGAGACATTGCGCAGTTCGAGGAACGTGCGCATGAAGCTTTTGTCGCCGGCGGCAAAGCCGATGCGCAGCCCGGGCAGGCTCGATCGCTTGGACAGCGAGTGGAAGATCGCGACATTGGCGAAGTCGCCGCCGGCCGCTTCGAGCATGCCGTGCGGCGGCCGGTCGCTGTAGATTTCGCCATAGCACTCGTCGGAGAAAATCAGGAAGCCGAAGCGCCGCGCCAGCGCGGTCAGCTTCTCCAGATAGGCGAGATCGGCGACCGCGCCCTGCGGGTTGGACGGCGAGGCGATATAGAACGCCACCGTGCGCGCCAACAGCACTTCGTCGAGCGCATCGAGATCGGGCAGGAATCCGGTCTCGCGCGTGGTCGGCAGAAACACCGGCTCGCAGTCGGCGCCGATCGCGCCGGCGGCATAGGCCGCATAAAACGGATTGGGAATGAGCATGGCGGGGCGGCCTTGGCGCGGCGTCACCCAATTCTTGGCGGCGAGCGCCGCGAGGAAAAGCCCCTCGCGGGTGCCGTTGAGCACCAGCACCTCGTTGGCCGGGTCGACCGCGCGGGCAAGCTTATAGCGGCGGCCGAGCCAGCCGGCGACGGCGACGCCGAATTCGTCGAGCCCCTTGTTGGCCGGATAGCGGCCGAACTCGGCGACATGGGCGGCGATGACCGGCCCGACGAAAGGCGGGATTGGATGCTGCGGCTCGCCGACGGCGAGGCTGATCGGCGGCTTGCCGGGCGGCGTGGCGCCGAGCAATTCGCGCGAGCGCACGAACGGCGACCGCCCGTTGGGCGCGTGGACCGAGGCGTCGCGCGCTTCGGCGCCGAAAGCGATGGAGGCAGATTCGCGGGTCATCCTGTACATCAATCAACAGCGGGGCGGCCCGCCGCATCACCGGTCTCCTAGCATAGGTTCGGCGAGGTTAAGACCCGATTAACCATCTGTTTTATGGCTTTTCTACAGGCTGCTACGGATTGCGATGGATTGCGAGTTAGACCGATGAAATGGGGATATCT
>JBARER010000207.1:0-6681 GCA_049796395.1 Xanthobacteraceae bacterium
CCGCGCGACGCTGCAGCGATTGTAGGTTACCGGCCTTCCTGCCCACGGCGGCGGAGGCCAACAAGGCGTTCTCGTTCTCGCGATGCGCCTTGGCATCCGAGGTTTGCTGCACGCTTTAAGAAAGCCCTTCCAATTGCCGCCCTTCCTAAAAGAGGAAGGGAGGCGGAGCACCAAAAGGCGCGCCTTCCTTGCCGTGCCCGGCGGGGCCCGGCGCGCGCCACGCGAAAGGACGTTGCCGTCCGTCCGCGCTTCGGGCGCGCTCGCCTTGCGGCGCTCCACCGCGGTACTCGCCGCGCCGGACGCATCCGGACATCGGCTCAGCTCCAGTCCCGCGTTTCCTGAGACCCGGCTGCTCGGGGCGTTACCCCTCACCGCCTGTCTCTAGTCTACCGCGCTCCGCGGAGACCGGTCGTAATGCCGGCCGAGCGGAGGCCCGAAGCCGCCCGGGAACGGTTTGCGAGACCGCCCGCGGGGACCGCACTTGCTCCACCTTCTGG
Source organism: Xanthobacteraceae bacterium (assembly GCA_049796395.1). Classification (GTDB taxonomy): domain Bacteria; phylum Pseudomonadota; class Alphaproteobacteria; order Rhizobiales; family Xanthobacteraceae; genus BOG-931. Next base: position 498 of record JBARER010000207.1, read on the forward strand.
ACCGCCTCCGGAACGGTGCCCTTCCGTGAGCAAGCTCGATTTCGGCAGGTAATTATATCGGGGACGAATGTCACTTCACGTCTCCGTAATGGGGACGATATCGAGACGGCCGATGAGCCCGCCACGACGCGCGTCATGCCCGCACTTGTTGCGGGCATCCACGTCTTAGGGGTGCTGGCCGCGAAAGACGTGGATGGCCGGGACGTAGGCGAGCGAAGCGACGCCGTTCTTCGAACGGCCATGCCCGGCCATGACGGTTTGGAAGGGGAACGCACACGGGCACACCGAACGCCTTGCCGCTCGCTGGCAACCGCTACTGTGTGAGGCCGAGCGCGATCAACAACGCAGTGTCGAGCCGGCGGGCGGTTTCATTGTCGATCGCGCCGATCACTTCGCGCACACGTTCACGGCGCTGGGCGAATAGCTTGTCGGTCATAATCTGCGAGCGGATGCGAAGTCCATTGCCGCCACCAGGCTCAATCACGGGCCGCAGCCGGGGATCGCGAACTCCAGCGACATCCGATGAGAGCGGGCACGCCAGCACCGTCGTCGTGGCATCGCCAAGCTCGTCGGATTGAACAATAATGCCCGGACGCGGCCGGCCCAGTTCGCCATGGACGACCATGAGCACGACATCGCCGCGCTTCACTTCCATTCGCTCCAATCGTAGGCAGCGTCGATCCAATCATCGATAGCGTCGTTTTCGGGATGGCGGGCGAGCAGCGCCGCCTCGCGCCGAATTGCCGCGCGCACCTTCGGATCGCGCAGGTCAGGCACCCAATGCTGCACCGGGCGGAGCCCTTGCGCGCGCAGCCGCTTGCGCCGGGCGCTCATTCGCTCCCGCGCGGACTTCGGACGCTTGGTCTTCGGCTCGGTCTTTGCCGGCATACCTGACTCCGCTGCCGTAACATGTTACGTGAATGGACGGGCGCCGGCAAGCGATGAGAGAACGGCGTCGTGACATGGCCGAACGGCTATGACTTCGACCCGATCGCGCTGCATGACGAGATGAAAGCGGCCGACAAGTTGCGCCGGTCGGCGACGGAGCAACGTGGTAGGGTGGGTAAAATCGTCTGCTCTTGCGTCGCCGCGTGGGCACCGCGCCAGTACGATTTTGCCCACGCGACTGCGCTTTCGACGCGGTGCCCGCCCTACGCTCGCCACCTTTAGTCTCACGCAGGATCGCGTGGGTATAGCGTGTTCCGCGCCTTTGCGCACCCTACGCTTGCTTGAGTACGCCGCTACGCTCTCCATACTCAATAAACACTTGTTGCAGATTGGCATTTAATCCCTGGCAGGTGCCCTAGAATTTGATTTGTTGCGACGCACGCGCCGATCATCGCGTTGCAAGCCAGGTCGAGGGTTTCGAGAAGCTCGCCTTTCTGATCTGGCGGATTGACGTCAATACCCATGACCTGTTCGCCATTCTCAACAAATTTAACAAGATGGCGCCTCAAGGCTAATATAGATGGATGCGCGGCGTAGCCGGAAAGCTTTTTATAAATCGTGTAAGACCGCTTTAGAACGCTGCGCTCTGCGGCATCCTGCGGCGTAAGATACTTTGCCTTTGGCCAATCGTCTTTAAGCCTCTGCACGTGGGCGCGAAGCTGATCGACGAATTCGCTGCTTCCAATTTGCTCGGGTTCAACATCCTGCAAGAGTATTTCACCCTGCGAACGGAAGCTTCGCATCTGGTCTAAGTGCATTACCTGCACGAAATCATCGCCTTGTTCGATTAGGGCGGCCATGCAGTATAAGTTTTCGTAGCACGAACGCGTCAAAGTGCGCGCTTCTACAATAAGATTCTCCTTCACTACCGAAATCACGCCCTTAAAGTTGCCGATAGTCCGACTCAGCAGTGCAAGTGACAAAATTTTTGGTTCGCCAAACAGTTTCTCAGTTATATCGACCTTTGCTTCAGCAAAAATGGCATAGGCAAGCACAATGAGCTTTTCTGCGAACCCGAGCCACTGCTCTTTGTCACTCGAGGCTAGCGCTTTCACCTGCTGCTCCCGAAGGTGTCGCCACTAGGCGAGCAAATCGATCGACGCCGGACTGTCAGATAGGTCCCTTCGTTCACGCGAACAGCAAGTAGCCCGGCTTGAGGGCAGAAAGCCGGGGGCTATGAAACGGCATAATCGCCCTCCCCGGGCCTTCGCTGCGCTCAACCCGGTCTGCCGCACGATTTCCTTCGTCGTTGCTGAGCCTGACCCGACAATCCAAGCAGCAACGCCGCTAGTACGACAAGTCAGCATGGACCACCGGGTCAAGCCCGGTGGTGACGAGAAAAGCAATCACACATCCACCTTCAGCGCCGCGATAAACGCTTCCTGCGGAATATCGACCTTGCCGAACTGGCGCATTTTCTTTTTGCCCTCTTTCTGCTTTTCGAGGAGCTTGCGCTTTCTGGTGACGTCGCCGCCGTAGCATTTCGCCGTCACGTCTTTGCGAAACGCGCGCACGGTTTCCCGCGCGATGATCTTGCCGCCGATCGCGGCCTGGATCGGCACCTGGAACATGTGCGGCGGGATCAGTTCCTTCAGCTTCTCTGCCATGGCGCGGCCGCGCTGCTCGGCGCGCGTTCTATGAACCAGCATCGCCAGCGCATCGACCGGCTCGGCGTTGACCAGCATCTGCAATTTGACCAAATCCGCCGGCCGGTATTCGGTGAGGTGATAGTCGAACGAAGCGTAACCGCGCGACACCGATTTCAGCCGGTCGTAGAAATCGAACACCACTTCGTTGAGCGGCAGATTGTATTTCACCAGCGCGCGGTTGCCGACGTAAGTCAGCTCCTTCTGCTCGCCGCGGCGGTCCTGGCACAGTTTCAGCACGGCGCCGAGATATTCGTCCGGCGTGAGGATCGTCGCCTCGATCCACGGCTCCTGCATTTCCTCGATATGGTTCGGGTCCGGCATGTCGACCGGATTGTGGATTTCAAGCTGCGTGCCGTTACGCAGCTTGATCTTGTAGATCACCGACGGCGCGGTCGCGATCAGATTGAGGTTGAACTCGCGCTCGAGCCGCTCCTGGATGATCTCCAGATGCAGCAGGCCGAGGAAGCCGCAGCGGAAGCCGAAGCCGAGCGCGGCGGAGGTCTCCATCTCGAAACTGAAGCTGGCGTCGTTGAGGCGAAGCCGCCCCATGGCGGCGCGCAAATCTTCGAACTGCGCCGCGTCGACCGGGAACAGTCCGCAGAACACCACCGGGATCGCCGGGCGGAAGCCGGGCAACGGCGCCTTAACCGGTTTCTTCTCGTCGGTGATGGTGTCGCCGACGCGGGTGTCGGCCACTTCCTTGATCGAGGCGGTGAGAAAGCCGATCTCGCCGGGGCCGAGCTCGTCGGTTTCGACGCGCTTTGGGGTGAACACGCCGACGCGGTCGACCTCGTAGCTCGCGCCGGTGCCCATCATATGGATGCGCTGGCCCTTCTTGAGCACGCCGTCGACGACGCGGAATAAAACAACCACGCCGAGATAGGCGTCGTACCAGCTATCGACCAGCAGCGCCTTCAGCGGCGCGGCAGCGTCGCCCTTGGGCGCCGGCAGGCGGTTCACGATCGCCTCCAGCACCGCCGGTACGTTCAGCCCGGTCTTGGCCGAGATCAGGATGGCGTCGGAAGCATCGAGGCCGATCACGTCCTCGATCTGCTCTTTGACCTTGTCGGGCTCGGCCGCCGGCAGGTCGACCTTGTTGAGCACCGGGACGATTTCGAGGTTGTTGTCGAGCGCCTGATAGACGTTGGCCAGCGTCTGCGCCTCGACCCCTTGGCTGGCGTCGACCACCAGGAGCGCGCCCTCGCAGGCGGCCAGCGACCGATTGACCTCATAGGCGAAGTCGACATGGCCGGGCGTGTCGATGAGGTTGAGGATGTAATCCTTGCCGTCGGCCGCGCGGTACTTGAGGCGCACCGTCTGCGCCTTAATTGTGATGCCGCGCTCGCGCTCGATATCCATCGAATCGAGCACCTGCTCGACCATTTCGCGCGCTTCGAGCCCGCCGGTCGACTGGATCAGCCGGTCGGCGAGGGTCGATTTGCCGTGGTCGATATGGGCGATGATCGAAAAATTGCGGATGTTAGCGATGGGCGTCGCGGCCATGGCGGGCAGATAACATCGGCGGGAAGAAGCGGCAAGGCGGAAGCGGCCGCGATGGCGATCGGCTTTTCCACTGCGCTCGTCCCCGCGAAGGCGGGGACCCAGCCATGCCCCGGAACGTCGGATATGGATTCCCGCTTTCGCGGGAATGAGCGGGTGAACGTGGCCTCCCAATCGGTGGAAGAGCGCGCTAAAACCGGCCGATGAAGATCGACACCATGCGCCGCATCGACCGGCTGGCGGGCATCCCGCTCTGCGCCGTCGCCACGGTGCTGACTTGGTTGACCGATTGGCTGGCCGACCGGGTCAGCGCGCGCCGCGCCGGGCCGCCGCGCCGGATTCTGTTCGTCGAACTCTCGGAAATGGGCACGACGGTCTTGGCCGAGCCGGCCATGCGCAAGGCGCGCGAGACCTTGTCGGCCGAGCTGTTCTTCGTGATTTTCGCCCGCAATGTCGGCTCGCTCGAACTCCTCGGCACGTTTCCGGCCGAGCGAATCTTCACCATTTCCGACGCCTCGCTGTTCGGCATCGCCCGCGATGCGCTGCGTTTTTTGATGTGGACGCGCCGCAACCAGATCGACACCGTCATCGATCTCGAATTGTTTTCGCGCTTTACTGCGCTATTGAGTGGGCTCTGCGGCGCGCGGCGGCGCGTCGGCTTTTACCGCTTCCATCAGGAGGGACTCTATCGCGGCGAAATGCTGAGTCATCGCGTCGCCTATAATCCGCATCTGCACATCGCCAAGAATTTCATCGCGCTGATCGATGCGCTGTTGGCGCCGGCGCCGACCGTGCCCTATTCAAAAACGCTGATCGGCGACGATCAGATCAAGGCTGCCATCGCGCCGCCGAGCGCGCAAACTCGCGCGCAGGTGATTGCGCGCATCCGCGCGCTGGCGCCGTTCGATCCGGCGCGGCATCGTTTGGCGCTGATCAATCCCAACGCCAGCGAGCTATTGCCGCACCGCCGCTGGATGCCCGAGCGGTTCGAAGAGCTCATCCGCCGCATGCTCGCGTCCTACGACGACGTGTTCGTGCTGATCACCGGCGCGCCGGCAGAGCGCGCGGAGGCCGAACGGCTCGCCGCCGCCAGCGGGCCGCGCTGCGTGTCGTTTGCCGGCCACTCGGCGCTCGCCGAATTGCCGGCGCTGTATGCGCAGAGCGTGCTGATGGTCACCAACGATTCCGGGCCGGCGCACTTCGCCGCGGCCTCGGGGCTACCGACCATCGTCCTGTTCGGACCGGAAACGCCGCATCTCTACCAGCCGCTCGGCAATTCGCGCGCCATCTATGCCGGGCTGGCCTGCTCGCCATGCGTCAGCGCGCACAATCACCGCAAGACCGCCTGCACCGACAATGTCTGCATGCGCGCCATCACTGTCGATGAAGTGTTTGCCGCGGTGGCCGAGGTGCTGGAGTCCGCTCAGCCTTTGCGCCAGACGAACACCGACGTCACCGCGTAATTCCACACCGCACCCATCAGCACGCCGGCGAGGCCGGCCAGCCACCAATTATGATTGTCGTGGTAGAGGAAGGCCGCCACGCCGACATTGGCAATGGCGCCGACGGCGCAAACCAGTTGGAAGCGGACGAGACCGCCGAGGAAAGCCAGTCCGGTGAGCCTGCGGTCGCGGTAGGTGAACACGTTGTTGAGCGTGAAATTCCATGCCATGGCGCCGATCGCGGCGGCCGTCTGCGCCGCGGCAAACGGCAGACCGGTCTCCCGCAGCACGCTCCACAGAATTCCCATATGGATGGCAACGCCGGTCAGCCCGACCAGACAGAACATCAAAAACCGTATCGACACGGTGCCCCAGGTCAGCCGCGCCACCACATGCTCGGCCAGGCCGAGCGCCATCGCGGCGTTCATCGCAGCGTCATCGGTCGCGCCGCCACTGGCGGCTTGTTCGGCGACGCGCAAGCGGCCGCGCGCGGTGAGAAGAATTTCCAACAGAACGCGGGCGCGGTTGGGTGACAGCGACGCCGCCAGGGGTTCAAACGCGTCGCGGCGGATCAAAAAAGTGGCGCTGAGCGGATCGCTGAGTTCGACGCCGGTGAAACGCCGCGCCAGCGCCCGCGACCAATGC
>JBARER010000208.1:0-31363 GCA_049796395.1 Xanthobacteraceae bacterium
AGCAGGTGGTTCTCGATCATGTGAGCGAAGGGCTCGCCCGGTTCGACGTCGCCGGCGAAAGTGAGGAAGGCCGGCCGCAGCGCGTCGCCGAGCCGGCTGTCGGTCACCACCATATCGAGGATAGGCTGGGCCTGTTCCGCAATCCGCTCCCACACGCCGATCGCCTCGAACAGCCGCCGCGCTGCGGCCACGATGGCTGAGGCGCGCTCGTCCGCAGCGGATTTCTTACCGAACCCGTTTGCGCCGAGCGCCGGATCGGCGACCGCGACGGAAAAGGCCGGGCCCAGGCCCTGGCGCAGCGCGATGGCAAGCGTCAGCCCGGCAAAGCCGCCGCCGGCGATCAGAACGTCTGCGTCCTTCCGCGTCATCCCATCAGTCTAGCACGGCCAAATTTTCCGGGCTTGACCGCTGCGGCAAACCTATATGCAAGGAACCTGAGGCATCGGATGGCCCGGTGCGCGGGAGAACCTATGGCGTCGGCCGTCCAGGAACTGGTTGATCTTCTCAACCTCGAACCGCTCGACTTGAACCTGTTTCGCGGCCGCTCGCCGCAATCGCGCTGGCAGCGGGTGTTTGGCGGGCAGGTCATCGGCCAAGCCCTGGTCGCGGCCTGCCGCACGGTCGAGGACGTGACGGCGCGGCCGCCGCATTCGTTGCATGCCTATTTCCTGCTCGGCGGCGATCCTAAAGTTCCGATTATTTACGATGTCGACCGCATTCGCGATGGCAGAAGCTTCACCACCCGCAACGTCAAGGCGCGGCAGCACGGTCACGCGATCTTCTCGATGTCGGTGTCGTTTCAGGTGCACGAGGAGGGCCTGTCGCACCAGTTCCCGATGCCGGACGTACCCAAGCCCGATGAGTTGCCGGACGAGGCAGAGTTGAGGCGCGACGTGTGGCCGAAAATGCCCGAGCCGGTGCGGCGCTATTACGAGCGTGAGCGGCCGATCGAATTGCGGCCGGTCGAGTATGGCCGCTATCTCGGCGAACCGTTGAAGGACGGCCGCTTTCACGTCTGGATGCGGGCGACTGGCCGGCTACCCGACGAACCGGCCATCCATCAGTGCGTGCTCGCCTACGCTTCCGACATGATGCTGCTCGACGCCGCGCTTATTCCGCACCAGCGTTCCGTGTTCAGCGCCGATATCATGGCCGCGAGCCTCGACCATGCGCTGTGGTTCCATCGGCCGTTCCGTGCCGACGAGTGGCTCCTCTACGCCCAGGACAGCCCGAACCTCGCCGGCTCCCGCGGCTTCGCGCGCGGCTTGATTTATTCCGCCGACGGCACGCTGGTCGCCTCGGTTGCGCAGGAGGGCCTGCTGCGGCAGAGGCGAAACCCGGCCCCCTAATTGCGGTGGATGCATAGGCCTTCAGCAAATTGAGGGTCGCGGCGTCACCCCAGCGTGGTGCAGCCCTTCAGTGAGAGGGACAAAATCCCCGATCCCGGCATTAGCCTATTTTTTGAGCATAAGGCCCACCGCTTGAACGCCCGCAATGCCCGGAACGCGGCTGTTGCGGTCGCCGCCGGGGGTGCGGCCGTCGCCGATCTCGCCCGGTTGCAGTCAGGATCGCATTTCGGGGCCGGCATGAGAGTTTGGCACAAGGTTTGATTCCCTGAATGCCGTGACCCGCTGAGGCTGCCGGGCCGCGCGGGCTTACCCCGCGCGGCCGTGAGCTTCGGCGGCGACAAGGTCAGGGAGGACATCATGAAAGTCGTCATGGCCATCATCAAGCCATTCAAGCTCGACGATGTCCGTGAAGCTCTCACCAAGGCTGGGGTTCAGGGCCTCACGGTGACGGAGGTCAAAGGCTACGGTCGGCAGAAGGGGCATACCGACATCTATCGCGGCGCCGAATATGCCGTGAGCTTTCTGCCGAAAATCAAGATCGAGATCGCCTGCCTATCCGATCAGGTGGACAAGGTCGTCGAGACTGTCAGCATCGCGGCGAAAACCGGACAGATCGGCGATGGCAAGATCTTCGTGTTCGCTCTCGATCACGCGGTGCGCATTCGCACCGGCGAGACCGACGCCGCGGCGCTGTAGGTCGCGGCGCTTTAGGTCCTATGCCTTTTTTGGGCTCGCGCCGGACCGACATCTTTGATCAATTCTTCCCGGCACTGAGCCAGTTCGCCGGGGAGGAAAATAGAATGGCGACGATGATCGCCGCGCGGCTGCATGCCTATGGCAGCCCGATGACGCTCGATCGCATCGACGTGCCCGAACCGCGGCCGAACGACGTTCTGGTCGAGGTCCGAGCCTGCGGCGTGGTTCCCAATCTGGCCCGGGTCATCGGCAATTTCTTCGGCACGCTGACGCCGGACAACAAGATGATGCCGCCGCTGCCGGCAATCTTCGGACTCGATGCGGCCGGTGTCGTCGCCAAGGTCGGCGAGCAAGTGTGGTCGGTGCGTCCGGGCGAGCGCGTCTATGTCAATCCGTCCCGCTCCTGCGGCTCGTGCCTGATGTGCCGCAGCGGCCGGACGCTGGACTGCCCGAACTGGACGCTGCAGGGCTATTTCGGCCGCTCCCAGGACATCATGCGCGCTTATCCGTACGGTGGACTCGCCCAGTTCATCACTGCGCCGGCGAGCGCGCTGGTGAAGTTGCCCGACACCATGAGCTTCGAGGCGGCGGCTCGGCTGGGCTATCTCGGCACGGCCTATGCCGCGATGAAGAAAATAGACGTCGGTCCCGGACAGGCCTTGTTGATCAACGGCATCAGCGGCCAGCTCGGGCTTAATGCTGCGCAATTGGCGTTGGCGATGGGCGCCACCAAAATCCTCGGCACCGGCCGCAATCAAAAACTGCTCGATCGCGTCAAGGCGCTGGCGCCGCAGCGCATCGATACGCTCGCGGTGGCCGATCCGCCGGCACCAGGTGGCGGCCAGCAAGCGCAAGCCGATCCGCTGGTTGCTTGGGCGAAAGAGGCCACCGGCGGCTACGGCGTCGATGGCGTCGTCGATTGCCTGCCGCCGGGCGCGCCGGCGAGCGCGATGATGCGGGCGCTCTATTGCCTGCGGCGCGGGGGCCGCGCGGTCAATGTCGGTGCGGTGATGGAGACGCTGCCGCTCAACGCGTTCTGGCTGATGACCAACCGCATCGGCCTGCAAGGTTCGGTGTGGTTCACCACCGCCGAAGGCGAAGATATGGCGGCCATGGCCGGCGCCGGCACGCTCGATCTCTCGGCGCTGGAGCATCGCGTGTCGCCCTTGTCGCACGTCAATGCAGTGCTCGCTTCGATGGACAACCGCGACGGCGGCTTCACCAATTTCGTCATCGATCCGACACGGGTGTAGGCTGGGCGCCGTGCTTTCTCGGCCCTACGCAGCCTGAGCGAAATCTGGTAATCCACTGGCCAAGAATTAGCCCAAGGGAATCCCAGCGAGGACATCATGTACGGTAATCTCGAACTTTTCATCGACGGCAAATGGCTCGGCGGTAACGGCCGCGCCGGCGAGGACGTGTTCAATCCGGCGACGGAAAAGCCGCTTGCTCACCTTCCGCATGCCAGCAAGGCCGATCTCGAAGCGGCGCTGGAAGCGGCCAAGAAGGGTTTTGCCGTTTGGCGCGCAGCCTCGGCCTATGACCGCTGCAAGATCATGCACAAAGCGGCTGACCTGATGCGCGAGCGCTTCGACGCGATCTCGAAAATCATGGTGCTGGAGCAGGGCAAGCCCTATCCGGAAGCGCGCGCCGAAGTGATCGGCTCCGCCGATATTATCGACTGGTATGCCGAGGAGGGCCGCCGCTCCTACGGCCGCATCGTGCCGGGCCGCGGCAAGGGCGTCCGCCAACTCGTGGTGCAGGAACCGATCGGCGTCGTCGCCGCTTTCACGCCATGGAATTTCCCGGTGCTTACCCCGGCGCGGAAAATCGGCGGCGCGCTGGCGGCGGGCTGCGCGCTCATTCTCAAGGCGTCGGAGGAAACACCCGGCGCCTGCATCGAGACGGTGCGCTGCTTCGCCGACGCCGGCCTGCCGGCAGGCGTGCTCAATCTGGTGTTCGGCGTGCCGGCGGAAGTCTCCGAGTATCTGCTTGCCAGCGATACGGTCCGCAAGATTTCCTTCACCGGCTCGATTCCGGTCGGCAAGCATCTCGCCGCGCTCGCCGCCAAGGGCATGAAGCGCACTACGATGGAGCTTGGCGGTCATTCGCCGGTCGTGGTGTTCGCCGATGCCGATCCGGAGAAAACCGCTGACACCATCGCGGCGTTCAAATACCGCAATGCCGGCCAGGTGTGCATCTCGCCGACGCGTTTTTACGTCCAGGAAGACGTTTATCCGCGTTTCCTCAAGCGCTTTACCGAATACGCCAACGGCATCAAGCTCGGCGATGGTATGGAGAAAGGCATCACCATGGGACCGATGGCCAATGCGCGCCGTATCGATGCGATGGAAGGATTCGTCAACGATGCCAAAAGCCGGGGCGGCAAGATTCAGACCGGCGGCAAGCGGCGCGGCAACCAGGGCTACTATTACGAGCCGACGATCATCACCGACATTCCCGACGACGCCAAGATCATGAAGAACGAGCCGTTTGGTCCGCTGGCGCCGGTCGTTACGTTCAAGACTTTCGACGAGGTGGTCGAGCGCGCCAATTCGCTGGAATACGGGTTGGCCGCTTATGCCTTCACGGCGTCGAATGCGACCGCTGCGGCCATAGGCGACGCGCTGGAATCCGGCATGGTCGGCGTCAACTCGGTCATGATCTCGACGCCGGAGACGCCGTTCGGCGGCGTTAAAGAGAGCGGCCACGGCAGCGAGGGGGGCACCGAGGGACTGAGTGCCTATCTCGTCACCAAATTCATTTCGCAGGGCTAAAGCTTTCTCTTCAACAAAGAGGCAGCTTGCAAACAACCGCCGCGCCGCAGGGCGCGGCGGTTTTTATTCAACTCGGACATAGTTCACAGCAGAGCCATGCACAGTGAGCTCACAAAGCGACATTTTTTGCTCACAAAGCGTTCACCCTGCGCCACGTTTTGAACGCGACTGTGTTGCCGGTGTGACGGCCACCAGCCTTCGAACACTGGAGTTCCCGGAACGAATGGAGATGGCGAGAATTGTCGGCGTGGCGGGTGGGAAGCGCTGGTGCGTCGATGGATATTATTGCTTCCATGCTCGCCTATTCCGTTTGTATGACCGGTCTTCTGACCGGTCTCGTTATGTCATTCGTCGTTTTCTTCTCGCCTCCGGGCGCACGGCCGGCATCGCCGACGCAAGTTATCGCGATGGTGGCAAAACCGAGTGCGAACGATGCGGCAAAAGCCTCCCCGATCGAGAAAGCTTCCCCGGTGGAGACCGTTGCGCGCGCCCGGACAACCGTCGCCGTGCCGCAGCCGGCGGTCGCTGCAGACGCTCAGCAGAAGCCATTCTTGACGGCGCATCGGATACGTCAACTGGCGGAACGCCAGCGCGGACGGCACTTGGCTTTCCGCGAGCGATCGAGCTTCGAAGCCCGCTTCTTGGGCTATGACGATTGAGGGGGACATGCTGCCCCCCGTCGCTCAGGCGTAGGACTGTTCGAGATATCTAACGGCGTCGTCCGCCAGTCGCGCCGGGTCGCGCTCGCCGCCCTGCGCCGCTTCGATGATGCGCTTGGCGATGATTTCCTGCGCCGCGCGCCGATAGGCTGGCGAGGCCAATTTGCTGCCTGATTGCTCGACTTTGCTCCACGCGCTTTCAAACACCGAAACCAAAAAATCGATCATTTCGGGCTCGAACGCCGCTTCTGCCAGCAGAGGCATTATCGACATGACACGCCTTTCGTGGTCGCGATCCTAACACATTAACTAGCGACGAATAGATTCGATACCTTGGAACGGTCGAGCACGGCAGTCGCGGTATTGCCGAAAAAAAGCGTGTCGCCGGGCCGTCGGCTGACACCCAGCACCACCAGATCATAACCCTGCTTGGCTTCGCCGATAATCGCCTCGTCGGGCGCCACATTGGCGCGAGTCTGGGTACGCAGCTTGACCTCGTAACGTTCCGCCAGCGCCGCGATGTCCGCGAGCACGGCGCGTTCGCTGCGGCGCATCGCGGGCCGACGCGGGACATTCTTTCGGCCACGGCCGTTCGCCGCAGCCCGCGTCACATAGAGCACGGTGACTTCAGCATCCTCGGCGCGCGCCAAAGTCAGTCCGACCTCGACCGCGCGCCGCGATACGTCGGTGCCGTTGACTGGGACTAGAATGCGGCCATGCTGCCTCGTCGCGCGGACAGTCTCGCGATGCGAATTGACGACGGCAACCGGACCGTCGAAGCCTTCGACGATACGCGAAACTTCTTTGCTAAAGCCACTCTTGCGGTCGCGCGTCTTGGCGATTCCGACCACCAGGAGGTCGTAGCCCTTGCCGGCTTCGCCGGCCACCGCTTCGGGGCCCATCGAGCCATGCTGGCGGGTGATGACCTCGACGGCGCCGGCTTTCTCTTCGTCCGGATGCGATTCCAGTGTGGTCACCGCCTCGGCCGCGGTCTTGACCTCGTGCTTGGAGGCGTCGCCGTTTGACGAAGCGGGGGTGTGCTTGGCACCGGCAGGCGGCTTCGCTTTGGCTTTTTTATTTGTAACTTCGCCGCGGCCTACATCGCTCAGGTCGAGAATTGTCGTCGGCTTGTGCCCGGAGCCGGCGATCGCGCCGACGATGCGGGCAGCGAGCTTACCGTTGGCGCTGTCGTCGGCGGCTAACAGAAGACGTTCGAGGTTGGTGACGAAGCCCTTGGCGTCGAGCTCTTCGTGCTCGAGTCGCAGCCGCTCCTTTTTGCGCAGCGGCAGCCGGGCCAGCGCCCAGCGCAGCATCGGCGGCATCGCCGTCGTCGTCACCACTGCCATCGTGACGATGAGCGTGAATAGGTTCTGGTTGAGCACGCCCACCGACAGACCCATGGCCGCGACGATCACCTGAGACGAGCCGCGGGCATTCATGCCGCAGCCGAGCGCCAGAGATTCCGCGCGCGTCAGCCCGCCGAGCTTGCCGCCGAGAAAAGCGCCGGAGAATTTTCCGATGCTGGCGATCAGGATGAAACCGATGCCGAGCAGCGCCAGATCGCCGTGGCGGAAAATGGTGAGATCGGCTTGGCGGCCGGACAGACCGAAAAACACCGGCATGAACAAAGCGACGATGAGTCCGCGCAGCCGCTCGTCGATGTGCCCGGTCAGGATCGGCGATTCCCCAATCAGGATGCCGGCGACGAAGGCGCCCAGAACCGTTTTGACGCCGATGAACTGCGTCGTCAGCGCCATCGCGATCATGACGATCAGGATGACGGTGATGACCGGAAACTCGGTCTTGAAATTGTCATTGGCCCAGCGGATCAGGCGAAACACCAGCCGCCGCCCGACCGTCAGGCTGACCGCCATGAACGCCACCGTGCCGACGATGGTGCGGCCGATCGACCAGACGTCCAGAGTGCCCGCCGAGGCGAGCCCGAAAGCGATGGCGATGATGACCCAACAGACGGCATCTTCGAGAATTGCCGAAGCCACGATGATCTGGCCGAGATCGCGGCGCATGAAATTCATGTCGCGCACGACGATGGCGACGATATTGACCGACGAGATCGACAACGCCGTGCCGAGAAAAATCGCGGTGACCAACCGCTCATCCGGCATCGGCAACAGCGCGGCCGGCAGCCATTCGCCGAGCGCGAAGCCCAAAATGAACGGAATAGCAATGCCGGCGAGCGCCACGGTCACGGCAGTGCCGCCGACGCGGCGCACCAGCGCGAGGTCGGTCTCCATCCCGGTCAACAACAGCAGCATCAGCACGCCGAGCTGCGCGACGGCGTCGAGCATGCTTTTCTGCGCGGCGGCGTCGGGAAACAGCGCGTGCTGCGCCGACGGCCAAACCCAGCCGAACAGCGACGGTCCCAGCAGCAGCCCGCCGATGAGCTGGCCCATCACCGGAGGCTGGCCGATCCGCAGCGCGGCCTCGCCCATCAGCCGTCCGACCAATAGCAAGAGGCCGAGTTCGGTGATGAAAATCGCTTCCGGCGACCACGCCGCGGCGCCGCTCGGCGCATGTCCTGATGCATTTGCGGCGCTTGCGACGCCAGCCTGGAGGAGAAAGCCTATGCCGACGGCAATGCCGGCTGGAAGGGGCCACCTGCTCATCCGTCTATTTGTCCGGTCGAATCCACGATTTGCAGCGCGATCGCTGCAAATAGCATCGTTTGGGGCTGCAAGATTTTGATTGAGCATGATCTTTTCGGAAAGCAGATTCCCACTCTTTCGGATCATGCTCCGAAGCCTGCATCGCTATCCATGGGAAAAAGGCCCTGCACCGCGGCAATAACGCGCGACGCGGCTGTACGATCCCGGAGCCGATCGCCGCGATTTCGCTGCTTTCCGTAGATGACTTGTTTCCCATTGCCGCCGCCGCTAAATACGGCCCGCAACACTCGCACCTGTTTCGGCCTGGAGAGGTGGCTGAGTGGTTGAAAGCACCGCACTCGAAATGCGGCATACGGGTAACCGTATCGGGGGTTCGAATCCCTCCCTCTCCGCCACTCGTCGCCCGGTTTGTCGAACCCCCGATTTATCCCGCTCCTCGCCACTGTCTGCGACAGAGCGAGGACGCAAACACGCGCTTGCGCAGCGACGCTATGGGTCTGCCGGACGACTTTTTTCTTGATCGGTGTGACGTAGGAGCTATCGTACCGAACAAGAGCCTCGAACGGCTCGCCGGGGGAGATAAAGCCATGGAACCGCAGACCCAAACACGTGGCTGGAGCTGGTGGTATCTGCTCCTTGCCGTTCAGTTCATCGCCAGTTTGTGGGTGCCGTTTTACAACGCCGCCGAGCCGTCCTGGGCCGGCATACCGTTCTTTTATTGGTATCAAATGCTGTGGGTCATCATCGGCGCCATTTTGACCGCAGTCGTCTATTTCGCGACTGAGGCCTAGCACTTAAGAACTGGCCGAGCCTGTGCGCTAGCATGGGCCGATCTGCAAGAAAAAGTAAGACTGGGGAGGCTTGCCGTGCAGGATGTCAACTGGACTGCTCTCATCATCTTCGTGTTGCTGTTCGGCCTCATCACATGGCTCGGATTCGCAGCCGCGCGTTGGCGCAAAGGCGATCTTGACCAGCTGCACGAATGGGGGCTGGGCGGGCGGCGCTTCGGTACGATCGTCACCTGGTTCCTGGTCGGCGGCGATCTCTACACCGCCTACACCTTCATCGCCGTCCCGGCGCTTGCCTTCGGCGCCGGCGCCATCGCGTTCTTCGCGGTGCCCTACACGATCATGATCTATCCGATCCTGTTTCTGGTGTTTCCGCGGCTCTGGCATGTCTGCCACAAGCACAACTACATCACGCCCGCCGATTTCGTCCGCGGCCGCTTCGGCAATCGCTGGCTGGCGCTTGCGGTGACCGTCACCGGCATCGTTGCGACCATGCCGTATATCGCGTTGCAACTGGTCGGCTTGCAGGTCGTCATCGGCGCGATGGGCGTATCGGGCAGCGGCTATGCCGCCGATCTGCCGCTGATCGTCGCCTTCGTCATTCTCGCGGCCTTCACCTACACCAGCGGGTTGCGGGCGCCGGCGTCGATCGCCATCGTCAAAGATGTCCTGATCTATATAACCGCCATTGCCGCGATCATCGTCGTGCCGATGGAATTGGGCGGCTTCGCCAAGATATTCGCTGCCGTGCCGCCGGCGAAGTTGTTGCTGGCGGTTCCCGCCGCCAACAGCACCGGCGTCTATGGTGTCTATGCCACGCTTGCGCTCGGTTCGGCGCTGGCGCTGTTCCTCTACCCGCATTCCATCACCGGCATTCTGGCGGCATCGAGCGGCCATGCCATCCGCCGCAATGCGGCGTTGCTGCCCGGCTACTCCTTCATGCTCGGCCTGTTGGCCCTGGTCGGCTTTTTCGCCATTGCCGCCGGCGTGAGCACGATGCCGGAGTTTGCCGACGGCTTCAAACAGTTCGGCAACAACTTCGCTGTTCCGGCGCTCCTCCTGCATAGCTTCCCGTCATGGTTCGTCGGCATTGCCTTTGCCGCCGTGGGTATCGGGGCGCTGGTGCCGGCCGCGATCATGTCGATCGCCGCCGCTAATCTTTACACCCGCAACATCCATCGCGAGTTCATCAACAAGAATCCGACCGACCGCGAAGAAGCGCAAATGGCGAAATGGGTGTCGCTCCTGGTCAAGCTCGGCGCGCTCGTTTTCATCCTGTTCGTGCCGACGAAGTTCGCCATCTACTTGCAACTTCTCGGCGGCATTCTGATCATCCAGACGCTGCCCTCGGTGATGCTCGGCGTTTACACGCGCTGGTTCAACGACTGGGCGCTCGTCGTCGGCTGGGCGGTGGGAACCGTGTCCGGCGTCTGGATGTTCATGGCGGCGAACTTGACGCCGAACTACCCGCTGCACTTCGCCGGCCATACCTTCCCGGGTTACTCGGCGCTCTACACGGTGATCCTCAACCTTATCGTTGTCATCATCCTCACTCCCGTGTTCAACGCCATGGGCGGGAAGCAGCACGATGAAACCGTCGCGGCGGATTATCACGCCTGACTTGCGCCCTGCGCGTTGCCGACGACACGCCGACCGTGGCACAATGCGACAGCAGCGCGCTTGGCGCGTGCAATACGCAATGATGTGAGGGAGCGCGGAATGTCTTGGGCCAAAGTTTCGGATATCGCCTATGGGCGCTTCAAGTCGCCCGATTTGGATGTAGCGGAAGAGTTTTTGACGCGGTTCGGTCTGGTTAGGTCGGAGCGGACCGATAAGGCGCTCTATATGCGCGGGACCGATCCCAGCCACCACCTCCACGTTACCGAGAAGGGCGACTCAAAATTCCTAGGCCTGGCCTATTACGTTGACAGCGAAGACGACCTGAAGCGGCTGGCTAAGGCGCCCGGCGCTTCGGGCGTCGAAACGATAGACGAGCCCGGCGGCGGCAAGCGCGTGCGGCTGACCGAGCCGAATGGCTATCAGATCGAGGTCGTATGCGGCATCGCGGCGGTGCCCGAAATTTCGGTGAAACGGCAAAAGCTCAATTCCGGCGAAGCGCCGACGGCGCGCGCCGGCGAATTGATGCGGCTACCGAAGGGACCAGCACACGTCAAGCGCGTCGGCCATGGCGTGATGATGACGCCGCGCTTTCGCGAAACCGTCGATTGGTTCCGCGAAATGCTGGGCATGGTCTGCTCGGACGACGTTTACGTTGAAAGCAAGGACAATTTGATCGGCTCGTTTAATCGTTGCGATCGCGGCGACGCCTATGTCGATCACCATGTCTTCTTCTGTCTTCGGCACGAGAAGACCGGATTGAACCATCTCTCATTCGAAGTTCCAGACATCGACGACGTGTGCATGGGCCACGACTACCTCAAGAGCTTTGGGGCCTACGAGCATATGTGGGGCATCGGTCGTCACGTGCTCGGTAGCCAAGTCTACGACTATTGGGCCGACCCCTGGGGCCGCGTTCACGAGCATTGGGCTGATAGCGACCGCCTGAATCTTGCCAACGGCTCTCATCTCATTGCCGCCGACGAAGCGTTGCGGTCGCAGTGGGGCGAGGCACCGCCGGCAAAATTCATCAATCACGCGAGCCCGTAATCGGTAGGGTGGGCCAATCGTCCGTTCGTGGCGTTACGCGCCGGCATCGCGCGTGAGCGATTTTGCCCACGCGGAGACACGCGCTGCCGACGCGATGCCTACCCTACACAGCTATAGCTTCGTGACGTGTACGTGCAGGAGCGCCGAGCGGCCGCCGCGGGCTTCCTTGACGCAGCGCGCCAGAGCGGCGGGAACCTCGGCCGGATCGCTGATCTCTTCCGAATGGGCGCCGAACGCCTCGCCGATCTTGGCGAAGTGAACGTTGGGTGCGAGTTCCGCCTCGAAACTGTTGATGGCGTGGGCTTCGCCTTTTGGGAACACCCGCAGCGTCGACTGCTTCACCGCATTCCAGCCGGTGTTGTCCATGACAATGGTGAGGATCGGCAGCTTGTACTGCTGCGACACCGCCAGGACCGAAGCGGGATTGCCGAAATAGAAGCCGCCGTCGCCGCAAATCTGCACCGCGAGCCGGTCCGGAGCTGCGAGCTTTGCGCCTAATGCCATGCCGCCGGACCAGCCGAGCCCGCCGCCGCCGGCGCGCACGGTGGTGTTGGGCACACGGCGCGGGATCTGCGCCAGTACCGCATTGGCGTTGGTGACGCCTTCGTTGAAGATCAGGTCCTCGTCGTCAAGCAGCTTGCCCAGTTCCGCCATCAGATAATGCGGATTAACGGTGCCGGGCCGGCCATGATCGGCCGCGAGCTTGGCTGTGCGCGCGATGCGCTCGTCGCGCGCGGCCTTGATGCGGACGAGGCGGCCCGCGACCGCTTCCTTGAATTTTGGCGTCGCCTTGGCCTTCAGTTCCGCCAAGACCTGCTCGAGGATGTGGCCGCTGTCGCCTTGCATGCGGATATTGCCGGGGAAGGTCCACATCGGCGATGCGGGTTTGAGAATATCGATGTCAATATGCGCCCAGAATGTTTTTTCGTCCGCATGCACGGCGCTCGGGAACCATGGCACGTCGACATCGACCAACAGGCCGACATCGGCCTCGGGGATAGCCTTGTCGGGCGAAAAGCCCACGAAACACGGGCTGTCGTGCGAGATATTGTTGGTCATATTGGCTTCGTAGACGGCGATGCCGGCAAACTGGGCAAGCGCGTCGATCGCGCGCGACGCGTGGGCGTGACGGCCGGCGTAGCCGGTGATCAGAATTGGATTTTGCGCGCTCAATAGCTTGTCGGCGAGGGCGGCCACCAGCGTCGGATCGGCGTTGCCGCCCGAACTGGCGGCAAATCGATCGTCGGAGTAGCGCCGGATCTCATCGGCCGGCCAATGCTGCGTGAGTGTCTCGCGCTGCATCATCAGATAAACCGGCCCCCGCGGCTCGCTCTGCATGATCGATGTGGCGCGCCGCAGCGCCTCTTTGACGACGACGCCCGACGGCAGCGTCCACTCCCATTTCAGATAGGGCCGCACCAAGCTCGCCTGATCGAAGGGTTCCTGCACGAAATGCACGTAAGTGTCGCGCGACCCGACCAGTTCGTCGTTCGCCGTATAGGGCGCCTTGCCGGCCATCAGCAGGACCGGCAGCCGGCTGCGGAACAAATTATGCATGCCGTTTGCGGTGTTGGCCGTGCCGACGTCGACGTGAACCAGCACGCCCTGGCCGCGCCCGGTCACCAGCGCATAGCCGGCCGCCATGTGGGCGGCCGTGTTTTCGTGCGGGCAGCGCACTACGCCGGGCATCACCTCACCGCGTTGGCGCCGGTGCGCCATCTCGTCGATGATCGGGGCGTGGTCGGTTCCGAAGTTGCAGAACAAATACTCGATGCCGATCTCGCTGAGTCCCTCGAGGAAGTAATAGGCCGTGGCGAAATCCGGAACATTGGACTGATGGTCTGCCTGGCGTGCGGTCGACGTATCCATGGGTGAGCACTCTTCTCGTTTTTTGCTGAAAGCTTGAACGTTTCCAACGGTTCGGCTGGAGTATAGCATCCCTTGCCGCGAGCGTGCGTGCGGCGAGGGACGATCTTTTCGACAGAAGGTTAGGGGTATCCCCGAACTCTTGCCACAATGCCGGGGGATACCAGGGGCGATTGAGGGGAGAGGTTATCCATGAAATGGCAGGCGGTTCTGGCCGGCGCCTTGGCGTCGGTTCTAATGACGTGTGCGGCGTCCGCGGAAGTTCGCATCGTCAGTGATCCGGGGGGCGAGGTTGCTTCCTATGTTCAAAAGTTCCGGCAGATGCGAGCAGCCGGCGAGCAAGTGGTCATCGACGGTCCATGCTTGTCCGCTTGCACCCTATTGACCGGCATTATTCCGCGCAATCGGATCTGCGTCACCAGTCGCGCAGTGCTGGGCTTCCATGCGGCATCCTACTACGACGATGCCTCGCGGTCGCTGGTGCCGACACGGCGCGGCAGCCGCTTGGTCATGCATTTCTATCCACCGGCGATCCGGACATGGATCGATCGGCATGGCGGCCTCACTCCGCGGCTTATAACGCTGCGCGGGCCGGAATTGTCGGCGCTCTATCCGACCTGCGAATAGGCCGGCCACGGCGTGATCGGGTCGCGCGACTGCATTGTCGGCGGTCCAGTTCCGGCCTATTTAGACGCCGGGGTTGCAACCATGCCGGACATCGTCGCCCGCTCGCATCGATCCGTGGCGTTTCTTGCCGTGGGCGCCGCGGTCGCCCTGGTGTTGGCCGGGACCGCCTTGCTCTGGGTGCATTACGGGACGACCGTCTTCTTCGAAACGATCCGGGTCGGATTTTCGGGGTGTTTCGGTTGAGCGAGTGAGAGCGATGCGCGCAAAACAAAGCGCCCAGGCCAGACGCGTCCTGCCGCTGCTCGCGGCGTTTCTTTGCGGGCTGTTCCTGATCTTCGGCGCCATCATCCTCGTTACCGCAAGCGCATTGTCGCCGATCGGGCAAGCGGTCGCCGCCATCGGCGGCCCGCTCGATCTGCAAGATCAGAATGGCAAACCGTTCAGCGATGCGCGGATGAGGGGACACCCGTTTCTCATCTTCTTCGGGTTTACGCATTGTCCCGATGTCTGTCCGACCACTTTGTTCGATATGTCGCAAATGATGAAGGCGCTCGGGCCTGACGCCGACCGTGCCGGCGTGTTGTTCATCACCGTCGATCCGGAACGCGACACGGCGCAAGTGCTCAAGGATTATATGTCGAATTTCGATCCGCATTTGCGGGGGCTGACCGGCACGGAGGCCCAGATCAACGCGGCGATCAAGGAATACCGGGTCTATGCCAAAAAGGTGCCGTTGGAAAACGGCGACTACACGATGGACCACACGGCCACGGTCTATCTGATGGACAAAGACGGCCATTTCATTGCGCCGTTCAATATGAAACGCACGCCCGAGGCGGAAGCCGCCGATTTGCGGCGTTACATGTAATCTAGGCTTCGCGCATCGTGGCCGGCGCGGTCCTTATGATCCTCATGGGGGCGACGGGCGCGCCTCGGTGTGTCGCCGCCGCTGCGATAAGAGATGGCGGGCCGCGCCTGATTGGCTGGCGATTTGGCCGCGATTGCAGATCCGCGCCGATGCGCGAGGTCTTTGCCAGCCCGTGTTCTGTTTTTTCCCAGTACTGCGGATCGTAAATGAGCTGGATCAGTGCCCGCCAGGCTGCCAGGGAAAGCAGGAGCCAATACAGCGGTGTCCAGGCAAGCGCCCATGCATGGCGGAGTAACCTACGCCGCCGCAAACCGATCAGGTCCACCAGAATCGTCGAGGCGTAGCCGGAAAGCAGGCTCGTCGCAAAGATGGGCGCTGCGTTCTGCATTACGGTGTTCGCCCACGCCGTCGGCAGCGCATAAAGCGTATAAGCCAGGCCCACCATAAAAAACGGATGGATTAGGGCCGCTATTACGTTCGCGGCGAAGCAAATCTGGAAGGTGATGACTCCCGCGACGCCGAGCTCGCGCAGCAACCGGCCGGGGCGGCGCATGTGCACGCACCACGTTTGCATCCAGCCTTTGTACCAGCGCGTGCGCTGCTTGAGCCAAGGCGCGAAATGCGCCGGCGCTTCTTCATAGGTCGAGGATGGGATGGACGTCGTTTTGTAGCCGAGACGAGCGAGCCGAATGCCGAGGTCGGCGTCCTCGGTGACGTTATACGGATCCCAAGCGCCGGCTTTGCGTAACGCCGTGGTGCGAAAGTGATTTGACGAGCCGCCCAGCGGAAACGGCAATTGCAGCGCCGCAAGGCCTTGCAGGAAAACGTCGAACTGCCCGGCGTAATTCGCCGTGAACGTGGTGGTGAGCCAATTGTCGGCGGTATTGTCGATGGTCAGACTTGCCTGCACGCAGGCGAGCCTCTTGCCGCCGCCTCGAAAGGCGTCAATCGCCCGGCGCAGTTGATCGGGCTCGGGCTTGTCCTCGGCGTCATAAATTACAGTGTAAGTTCCGCGGGCCAACGGCAGCGCAACGTTGAGCGCCTAGGGTTTGGTGCGCGGGCCAATGGGCGGGGCAATAATAATCTCGAAGGGCGGACCGAGATTGAGCCGGAGCAATGCCTCGCGCGTGTCGCGGTCGTCGGCTTCAAGGACCAATTTCACATCGAGCTTTTCGGCCGGATAATCCGGTATGTTAGCGCAAACGCCACAAGCCTTCGGCAAGGTCCGCCCCTAGATTGAGGCGATGATTGAAAGCCGAACAGCCGAGACGTTGCGGAATAAGCGGAACGACATCGCCCGTTCGATTGACGAGTACGAAAAGAGGCTCGCCCAGGCGCGCGCCGATCTTGCTCACATTGACGCGGCGATTGCGATCTTCGCGATCAGCGGCGATGCCATTGCCATTACGCCCTATGTGGACATTCACCGGCTGTTCAAGCGCGGCGAAATGGTCGCGATCTGCCGTGAGGCGCTTAAAACCGGACCAAAAAACACCCGTGAGCTATCGGCGCTGATCCTAGAGGCCAAGGGCCTATCTGCCGGCGACAAGGTGCTGGCGAAGGCGATTTCCTACCGGCTCATTCACGCGCTTCGGATTCAGGCTCGCACCGGCAAGCTTGTCGGGATTGGACGCTACAAGGCCGCTAGAGTGTGGCGGTTACCTGATCGGCTAGTCTAGCAACGCTAGACCCACGGTTGCGCATATGATTAGCTCGCGCAATCAAGCCGGGAGGGGAAAATGAGAGCGATAATCGGGGTTTTGCTGCTACTTCTGAGCGTTTCTGCCGCGCCCGCCAGAAGCCTTTTATATGGCACCGGGGCCAACACCCACGATCACTACGTTCACTCCTACGTCCGAAGCAACGGGACGTTCGTTTCAGGCCACTACCAAACAAATCCGAACGGCACCCAGCTCGACAACTATGGAACGCTGGGCAACATCAATCCGCATACGGGGGCGGTAGGGACGAAGATTCCGAAATACTGACAGGCGGAACGAGATGACAGAGACGACCAAGCAAGTATTGTGCGGCCATTGCCACGTAAACGTTGAAGAGCGGACTGAATCGGACGGTCAGGTTATGGCCGTTTGCCCTCGATGCGGGAACACTGACACGCTCGACAACGCCGTGCAGGAAGCAAGCAACTATTTCGCGGACAAACTCACGCGGGATATGCTCAGTCCGTTGGACAATTCGCAAAGCAACGATTTCGTCAAAATAACGGTCACACACGAGCCGCAGCGAAGCTATCGTTTCATTGTCGATTGAGAGAGGGAAAGCCGACATGATGAGTTCTCGCGAGTTACAGGCTTAAGGTGATGTTAATAGGTTGCGGCCTGAAATGGCCCGATGGAAAAGCAGAAATTCGTTGTCCAGTTCGACAATGGCACCGAACGGCGCTCGACAGTCACAGCGCAACCGGACGCCGTTTTTGCGATGATGTTTGGTCAAAGACACGCATGGGACGCCTTTAATCTGCGGTGGAATTGCGTTATGGACCAAAGAAAGTGGACGATCGTGGTCATTGCCGAAAACGGCGAGCGGCACGAAGAGCCATTCGTCGTTACGCTGCCTTTCGCCGCTGCCAATAACCGCTGAAATCCACTGACGGCTTGTTCTTCATCGCCAGCGCCGCCACGCGGCTCACCTGATCGCCATTTGGAACGCGACGGTTATCCTCGCGCCACGTCGCCTCTTGCGCGTAGCGGAGCAAATACGGGCCGCTGATATTGTGGTGGTGGCCGATTTCAGCCCGGCGCATGCGGGAGAAAAATTCCTCTGCCCAATTCGTGCAAGCGCCGTCGTAACTATAAGCCTCTTGATGGTTGATCGTCTTAACCTCGAAACGATCCTGCAAGCCTTCCCATGAACCGGCTTCGTCAGTGTTGATCGTGGTGCCTTTGGCGACGCGCGCGCGGATGAAGGAACCGGCTTGCGCCTCGCTTTTGAACACGGCCGGGACCGAATTGCCGTTTCGCTCGCGGACGATGACGACAACCTTGCGCTTGCCGTTTTGATTGCGGCCTAGACGACGGTCGCGGCGGTTCTCACGATGATTGGCGGGTTTGATGTAGCCGCCGAAATAGCCGCCATCGACTTCCGCGACCTTACCCTCGCCGCCGATCACGCGGCCCTTCAATTCCGCGCCCATTGCCTCGCGCAACTTGTGCTGCAAAACCCACGCGGTTTTGTGAGCGATGCCCAGATCGCGCGACAGCGCCAGCGACGACTTACCCTTGACCTCGTTACAGAAGATCGCGATGGCCGCGAGGTAGCTCCGCAGCGGCATTTTATGGGAAGCGAACAGCGTCCCTGAGGTGATCGTAAAATCCTTTTTGCAGGCCCGGCAGCGAAAGCGCGGCGCGCCTTTCGGTCGGCGGCAGTCGTAAGCGTCAACGCCGCCGCAATGAACGCAAACCGGCTCACCATCCGTTTCCGGCCAACGGACCTTGCGGAACATGGCTTCGGCTTCCGCGTCCGACAACCGCATGACCTGAGCCAAGCTCAGGGTCCGGGCTGCTTTGGATTGGAGGAAGTGAATAGCCATGGCGTTCTCGTTTCTGAGAACACCATACCGGATACGATACTGTTGTCAATAACAAATTATCGTATATGATAACATTTATCCGATTTCGATAATCGAGGAATATCAATGGCTTGGGCAAAGACCGAGGACGAATGGGCCGAAAGGGCCGCCAGACACCTGAAAGCCGAGCTAAAACGGGCCGATTTGACCTATGACGACTTGGCCGAACGGCTCAAAAAACACGGCTTCAAAGAGACGAAGGCGAGCATTGCGAACAAGCTGGCGCGGGCAACGCTACCGGCCCATTTCTTTCTGGCATCGCTCGCCGCCATGGGCCGCGATCACCTTGCTTTGGACGACATCTGACCGTCAATGAAATCGAAGTTGGATGCCGGGCGACGCCACCAATTCTTGAAAAGACTGGAAATAGGTCCGATTACGTATCTGTGGCGCGCGTCACCATAAACGGCTTCCTGTGCCGCGTTCCAGCACGTGAGGAAAAGAACCTTGAATTGAGGTTCCTCGTCCGCCGAAAATCGCTCCAGACAGACCCTCACGTGTTCGGGTGTTTTGTGCTTGTCCCGCAGGTCGGCTAACAGCTCGAAATACCGTCGCTTCATCATCGCGTGCATGCGGGCGCGATTGGAAAGATCGAACGTCAGATCGAGCGCCGCCAGAACGGCACCCGTGGCTATCAGAACGTCAGTGGTGAGCTTGGCGTCCCCACCCGTCAATTTTGGCAAAATGTCCGTGAGGGCCGCCCCACCCAGGGCAATGACCAAAAACATGATCCAGCGATGGATCGTATCAAGCCAGGCTTCCCTGCTTGCGTGATATTGCGCGTTGGTAAGGCAACTGACGGTGCATCCTTCTACCGCCGGTCCCTCGGAGGGCGCGGGTCCGGATAGCTGTCGTTCCCCATTCCCCCGTCCCTCTTGCGCATCGGCTCCTGCCGAGGCGGCGGAGATGGCGGCGGCGGCGGAGGGGGCGGCGGCGGAGGCGGAGGGGGCGGCGGGGGTGGTGGCGTTGGCCGCTTCGGTTCGTTCGCTGCTTGCCATGGCATGCTCGCTTCTGTCTGCCCATAGATCATTGTGCGTCCTCACCCCGTAAAGGTGAGGCATTGCATAATCTAGCGGGGGTTGAGTCAAGACCGGCTTACGCCGGTCGGCGGAATCTAGGAAACGCGGCGATCCGCCGCCTGTGGCGTCTGCGCCAACATACCGGGATAATCGAGCGCGCGGATGGCGCCGACCAATTGCCCGACCATCGACGCCTCGCGGTAAAGCGCGCAAATAATCGTGTATGGCGGCAATGCGGCGTCGTCGCCGGACGTATGCTGTGCGGGAGCCGGTCGGATGAAGCAGCTCCACAACCGCAAGAGTGCCGCAGCCAAAAACAAGGCGCAGAACAAACCGCTCAATCCTTCGATCATCACCGCCGGCGCGAGCACCAGAAAGGCGACAGCCCAGATCACCGCCGCGACGCATGTCACGATGCGCCGTACCGCGGTGCGCGGCGCGTTGGAAAACGAAGGCCGGCTGTGGCGAAGGCTGTCGGTGGCGTGCCGAGCCAGCGCACGGCCGGCATGCCGGGTGGCGAAAGACCGCAGCCGATCCGCCGAGGTCAGGCGGAAAGATGTGAGCCACTCCGGACGCTCGCAGCGCGGATCGGCCAGCCGCCGCGCCCTCATGGCCTGCGGCGCGATAATCCATGTCAGCCCGTGACCTTCGCGTAGCGGCAATAAACCTGCCGCTGCCGCCTCGATCAGCCGGGCATCATCGAGCGGGCAATCGGCTCGCGATACGCGGTCGAGCCGCTCGTAGCCTGTGCCGAGAGAGGCGGCCAGCGCCGTCAGGTACGCTTCTTCGGTGATGGCGTCGGCACAGATCAACACCCGCTCGGCGCCGACGCCGATGGCCCTCGCCCGCCGTTCCGCGGCGGCTAGGATGCGGTCCGGCAGGAGATGCCGGAGGCAGGCTGTTTCCGGGCATGGGTCGGGTCGCGCTGCCGGCACGCCGCCGGTTTGGAGTTTGACCGGCGCAAGAGCGGCACGGAGCGCGCCGCCCACCAGCCAATTTTCAACCTTGGCGCGGCGAATGCCGGCGCCTGCTACGCCACCCACAGCCACCGTTGCCCCCCAAAGCGCAACGTCAGCGCCGCCTGCCTCGACTTTTCCTTACACCGCCGCTAAGCGAGGCCGGATACGGCGAAGAAGCATGCAGCAACACCATCAAGCGCCGCCATCGTGGCCTATGCGACCTGGAATAGCAATAACCGGACGCCACCCGCGCTATTGGCGCTGGCCCGCGCTCGCGGCGGCGATCGGCCTAGCCCTCGCCGTTTTGGCTGCAGCGCTGGCCGGCGCGCGCGGGGCCTGGGCTCAGGACGGCGTCGATCTGCCGCGGGGTGCCGCGGTACCCGGCTTCTGGGACCCTCGCCACCGGCCGGAACGGCCCGATCTATCACGCATCCAATCGATCCGCTTTTTAACGGGCCTCGATTATCCGCCGTTCGATTTCGCCGGACCGGACGGCAATCCGGTCGGGTTCAATGTCGATCTGGCGCGGTTACTCTGTGACGAGATCAAAACCACCTGCACCGTTCAGGCGCGCCGATTCGATTTGCTTCTGGGCGCTCTCAATAGCAATCAGGGCGATGCCGTGATTGCATCGATCGCTGCGAGCGCGGAGGCCCGTCAGCACGCCGATTTCACCGATCCGTACTACCGCACGCCGGCCCGCTTTGTCGCCCGCGTCGACAGTCCGATCCATGACGTCGAGCCGCAGTTCGTCGAGGGCAAGAAGATTGCAGTCGTCGCCGGCACTGCGCACGAGGCGTTCCTGAAAGAGCTGTTCACGGAGGCCGAGATAAAATCCTATGCCAACGACGCGGCCGCTCGCGCGGCGCTGCGCAATAAAGACGTCGATCTGTTGTTCGGCGATGGAATTTCGCTGGCGTTGTGGCTCAATGGCACCGATTCCGCCGGCTGCTGTGCGTTCCGCAGCGGGCCTTATCTAGAAAGCCGCTTCTTCGGCGAAGGCGTCGGCATCGCGGTCAAGCGCGGCAACGATCTGCTGCGGCAGGCGCTGAACTGGGCGCTGTTCCGACAATGGGAAAAGGGCACTTATACTGATCTTTGGCTGCGCTATTTTCCGATCAGTCCGTTTTGAACCTGACGGGTTTTGACGCTATAGCGTATCCCGATTTAATGGAATCGGGATACGCTCCTAGCTGTTTGTTTCAGCATGGCCTTTTCGCAAAACCGGGTTCCACTTTTGCGGGACATGCTCTATACCGCGCGACCCGAAGACGAAAGCCGACGCGATGACGAGTGTCGAAGGCCCTGTCGCAAGCGCGCGTGAAATCGCCGAACTGTCGCACGCTTGGCCGTTCGAGGAGGCGCGCAAAATCGTGGCGCGGCTTAAGCGCGCGCCCAAGGATGAGGTGATTTTCGAAACCGGATATGGTCCGTCCGGTCTACCCCATATCGGCACGTTCGGTGAGGTGGCGCGCACAACCATGGTGCGTCACGCCTTTCGCGTCCTCACCGACGACAAGATCAAGACGCGGCTGATCGCCTTTTCCGACGACATGGACGGGCTGCGCAAGGTGCCCGATAACGTTCCCAACAAAGAGATGCTGGCGCGACATCTCGGCAAGCCGCTGACCCAGGTGCCGGATCCGTTCGGCACGCATGACAGCTTTGCCGCCCACAACAATGCGCGGCTGCGCGCCTTTCTCGATCAATTCGGCTTCGAATATGAGTTCATGTCGTCGACCGCCTGCTACACGTCCGGGCGGTTCGACGCAGCGCTACTCAAAATGCTGGCGCATTTTGAAGCGGTGATGGCGGTGATGCTGCCGTCGCTGCGCGAAGAGCGCGCGCAAACCTATTCACCGTTTTTGCCGATCGATGCCAAGACCGGCGTCGTCTTGCAGGTGCCGGTCGTCGCCCACGATGCCGCAGCAGGGACCATTACATACGAGAACGATGGCGAACACGTCACAACGCCGGTCACCGGCGGCCGCTGCAAGCTGCAATGGAAGCCGGATTGGGCCATGCGCTGGGTTGCACTCGGCATCGATTATGAGATGGCCGGCAAGGACCTGATCGATTCGGTGAAGCTGTCGAGCGACATCTGCCGAGTCCTCGGCGGCGCACCGCCGGAGGGCTTCAACTACGAGCTTTTTCTCGACGAGAACGGGCAGAAAATCTCGAAGTCGAAAGGCAACGGGCTGACCATCGACGAGTGGCTGCGCTACGCCAGCCCGGAAAGTCTGTCGCTGTTCATGTATCGGGAGCCGAAAGCGGCGAAGCGGCTTTATTTTGATGTCATTCCCCGGCACGTCGACGAATATCTGCAATTCCTCGATGCCTATCCACGGCAGGCACCGAAGGAGCAACTCGGCAATCCCGTCTGGCACATTCATTCCGGCGCGCCGCCGGCGGCCGACAATCCGGTGCCGTTTGCGATGCTTTTATCGCTTGTCACGGCCTCGAACGCCGCCAATGCCGAGACCCTGTGGGGCTTTATCGGCCGCTATCGGCCCGGCGTGACCGAACAGACACATCCGCGGCTCGCCGCGCTGGTCGGTTACGCGATCAATTATTACCGCGACTTCGTCGCGCCGACGAAGACATATCGCGAGCCGAACGCGGCCGGACGCGCGGCCCTGATCGATTTGCGCGACGCGCTGTCACAATTGCCGGCGGACGCCGACGCGCAGCCGATTCAAGACGTCGTCTACGAGGTTGGGCGGCGCGAGCCGTTTCTCGACCAGAAGAAGAAGGGCAAAGACGGCCGGCCCGGCGTCTCGCTCGATTGGTTCAATTTGCTTTACCAGGTGCTGCTCGGCCAAGAGAAAGGCCCGCGCTTCGGCTCTTTTGTTGCTGCCTATGGAATTCAAAACACCATTGCGATGATCGATGGGGCGCTGGCACGCTCGGCGTGATTCACTGACTGGCCCACAAAATGCGCGCGATCCATAATATATCGACGAGCGCCAGGGTGCGGTCGGCGTGCTGGACATTGAGCGATTTCAGCTCGATTGATTTGGTAGTCCTGCGCTTGAGCTCCTTGGCCAGCACCTCGCCGTCTCTGGTCCGGACCACGACACGGTCGCCGCGGCGGATCGGTGCCGACGGCGACACCAGGATGATGTCGCCGTCGCGATAGGCCGGCTCCATCGACTGGCCGGAGACTTCAAGCGCATAGGCATGTTCGTCGGTGACGGCCGGAAACGCAATTTCGTCCCAGCCTTCGCCGGCCGGGAAGCCGCCGTCGTCGAAATAACCGCCGGCACCAGCTTCGGCAAAGCCGAGAAGCGGCACTGCGCGCGCCGCTGCGGCGGCGCCCGGTTCGATCAGCGCCACGAAAGTCTCAAGCGGCGTGCCTGTCGCCGTCAAAGCTTTGGCGATCGATTCGGTCGACGGCCAACGCTCGCGCCCCGCAGGCGTAATGCGCTTCGATTTGTTGAACGTCGTCGGATCAAGCCCGGCCCGCCGGGCCAATCCCGAGGCGGATAAACCTGCGCGCGTGGCGAGGCGATCGATGGCCGACCAGACCTGCACATGCGTGAGCATACAAACTCCTACGCAGACATGATCCCGAAAGGGCCTGGCGATTCTCGGAACGGATCATGTGCAAACAAGTGGGCGATGATAGGAATTATTGCCTGGACGCTCAAGGCCCGTTAGGACTCTTCGTTGGAGCGTGATCTTTTCGGAAAACCGATATCCACTCTTCCGGATCATGCTCTAAGGTCCATGGCGTGACGATAATTTATAAAATCTGCGAACGTGCGGCGTGGCG
The DNA here is from genome assembly GCA_049796395.1 of Xanthobacteraceae bacterium. Lineage (GTDB taxonomy): Bacteria > Pseudomonadota > Alphaproteobacteria > Rhizobiales > Xanthobacteraceae > BOG-931. The sequence continues at coordinate 24,267 of JBARER010000208.1, forward strand.
GGAAGCCGAGCGCGTCGGGTCCTATGGCGGATCGGACGTCGACCGGCGCGATGGCTTTATTCACTTCTCGACCGCCGCGCAGCTTGCCGGGACGGCGACGAAATACTTCGCCGGGCAAGCCCATTTGGTGCTGGTCGCGGTCGACGGCGATACGCTTGGGACCGCGCTCAAATGGGAGCCGTCGCGGGGCGGCGGATTGTTTCCACATCTTTACGGGCCGCTTTCCCTCGATGGCGTGCGTTGGGTACGGCCGTTGCCGGATGAGGTTGGCGGCGAGCGGTCGTTGCCGGAGCTAAAACAGTGATCGGACTGCTGGACCGACTGACGCGGCCTTTTTTGTACGCGCTCGATCCGGAAGACGCCCATAGTCTGGTAGTCCGGATGCTGAAATTTGCTCCGCTCCCGGCGGTTGCGCGCGACGATAAGCGGCTGGCGACACGGGCATTCGGGCTGAATTTTCCCAACCCGATCGGCGTCGCCGCCGGGTTAGATAAAAACGCCGAGGTCCCGGACGCGCTGTTGCGGCTCGGCTTCGGTTTTGTCGAAGTCGGCACCATCACGCCTAAGCCGCAGCCGGGCAATCCGCGGCCGCGCCTGTTTAGGCTCAATGCCGACCAAGGCGTGATCAACCGGCTCGGCTTTAATTCGCAAGGCGCCGATCCGGCACTGCGCCGGCTCGCCGCCCGGGCGCACGCTGGCGGCGTTGTCGGCATCAATATCGGCGCCAACAAGGAAGCGCCCGATCGCCTCGCCGATTACGCCGGCTTGATCAAGGACTTCGCCGCGGTGGCGAGTTACATCACGGTGAACATCTCATCGCCCAACACGCCTGGTCTGCGCGATCTGCAGCAGGCCGCGGTGCTCGACGACCTCTTGGCGCGGGTCATCGAGGTCCGTGATCGCGTGGCGCCACAGGCCGGGCCGACTCCGGTGCTCTTGAAGATTGCGCCCGATCTTTCCCTGCCCGATCTCGACGATGTCGTCAGCATCGCGCGCCGGCGCCGGGTCGATGGCATGATTGTCGGCAATACCACGGTGGCGCGGCCGAAAAGCCTGCGGGACCGCGAGACGGCCAAAGAGGCCGGCGGTTTGTCCGGCCGGCCGTTGTTGGCGTTGGCGGACCGCATGCTGGCCGAGACCTATGTGCGGGTCGAGGGCGTATTCCCCCTTGTCGGCGCCGGCGGCGTCGATTCCGGTCCGGCTGCGCTCGGCAAGCTGCGCGCCGGTGCAAGTCTCATTCAGATTTATTCAGGACTGGTGTTCCGCGGGCTTGCGCTTGTCACCGACATCAAGGCGGTGCTTCTGACCGCGCTTGAGCGCGACTCGCGCACCAGCCTGGTCGATTACGTGGGCGCGGATGCGGCCGCGGTGACCGCGGAGCCGTGGCCGGAATAAGAGTGGCGATTGCCGGTGCGAGCTTCGCCGGCAAAGAACAAGACTGGTGACAAGCGTTCGACGGGGAGGCGATATGATCGACTGCTACACATGGATGACCGACAACGGCTACAAGCCGCGCATGATGCTCGAGGAGACCGGCCTTCCGCATCGGATTGTTCCGGTCAATTTGCGCGAACGAGCGCAGATGTCGCCGGACTTCATGAAGATCAGCCCGGGCCACAAAATTCCGGCCATTGTCGACCATGACGGCCCCGGCGGCGCGCAAGTAACGCTTTGCGAATCCGGAGCGATCCTCAAATATCTCGCTGAAAAGACCGGCCAGTTCTATCCGAGCGATCGGGGCGCCCGGGCCAAGGTCGATCAATGGCTGTTCTACGGCTCGGCGACCTTCACCACGCTGGCGCAGCAGTTTGGGCACTGGGCGATCCGCTCGCCGGTAAAGGTCCCGGCCGCCCAACAGCACTACGAGGACAATATGCGCGACATGCTCGGCATTCTCGATCGGCATCTTGCCGGCAACGCGTATTTCGCTGGCGACTATTCCATCGCCGACATGACGATGTATTCCGACGTGCACTTTCACGGCGTCAAGGATATCGGCCTGCAAGACTATGCCCATGTGCAGCGCTGGCACGACGCCATTGCCGGGCGTGCTGCCGTGCAGCGCGCCTGGGGGCCGTTTCCGCAGGCATGATTGGGCCGCGATCAGCGCAGCGCGGCGGCACCGGGCGACGGCGCCAGCACCGGCTGCAGCGCCGGCACAAGCTTGCGTTTCTCCCGCCGCGCCGGGATCGCGCGATAAACTTGCTTGGTTGCTTCGACGATATGAACGCCCGCGAACGGCGCCGCCAGCGTGGCGCCGGTCCGTTCCCAGGCGGCAGCCGAGCGCAAAAACCACTTGCGCGAAATCGGCGGCACGTAAAGCGCTTCGTCCCAGCCGGTCGGGGTGAACCAGGCGTCGCGCAAAAGCTGGGTAATCTGGCTGCGCGAATAGGGGCGTCCTTGGCCGAACGGCGTCGTGTCCATGCGCGCCCACAGCCCGCGCCGGTTGGGCACCACGGCCAACAGCCGGCCGCCGGCGGCCAGAACCCGCCATGCCTCGCGCAACAGCTCGGTCGGATCGGCCGACATTTCCAGGGCGTGCACCAAGAGCATGCGATCGACCGCGGCATCGGTCAGCGGCAGTTCGTCCTCTTCGACCAAAGCGGCGAGACCTGCGCGAGCCGATGGCCAGCGAATGACGCCCTGAGTGGCCGGCATCATGGCAAGGCAACGCTCCGCCTCATCACGGAACAAGCCGAGATAGGGCGTGGGATAGCCGAGGCCCAGGACACGCAAGCCCCGGGTGTCGTTCCACCGCACGCGGATGCCGTCGCCGACAAGACGCCGCGCCACGACGCCAAGGTGCTGGCTGTAAAAATTACGCAGGTCGACCACGTCCATGACGGCAAAATAGCACGGATTGCGTTGTCGTTTTGTAGCCGTCGCCGGCGTTAACCATGGCTTGTTGCGTCATCCGCGGCGAAGGCGGATGATCTGCCTCCGCCTACGGATAGGGAATAACCATGCCGGCTCAGACGTATTTGTTCCCCTGCCTCACGGACAATTTCGGCGTGCTGCTTCATGACCCAGACAGCGGCATGACGGCATCGATCGATGCACCCGAGGCCGCTCCGGTCGAGGCGGCACTGAAAAAGACCGGCTGGCGGCTTTCCGAAATCCTGGTGACGCACCACCACGGCGATCACACCGCCGGCATCGGCGAGCTCAAGGCGCATCACAAGTGCCGCGTCGTCGCGCCGCGCGCCGAGGCAGCGCGCATTGCGCATGTCGACGAGACGGTTGGTGAGGGCGATAAAGTGCGACTCGGCACGCTGGAAGGCCGGGTGATCGAGACGCCCGGCCATACCGCCGGCCATATTTCCTATTTTTTCCCCGCCGATAAACTGGCCTTCGTCGGCGACACGCTGTTCTCGATCGGCTGCGGCCGCATCATCGAAGGCAATGCGGAAATGATGTGGCATTCGTTGTTGAAATTGCGGGCGCTGCCTGACGATACGGAGTTTTATTGCGGCCACGAATACACCGACGCCAATATCCGCTTTGCCAAGACCATCGAGCCAAACAACGCGGCTTTGGCGGTGCGCGCGGACGACGTTAAAAAACTTCTTGCCGGGGGCAAGCCGACGATTCCGGCGACCATCGGCGCGGAAAAAGCCGCCAACCCGTTCCTGCGCGCCGACGCCGCCGAAGTGGCGCAATCGGTCGGATTGGCCGGTAGTCCGGCGTGGAAGGTGTTCGCCGAGATCCGCGAACGCAAGAATCGATTTTGACGGCGTTTCCCGACCGTGTGGTCGCTAAGCGCAGACGACGTCATCCGGCTCCTCGAGCTTAAGCCACATCCGGAAGGCGGCCATTTCCGCGAGACGTTCCGCGATCCGCAGCGCACGGCCGGCCGTGCGGCGTCGACTGCGATCTATTTTTTACTCGCGCGCGGCCAGCGCTCACGCTGGCACCGGGTCGATGCGGCCGAAGCCTGGCACTTTTATGCCGGTGCGCCGCTTGCGCTCGAGATTGCGGCCGCCGGACGCAACGAACGCATCATACTCGGCGCCGATCTTGCCGCCGGGGAGCGACCACAAGCCGTCGTGCCGGCACACGCCTGGCAGGCGGCGGACAGCCTTGGCGATTGGACGCTCGTCGGCTGCACGGTGGCGCCGGGCTTTGAATTCAGCGGCTTTGAGCTGGCGCCGGAGGGCTGGAGACCATAGCCGCGACCGGCTCACCCGCGCGCGCCGCCAAATAGCCGTGCAGCGCGGCGACGACCTGCGCGCCTTCGCCGACCGCCGCTGCGACGCGCTTGATCGATTTGGCGCGAACGTCGCCGATGGCAAATACCCCGCGCCGCGCCGTCTCCAGCGGATGTCTTTCCCCGCCCGCGTCTTCGCCAGTCAGCACGAAGCCCTTGGCATCAAGCGCAACACCCGACCCGGTGAGCCAATCGGTATTGGGTTCGGCGCCGATGAACAGAAACAAATGACGGATCGGCTTGCGCACGTCCTCGCCCGTGGCGGCAATGCGCCAACGCACCGCCTCAAGTACGCCGTTGTGACCTTCCAGCGCGCTCACCTGGGCCCGGGTTACGACTTCGATATTGTCCAGCGCGGCGATACGATCGACCAGATAGCGTGACATGGTTTCGGCTAATCCCGGTCCGCGCACCAACATCCAGACCTTGGCGCCTTGGCTCGCCAGGAACACCGCGGCTTGGCCGGCCGAATTGCCGCCGCCGACCAGCGCCACTTCCTGCTGATTGCAAAGTCTGCCTTCCAGTGGTGATGCCCAATAATGCACACATGATCCTTCGAATTCGTGCAGGTTTTCAAACGCAAGTCGCCGGTATCGCGCGCCGCTCGCGACCACAATGGAGCGCGTAGTGACGCGTTCACCGCCGTGCAAATGCAGAGCAAAGCGGCCGGTGATGTCGGCTGGTGGAAGTAAGCCGCTGACTTCGTCGGGGATTGCCATTTCGGCCCCGAATTTCTGTGCCTGATTGTAGGCCCGCGCCATCAGCGCGATACCGGTGATGCCGGTGGGAAAGCCGAGATAGTTCTCGATCCGGGACGAGGCCCCGGCTTGTCCGCCAAAGGCCCGGCAGTCGAGCACGAGGACGGAGAGCCCCTCGGACGCCGCATAAACCGCGGTCGCCAATCCTGCCGGGCCGGCGCCGACCACGGCCACGTCATAGACGCGGTTGGGATCGATCGGGCCGACTAAGCCGATGCAGCGCGCCAGTTCATCTTCGCTCGGATTGCGCAACAGCTGCCCGGCCGGGCAGAGCACGATCGGCAGTTGCCCCGCATCGACATGGAAACGCTCGATCAAAGCCCTGGCCTCGGCGTCGACTTCGGGATCGAGCAATTGGAGAGGATGGCCGTTGCGGCGCAGAAAAACCTCGAGCCGAAGCACATCGGCGTTTTCGGCGCGTCCGACAATGATCGGTCCGCCGACACCGGTCTCCAGGAGGCCGACGCGGCGCAGGATCAGCGCGCGCATGATGCGCTCGCCCAATTCAGCTTCAGCGATCAGCAACGCGCGCAATCGCTCCGGCGGGATAATCAAGACCTGCACCGGTTGCTGCGCAATGGCATCGGCCAGCGCAGGCCGGCCGGCGAGTTGGGCCAATTCGCCGAGGAAGTGGCCGGGGCCGTGAGTAAGGAGGGTGGTGCGGCGGCCCGTTTTATCGAGGTAGGTCACCTCCACCTGGCCGCTCAGGACGACCATGAAGCCCGCCGCGACCTGGCCGGTCGTGTAGAGCGCCGCGCCGGCGGCGAAATTCCGGCATTCGCCAAAGTGGCGTACCCGTTCGATCTCGAGCGCATCGAGCGCGGGCAGCATCTGCTCGCCGCGCCGTTCGATGGTGGAAGCTCGCAAAGCCATGAGGGTCCGTCGCCCGTAAAAACAGGTGCAGCGGATATATAGCTATAAAGAGCTATGCGAAATACTGGCCGCCGTTCGCAGTCAGGGTCGAGCCGGTGATCAGCCCGGCATCGTCGGAGGCGAGAAAAATCACGCAACGTGCAACTTCTTCCGGTTCGCCAAGCCGTCCGATCGGAATCTGCGGCAGCACGTTTTTCTGCAGCACCTCCTGCGCCATCGCCTTGACCATGTCGGTGGCGATGTAGCCGGGGCAGATCGCATTGACGGTAACGCCAGCGCGCGCGCCTTCTTGCGCCAGCGCTTTGGTAAAGCCGATTTCGCCGGCTTTGGCGGCGGAATAATTGGTCTGGCCGAACTGGCCCTTCTGTCCGTTGATCGACGAGATATTGACGATCCGGCCGAATTTCCGTTCGCGCATGCCCTCGATCACCTGCCGGCACATGTTGAACAGCGAGCCGAGATTGGTGTTGATCACCGCCGTCCACTGTTCCGGTTTCATGCGGTGCAGCTGCGCATCGCGGGTGATGCCGGCATTGTTGACCAGCACGTCAACCGGTCCGAGTTCGGACTCGACTTCTTTCACGCCGGCGGCGCAGGCATCGAACGACGACACATCCCACTTATAAACATTGATGCCGGTCTCGGCCTTGAACGCTTGGGCAGCCTCGTCGTTGCCGCCATAATTGGCGGCGACGGTGTAGCCCGCGGCTTTGAGCGCCTTGCAGATGGCCGCGCCAATGCCGCGCGTTCCCCCAGTGACCAACGCAACACGGGGCATCAAATCCTCCCTCATTTTTCGTCGAGCTCTAACCTTCGCTGAGCTCTGGTCTTTCAAATAGCATGGCCGGGACAAGCCCGGCCATGACTTCGATCAAATCATCCGTTGTCCGTTCAGCGCTCCAGACACATCGCGATGCCCATGCCGCCGCCGATGCACAACGTAGCGAGGCCCTTCTTCGCATTGCGCTTTTGCATCTCGTACAAGAGCGTCACCAGCACCCGGGTTCCCGATGCGCCGATCGGATGACCGATGGCAATGGCGCCGCCGTTGACGTTGACCTTGCTGGTATCCCAGCCGAGGTCTTTATTGACCGCACAGGCTTGGGCGGCGAAGGCCTCGTTGGCCTCGACAAGATCAAGATCGGCGACATTCCAGCCCGCCTTTTTCAGCGCTGCGCGCGAGGCCGGGATCGGGCCAGTGCCCATGATTTTGGGGTCAACGCCCGCCTGCGCCCAGGAGACGATGCGGGCCAGCGGTG
>JBARER010000209.1:0-8408 GCA_049796395.1 Xanthobacteraceae bacterium
ACGGGACCACTGAGGGACGGGTGTTATCCGTCCCCTGCCGCCCCAGTGCAGCGGGTTTTAACCCGCAGACCGGTCATAGTGCCGGCCGGGCGTTTTGGCCCAGAGCCGCCCGAGAGCGGGGGTGACAATCCCACCCGCGGGAACCGTACTCGCCCCCTCCGCCGGCGTCACCCGGTGGTGTCCTTCCTGAGGCGAGATTTGATTCTTCAGAACGTATCTATATCAGTGACCAATGTCAATACCACGTCTCGGACACAAGGACGGTTTCGCGACGCACCTCTGACACAAAGCCGCGCCGAGGTCGCCCCGCTTTTGGTGTGGCGGGTTATACTCCATTCCGGAACGACCTCCTTGGAGCTTTGCAGAACTGATGGGGACCGAGCGCCCGACGATCTGGCGGCACATCGCCGCGCTTGCCAGCGCCTACAAGCCGCGCTGGCGCTTTTGCGTGCGCATGACGGCATCGGGCCTGGCGGCCTTCGCGGTCGCCCGCTGGCTTCAGGTTCCGCTGCAGGGCCTGTGGGTCATCATCACCGCCATCGTAGTGACGCAGATGAGCGCCGGCGGCTCGCTGCGGGCGACGCTCGAATATATCGTCGGCACCGTCGGCGGCGCCGTCTACGCCGCCATCCTCGGGGCCTTCGTTCCGCATGACACGGTGCTGGCCCAGGCCGGCATTTTGGCACTGGCGATCGCGCCCTTGGCGCTGCTCGCCGCTTTCAATCCGAACTTTCGCGTCGCGCCGTTCTCGGCCGTCCTGGTGATCCTGATTGCGGGCCAGTTTGGCGAAGGCCCGATCGAAGCGTCGATTACGCGGTCGTCGGAAGTCGCGCTCGGCGGCGTCATCGCAGTCATCGTCTCGCTCTTGGTGTTTCCCGAGCGCGCCCATGATGTCCGCCTGAAGACGGCGTCACGCTTGCTCCGGCAGTTTGCCAATGCCTTGCCGGAACTGTTGACCGGCTTTACGCACGGCCTCGAACCGGCCGACAACAGCCGCATCCAGAACGATATCGGCACGGCGGTCGCCGGTTTCCAGAAGATCACGACCGACGCCGAGCACGAACTGATGATCACGCTCGCTGCGCGGCCCGATCCCGGACCGCTGTCGCGCACTATTCTGCGGCTGCGCCACGATCTCGTCATCATCGGCCGCGCGGCCGCTAAGCCGCTGCCGGAGGCTCTGCTTGGGCGGCTCGCCGCACCGCTGACGCGGGTGGGAAGCGTCGCGCGCGATTTCCTCAATGCCAGCGCCACGGCGCTCGATCAGCACAGTGGGCCGCCGCCGGTCGATGCCTTCGAAGCGGAGCTCGCCGCCTACATCGCCGAGGTCGAGGCGGTGCGCAGCGAAGGCTTGACGCTGCCTTTGACCAGCAACGAGGTCGAGCCCGTGTTCGCGCTTGGCTTTGCGCTCGAACAGCTGCGGCAGAACTTCATCGACCTGCGCCGCTGCGTACAGAGCTACGCGCGGCGGATCGCACGGCGGCGGATGAATTGACCGTTGCTATTTATTGCGCGCGGCTGCGTCCATCGCCACGTGCACGGCCTTGTTCAGCTCGGGCTTGTCCTTCGACAGCGTATCGCCGATATCGGAAATCTTCTGCAGAAACGCGGCCTGCTCGTCAGCCGGCAAGCTCGACAGCTGGCCGCCGTGTTCGGCCCACGCCTTGCGTTGCGCGGCATAGAAGCTGCTGACGAAGGGGACGATCTCTTTGTCCATGGCCGTGGCGTCGTCGCGCACGATCTTCTGCAAATCCGCCGGCAATGCCTCCAGCCATTTCTTGTTCATCACCGCGATGGTGTTGACGTAAGGCTGGCCGATTTCGCTGACATATTTGGCGGCGTCGATGTAATGCAGCGGACCGAACACCGGCACGGTGCCGAGCGCGCCGTCGATCGCGCCCTGCTGCAGAGCGGGCAGAACGTCGGCGAGCGACATCGCCACCGGCGACGCGTCCATGCGCTTGATCATTTCGAGCTGGAACGGCGAAGCCAGCACGCGGAGCTTCATGCCTTTGAATTCGGCAAGATGATGCACCGGCTTGACGGTGACGATGGCCGACGGCGAGAGCGGAAACAGGCCAATGCCGACCAGGCCTTTGTTGGCGCCCAGGCCCAGCATCATGTTGCGGACCGCTGGATCGCCGACGACGCGGATGTCCTGCTCCTCGCTGGAAAACAGCCCCGGCGCGCTCAAGGCCTCGTAACGCTCATCGACGCCGACCAGGAACTCGGGCGGCCCGATCCAGGCCTGGATCGCGCCGAATTGCGTCCCCTCGATCTGGCGCGGAATCGAGCCCAACTGGCTCGCCGGAAACACTTCGCCCTTGATGCGGCCGCCCGAATCCTTCTCCACGGCGGCGGCAAATCGCTTCATCCATTCGTGCTGCGTGTCGTTGAGCGTCGCGGTGCTCAGCTTCATCACATAAGCCTTCGTATCCTGCGCTTGCGCCGGCGATTGCGCGGTGACCGTGACGGCAAGTGCGCCGACGGCGAGCGCAGCGGCAGCAAAAATGGCGTTCCGGGCAGAGCCCACTGCCATACCTGACTTGATCATTTCCATTCCCTCGGTTTGCATCTTGTGCGGCCTCCCTCATGGCGGGACGAGGCCGGCCGCTTGCTCAAAAGCGTACTGAGCGCCTGCAGGGTAGCCGCGACGCGCGCTTCGCTCCAGTCCCCGTGCCGCAGGTTGAGTGGAGACGCGTGCTCGCGTGCCGGACCGGGTCAGCGGGCCCATGGTGGGCCAATGGCGCCGCCACGCTCCCATTCGAGGTCGCTCCCGTCCTGATCCGAAGGATGGTGGGCGCGCCCGGCGCGCGGTGGAAGAAAATGCCGGCGCCGCGCCGACGTTTATTTGTTCTGCGCTACGGTGACCTTATTCCGCGCCGCCGAGTCCATTACGGTTTTCACCGCCGCGCTGAGCGCCGGCTTGTCCTTCGACAGATCGGAGCCGATACTGGAGATGTTGGCGAGATAGGCAGCCTGTTCGTCGGCGGGGAATTCGATCAACTTGCCGCCCTGATCCATCCAAGCCTTGCGCTGGGCGAAATAGAAATTCTTCACAAATGGCAGGATACCCGTGGTGACGGTCGTCGCGTCGTCGCGAACGATCTTTTGCAGGTCCGCGGGCAAGTCATCCAGCCATTTCTTGTTCATCACGACGACGACGTTTACGAACGGCTGCCCGTTTTCAACCATGAATTTGGTGGCGTCGGAATAGTGCAGCGGCACGAAGACCGAAATCGTGCCCAAGGCGCCGTCGACGGCTCCCTGCTGCAGCGCCGGCAGGACGTCGCCGAGCGACATGGCAACAGGTGACGCGTCCATTCGCTTGATCATCTCCAACTGAAACGGCGATGCCAGAACGCGGATTTTCATCCCCTTGAACTCGTCGAGATGATGGGTCTCCTTGCGCACGACGATCGCCGATGGCGCGGTGGGCATGATGGCGATGCCGGCGAGCCCTTTGTTGGCGCCTAGTCCCAGCATCAGATCTCTGACCTGCGGATCGTTCAGCGTCCTTACGTCCTGTTCCTGGCTGGTGAACAATCCCGGTGCACTCAACGCCTCGTAACGCTCGTCCACACCGACCAGGAACTCCGGCGGTCCTATCCAGGCCTGGATCGAACCGAACTGTGTGCCTTCGATCTGGCGGGGAATCGAGCCGAGCTTGCTGCCATTATAGATTTGCGGCTTGATGCGGCCGCCGGAATCCTTTTCGACGGCGGCGCCGAAGCGCTGCAGCCATTCCTGCTGCGTGTCGTTGACCGTCGCGGTGCTCAGCTTCATCACGTAAGTTTGAGCAGGCTGCGCGTTACTCGCCGAAAATGACGCCAGAAACCCGGCGACGGCCGCAACCGCCAGGAGCGATACGGGGTTGTCGGTTATTTCGCGTGGTCCGAATTTCATACTTCCTCGCTATCTCCGGCATAGCGAGGTAAAGCACGGAGCGTGCCACGTGCCCGGCGCTGCGGCGATATCAGCCGCGCAGCGCCGTCAGCTCTATCTGCCCGTCAAACAGGGTCCCGATAAGCCCCAGCACGTCGCCGGCGCGGCGAGCGCTCCAGCCGCCGTGCTTGGCATTGAGCAAAAACTTGTCCTCGATGTCTTTGCGGCTCAGCGGCTCATGGGCGCCGCCGCGCATATAGGGCTGGCGCTCTTCCACCGCTGAGCCGTCGCGCAGCGTGGCACGGATGTGGCCGGTGAAATTTTTCGGATAAGGATTTTGCGGATCGATCCGGTAGCGGACCTTGCCGGCGAGCTTCAGCACCGCGGGATCGCGCACCGCCGCGTCGGAGAAGTCGCTTAAACCTACGTTGCCGCGGATAAAGCCCGCGGCGATGCAATAGGGCGTCGAGAACTTACCGGCATAGCCGTTCTTCGGCGTCTGCTTGGCCGGCAGCGGGTCCCATAGCCGGTGCACGGTGCCTTCGCCGACGTCGCAAACCATCTCGACGATGTCGTCGGCCTTTACGCCGCGCGCCGCGAGCCGCCGCGCGCAGTCGATATAGGGATGCGTCATGGTCCCGCAGGGATAGGGCTTGAAGGCCAGCGTTTCGGTGACCCAGTGGCTGCCGAAGTCGCGCGTGATGATGTCGTAATCGCCCTTGGTGGTGTTGGCGAAGCCGTGAAAGAAGCCGTGCACGCCCTCGAACACCGTGCGCGGGCCAGCGAAACCGGCGCGGCCGAGCAGCGCGGCGCGCAGTCCCGATTGCGCCGCCCAGCCGGCATGCAGCCTTTTGGTCCAGGCGCCTTCGGCGAGATATTCGATGATGCCCGAGGCCATCGAGCCGACCGTGCCGAGCGCATCGACAAGTTGGCGCGGCGAAAGCTTCAGCGCCGCGCCAACGCCAGCGGCGGCGCCCACGGCGCCGAACACGGCGGTGGGATGGAATCCCGCTTTGTGGGTCAGCGTGGGCGCGACCAGCGAAAGCCGGCACATCGTCTCGACGCCGACCGCGATGCCCAAAACCGCGGCGCTGCCATCAAGCCCGTGGCGCTCGCAGGCCGCCAGCACCGCGGGCACGATCACCGCGCCGGCATGGATCGGGCCGCCCTCGAAGGTATCGTCAAAGTCCTCGCCGTGGATCGCGGTGCCATTGACGATCGCCGCGGCCGCGGCGGACAGCGTGCGCGAATGGCCGATGGCCGTGCATGGGCCGTCGTCGTCGCAAGCTTCAAGGGTACTCTTCACGTAATCTTCGTTACGAGAAGTGACGGCGAGGCCAACGACGTCGATCAGCAGCTCGACGCATTTGTCGCGCACCGCTTGCGGCAGGCGCGCGGCATCCAGGGCGCAGATTTTTTGCGCGAGCGCTTCGGCGATGGCAGTTTGGGGGAGCTCGGCGGCGGCCATTTGGCGATGGGTGTCGCCAGAAACCGTCGGCGCGTCAAGTGCCTGCCACACTTTAACAAAACGGCAGAAAACCTTTTTACCGCGCGGTGAGACTAAAAAGCACCAGCCGGCCCCCGACCGGCCGCTGGTACTTGAATGAAGGGGCTGCCATGCGCTGTTTGATTGTCGGTGTCGCCGCAATTTGCCTTTTGATCCCGACCGCGCGCGCCGAGAGTGGGTCGAGCGGCACCAACGCCGATATCTGCACCGCGACCGACGACGACGCCTATTCGCCGCAGCAGCGCATCGCCGCCTGCGGCGCGCTTATCGACACGCTCAGGGACCAGCCGCAGGCGCAGGCCGCCGCTTTGGTCAATCGTGGCGCCACCTATTGGACCATGGCCAAGACCGACCTCGCGATCGCCGATTTCAATCGCGCCATCGCGCTCGATCCGAACAACGAGCGGGCGTTCCGCGAGCGCTCCAATGCCTATCGCAGCATCGACAAGCTCGGTGCGGCGCTGAGCGACGCCAACAAGGCGGTCGTGATCGATCCGAACGATCCTGCCGGCTTCGACAACCGCGCCAATGTCTTCAACAACAACGGCCAATACGACCGCGCCATAGCCGACTACAACGAAGCGCTGCGGCTCAAGCCGGACGATTCGCAGACCTTCATGGATCGCGGCGTCGCTTATTACTTCAAGCAGGACTATCAGTCGGCCATCAAGGATTACGATCAGGCGATCAAGCTCGATCCGAAGAAGCCGCGCGCTTACACCAATCGCGGTGCGGCTTATAAGAAGCTCGGCCGTGTCGATCAGGCGATCGCCGACGAGAGCGAGGCGATCAAGCTCGATCCGCTCGAGCCGGAATATTTCGACAATCGCGGTCTCGATTATGCCGAGAACGGCGACTACGACCGCGCCATCGTCGACTTCAACGAAGCCATCCGTCTGCAGCCGCAGGCGAATTTCCTCACCAATCGCGGCGATACCTACAATCACCAGCGCAACTACGATCGCGCCATCGCCGATTACGACCGCGCCATCGCGCTCAACCCGGGCTTCTATCTCGCCTACAACAATCGCGGCGCCGCCTATGACGAGAAGGGCGATCTCGATCACGCCATCGCCGACTACGAACAGGCGCTGCGCATCAATCCGCAATTCGACAAAGCCGCCGAGAATCTCGCCGACGCACGGCAGGAGCGCGACCGCCGCGGTGCGACCACGTCCGACGACTTGCTGCCGACCTTCGACTGCGGCAACGCCCGGCGCGCGGTAGAGAAGGCGATCTGTTCCGATCCCGACCTGGCGCGGCTCGATCGCGAGATCGACGCCGCCTACAAGGCGGCGATGGCCAAGCGCAACGGCAACGCCGTCAAGCAGCTCCGGCACGAGCAGCGCGGCTTTCTCATCGAGCGCAACAGATCGTTCGGCAGCCCGCAATATAATCTCAAGCGCGAGATGGAATTGCGGCTGGCGGCGCTGCGCGGCATGAGCGCAAAGGCGTTGCCGTAGCGCAATGTAGCTTGCTTATCCGAAGACGTGGATGGCCGGGACAAGCCCGGCCATGACGAGAATAAAGGAGCGCGGCGCGGTCCTCAATACTTCGCCGAGATCGGCAGCTCTTCCGCCGGAAAGAGCGAGATCAGGCGGCAGCCTTTGTCGGTGACCACGACCTCTTCCTCGATGCGCGCCGCCGAATAGCCGTCGGTCGCCGGGCAGTAGGTTTCGATCGCGAACACCATGCCTTCCACGATCTCGGTCGGGTGGTCCATCGACACCACGCGGCTGATGATCGGCCGCTCGTGCAGATTAAGCCCGAGGCCGTGGGCGAATTGCAGGCCGAAGGCTGCCATTTCGTCGGGGAAGCCGAATTCCGCCGCTTTCGGAAACACCTCGCAGATATGCGCGGTCGAGGCGCCGGGCTTGATGCGATCGATGGCGTTGTCGAGCCATTCGCGCGCCTTGCGGTAGGCATCGTGCTGCGCAGGCGTAGCACGCACCACATTGAAGGTGCGGTAGTAGCAGGTGCGATAGCCCATGAAGCTTTGCAGAATGTCGAAGAACGCCTGATCGCCGGGGCGGATCATGCGGTCGGTGAAATTATGCGGATGCGGATTGCAGCGCTCGCCGGAGATCGCATTCACCGCTTCGACGTCGTCGGAGCCGTGCGTATAGAGGAACTTGTTGACCTCGGCGACGATGTCGTTTTCGCGCACGCCCGGACGCAGCATCTGGTTGACCACGTCGTAGGCGCCGTCGACCATGGCCGCGGCGCGGTTGAGCAGCGCGATTTCGTCGCTGGATTTCACCTCGCGCGCGCTCAGCATCACTTGCTGGCAGTCCTTGATGGTGAGGCCGGCCTTTTGCAATTCGAACATCATCGGCGGCTCGATGATGTCGACGCCGATCGGCATTTTGGCGACGCCGGCGTCGCGCAGGATTGCCGCCATTTCCTCGGCGTGACGCTTCATCAGGCCGAACGCCGGATCGACCGTGCCGCGCAGACCGACCAGGCCTGCCTTGCAGTTTTCCGGTCGCAGCCACGGCGCATAGAGCTTGTGATGCATCGCCGCCGAGCCGAAGTCCCACAGAATCGGATCGCCGCCGCGCACCAACAGAGCAAAGCGCGAAAGCTTGTCGCGCGCCCATTCGCCGATCTTGGTCGAGGTGACGTAGCGGATGTTGTTGTCGTCGAACAGCAGCATGGCGCCGAGGTCGGATGCCTCGAGCGCGGCTTGCGCGCGCGCCAGCCGGTAGCGGTGCAGGCGGCGATAGTCGACGCGTTCCTCGAAATCGACGCCCATGGTGCCGAGCACGGGCAGATGGCGGCCCCAATTGTACCGGGGGTTGATGTCCTCAGCGGTGATCTTCATCGGATCGCGCTTGCTGATGTCGTCCATGGTCGGCTCCTCTCTGAGACCTCATCCTGAGGTGCCCGGCGCAGCCGGGCCTCGAAGGATGCGCGGCCGCTGCGCTCGTTCGTTGGTATTGTAGCTCAATCTACCCGGCTTTTGACACCGGTACCGGGGCTGTCGTTCTTCGGGGCGCGCGGCGTGGCCGCGCGC